>NZ_JAOTGC010000003.1:0-189105 GCF_044427445.1 Streptococcus sp. 2020WUSS084 | reverse complement strand
AAGAAAACGACTCCGAAAGAAGTCGCTTTTATCGAAAATTGGATTAACAACTACCCTAAAAAATGCTTGGACTACAAGTCGCCAAGTGAATTTCTTTTGGGTGGCTAACTTCAACTTGAAATTTGGGCAGTCTCCGTTATCATCTGCTAGTTTAGCAATGCTTGAATAACCGCAATGTCCAAACGTTTCATGGTCATCACCGCTGCATTGACTGCCTTGACCTTTTCTGGGCTAGCCGTATCGTATGCCTCCATCAAAATACGCGGCACAATTTGCCAAGAAATCCCAAACTGGTCCTTGGCCCAACCGCAAATCTCCGCTTCTGGAACTGCTGACACTTTTTCATACCAGCTCTCCGCTTCTTCCTGACTGTCTACATAGACCATGAGCGAGAAGGCTTCGTTGAATGAAGCTTCGCCACCGTAACCGTGGTCCATGACAATCAGTTTCTGTCCACCGACAAGAAGTTCCGCATAATTCAGTTTGGCAGCCTCAACAGCAGCCTCACCTTCGCCATAGTAGGAAAGTTGGCCAACACTAGCCTGAGGGAGCTTGTCCTTGTAGTAGTCCAACATAGGATGAGCCAAACCAACCTGTTCCTGTGAGAAGAGCAGGCAGATGTCAAACTGATAAGGCTTGTCCAAGTCCGGTGCATAAGACAGTTGCCAAGACAGACCAAAGCGGTCTTCCAACCAGACATAGTAAGGGCTGAAGGGATATTCTCCCAAAGGCATGAGAATACGACCACCTTCTGACAAGGCTTGGTACAAACGTGTCACTTCATCCTTGCTGGCTACATTGACCATAAGGGACATGGACTCATTGAGCTTAAAGTATGGACCCGCACTAATAGCTGCCAAGGTCATATCGCCCAGTTGAAACTGAATCAAATCCGAATCACCCGAAGGCGTATCCGTAATGGTGTAGGTCCAGTCAATCTTGCCACCGAAGAGTTCTACATAGAAAGCTACCGCTTCTTTTGCCTCTGTATCGTACCAGAGATGTGGGATAATGGTTTGCATTGATTTCTCCTTTGAGTTAGTAGCCCCAGTATAACACTTGTCCGTACAAAAACAAAACATGTTGCCTTACACTTACAGATGTGCTATACTGAATAACTACAAAATTGACAGGAGAATGAAATGGAAACTTGGAATGCCTACACAGCCGACGGTCACTTGACCGACCACACCCTCACACGCGGAGAATCCATTCCCCACGGCCTCTACCACCTGGTCGTCGAGTGCATCATCCGCCACCGCGACGGCAGCACCCTCTTCATGAAACGCGACAGCACCAAGCCCTCCTACCCTGACTATTATGAAGCGACAGCAGGAGGTTCGGCATTGTTTGGGGAAATAGCAGAGCAGGCTATTTTACGCGAAGTCCGCGAAGAGACAGGCATTGAGCTGACAGCTGACCAGCTCCGCCACCATACACACTTTGTCGCCCATGACGATCAGTGCATTTTCCACTGCTACTGGGCTGAAACCGACTGGGACAAAGCTGCTATCCAACTCCAAGCCAACGAAACCAGCAACTACATCTGGGTCCCACAAGAAAATTTGAAAGATTTTCTGGAAACAGAGC
Organism: Streptococcus sp. 2020WUSS084; assembly: GCF_044427445.1. Taxonomy (NCBI): domain Bacteria; kingdom Bacillati; phylum Bacillota; class Bacilli; order Lactobacillales; family Streptococcaceae; genus Streptococcus; species Streptococcus sp. 2020WUSS084. The sequence goes on along the minus strand of NZ_JAOTGC010000003.1, from coordinate 187,515 downwards.
TAGTCATTCCAAGGCAGACGGACTATGTGAAGAGCTTGTTTTTAGAAAGCTAAAAGAGCCAGAGTGAGAATGAAACTCAGTAAAAGATGAGATAAAAAGTGACTGAGACGATTTTTTTCCAAAAAGAACACGACCGCCTATCACTCTCACCCCGCAAGCTAAGATTAAACCCAAGATACATCCCCAAACTGTCTGCCAGCCCAATAAACTGAGCAGAACTGGGCAAGCATATAAAACCAGTAACCAGTTAGGAAGTTGCTTGCGATATACCCAAGCAGATACAGGCAGTAGCCCCAAGTAGAGCACAATCAAGCATTTAACAACAATAATCATCTAGAACTCCTTTCCCTATCAATTTATCATGAGGGGCTAAGCCCCTGTCAAGAGGACATTATGAAAACAGGACAGGTCATGCAACAATTCGGTATCAAACGGGATACGCTTCGTTTCTACACAGAACAAGGACTCTTACAACCGCAACTGATTGACGGCAATTACTACTGGAACGAAGAAGAAATCAACAACCTAGAAAATATCCTAGGACTTCGCCAATTAGGTTTATCCGTCAAAGCCATTATCCGCATCAAGGAACTACATGACACCAAATGCGGCAGTCTCGAACAGCTAAAAGAAAACAAACAGGTCATACTGGATGAAATTGCCGACCGTGAAAAACAAATCCTCCTGCTCCAAGAACAGAAGGAAAATCTAGAAAATCTACTCCAGCAGATTGAGGAAAAATTATCGAACTACTAGCAAAATCCCCGCCGTCACAGGACAGCGGGGATTACTTGTCTTACAAAGATTTCAACATATTGTCAATATGCTGGATGGATTTTTCACGGCCGAGCAGGTAAATGGTGTTTGGCAACTCTGGTCCGTGCATTTCGCCTGAGACAGCGATACGGATTGGCATGAAGAGGTTTTTGCCCTTGATACCTGTCTCTTTTTGGACAGCCTTGATTTGTGGGAAGATATTATCTGGTTGGAAATCTTCGTCCGTCATGGCTTCCAATTTTTCCTTGAGGGCGTTGAGAACAGTCGGAACAGTCTCACCTGCCATCACTTCTTTTTCTTCCGCAGTCAATTCTGGGAAATCTGAGAAGAAGAGGTCTGTCAAACCAACGATTTCATCCGCAGATGACATCTGTGGCTTATAAAGTTCCACCAATTTCTCCGCCTTGTCTGTCAAACGCCCCGCTTCTTCCAAGAATGGTTTGGCAAGGTTGAAAATAGTTTCTAAATCAGCATTTTTGATGTACTCATTGCTCATCCAGTCCATTTTCTTCTGGTCAAAGGCAGCTGGCGATTTGCTGAGACGGTTCTCGTCAAAGAGTTGGATAAATTGCTCACGGGAGAAGATTTCCTCCTCACCACCAGGGTTCCAACCCAAAAGACCGATAAAGTTGAAAACAGCTTCAGGCATGTAACCTTTACGACGGTAATCTTCGATGAACTGAAGGGTGTTGGTATCACGTTTAGACAGTTTTTTACCAGTTTCAGAATTGATAATAAGCGTCATGTGACCAAATTCTGGTGCTTCCCAACCAAGTGCTTCATAGACCATCAATTGCTTAGGCGTATTGGCAATGTGGTCGTCCCCACGGATAACGTGCGAGATTTCCATCAAATGATCATCAATGACCACGGCAAAGTTGTAGGTTGGGTAACCGTCACGTTTCTGGATAACCCAGTCACCACCGATGTTGCCACCTTCGAACTCGATTTCGCCCTTAACCATGTCATTCCATTTGTAGATACCTGTTTCGTTGACAGCCAAGCGGACAGTTGGGACAATGCCAGCCGCCTCACGCTCTGTGATGTAGGCCGTTTTTTCATCTTCAGACATACCCAGGTATTCATTGATATAGCGAGGTGTTTCGCCTGCAGCTTCCTGACGCTCACGCTCCGCCGCCAACTCTTCTTCTGTCACGTAAGACTTGTAGGCCTTGCCTTCTGCCAAGAGCTGATCAACATACTTTTGGTAAATATCCAAACGCTCAGACTGACGGTATTGCTCATGGGTTTCTGGACTTTCATCCCAGTCAATCCCCAACCAACGCAGGTTTTCCAGCTGAGAACGCTCGCCGTCTTCCACATGGCGTTTGCGGTCTGTATCTTCGATACGAATGAGGAACGTTCCGCCATGATGACGGGCAAAAAGATAGTTAAACAATGCTGTACGAGCATTTCCGATATGTAAAAGTCCCGTTGGACTTGGTGCGTAACGCACGCGAATTGGTTTAGTCATGTTTCTCTCCTGTAAAATTTCAATCAAGAACATTATAGCATAGATATGCATAAGAAAACAGAAAAATCAGCCTAGTTGGGCGGATTTTGAGGTGTTTTTTGGTTGCGTGCCAGCCAGTAGAAGACATAGAGGACTAACAAACCAGTTGCAGCTAGGAAAAGTCCGCTAATCTGATTGACAGTCAAGATTAAGACCAAACCCGAAACCAACAATCGAGTAAAGGCTTGGCCCAACATGAAGTAGGTCGATACCGCTCCGCCAATGGTCGCCAACTGCTCCTCTGGCATAGAATTGACAAACTTAGCGTTAAACTTAGGTCCACTAGCTCCAGAACTAATTCCCATTGTAGTAAGGAAGAAGAAAATAATTGGCAGTTGATGTAGCAACATTCCGACAAAAACGCCAAGTAGAGAGAAGGTGGCTGCCACTTCCAGCGTCACCATGCTGGTCTTTTTGAAAAGGGTAAAGACCAAGGTCGAGCCCAGAATATGTCCGATAAAGAAGATTAGAATAGTCAGGGCAAGGGTTGTTTCAACATTGAGGAAGACGAGGCCTGGGTCTTCGCTAATCAGCAGGACCAGAATAGGATAGAGAATCGCTCCACAGGCGTTGATAAGAGGGTTGGTAATCAAGACCAGGCGGAACTCGGGGATCTTGCGCAGCTCCACGATGGCTTGCTTGAAAGAGGCTAGAATGCCCGGACCCTTGGTTTCTGGATCGGACTGGCTCGGCTGCTCTGCTATTTTCAAAGGCTGCTCCGTCAGGAGTTTGCGAAAGGCTGGCGTCAGCAACTGCATGATGAGGAGGGAGACTAAAAAGGTGCCGGCGTTGAGAAAGGCCAGGTTTTGGTAGGAGAGGAGGCCGACCAAGAGAGCAGAGAGGGCCTGAAAGGCGATGTTGAGGATACTGGTAACGGTCTGGCGAAAGGCCGAGTACTGCTCCCGCTCTTCCTTGGGCGCTACGCGCAATCCCAGAGGTGTATAGAGGCCGTTTTCATAGAAGCCAGCGAAGTCTGCAAAAACATTGAAAGTTGCAGCTACCACGACAATCCAGAGGGCTGGCTCAAAGCCCATGCAGAATCCGAGGATGACGTAGAGGGCCACACGAAAGAGGAGGGTCAGCTTGATAGTGCCAATCTTGTTGACTGTCTTGTCTGCCAGATAGCCTGTGAAGAGGCCCATAAAGCTAGGGAAGATTTCTGAGAAGGTCACGATTGCCAGCGCCAGACGGCTGTTGGGCACCAGCAAGACATAGTTCATCAGGGCCAGATAATAGACAACATCGCCAAAATTGGACAGCATATCCGCCGTCAGTACCCATAGGTAGGTAGCATTTTTCAAAATCTTTTTCATGATAATCCCTTTCTTTGTTTAATTTCCAGAATATTCAGATATTTTGTCTTACAGAGGAGCCTGGCTAGACTTTCCTCTGTGATTATTCTTTTACATAGAGTAAATATTTAATGTAGAAAATGCCATATCACCCGTTACCAAGAGAACCTTTTCTTTTGGCTCAGATGCATAATTGTTAGTTGTTGACATGGCGCTATCCAACTCTACTACCGCTTGCCAGTCAGTAGGCAGGTAGAGTGTGATATTTGAAAAGGCCGCATCGATATAAAAATCTGCCTTATCATCTAGAATCACCGCCTGATCAAAATAGATCGTACTAGATCCAAAGGCTACATCAACACTGTCATGAATAAAATTCTCCTCATGGATATAACGAGTCGAGGAACCAAAAGCTGTATCACGCCCCTTGTCGCCAATCACCCCTGTACCAACTCCATGAGCCGGTCTGCGCTTCTTGGGTTTAAAAATCAGTTTCAAGCCAAGGCACAGCAGGACAAGTGACAGAACCATATTCCAGGTCCCAAATTCCACCCATTCATAGACAGAGTTGGCAGCTATAAAAGCTAGCCCGAAACAAAAGACACTGGCAAGCCAATCCAGCTTCACCAAGCGGTGAAAACCAGTCACAAAGGTTAAAACAAACCAGACTGTTGTCCAAAATGGCATAGCTAAATGCAAACCCAGTGAATCCCTAACTAGGACCAAGACTGCTAGGACCAGCAGGGCAATCCCTAAACCATATTTTTTCATCTTCCTACCTCATTTCCTGTAACTTTTCTTTTAATAAATGGTAATAATGTCGCGAAACGTGGACTTCCTTGTGAGTCTTATAGAAGGAGATCCGACTGGTGCCCGAGAAGGACTTATTTAGCGAATAGACTAACTTGCTATTGACAATGGTTGACTTAGCTACCCTACAAAAGTAGATGGGCAAATGCTCCTCAAGTTCATAGAGCTTCATCTTAACCTCGTAGGCATCATCGCCTGTATGAGCAAAAATCTTGGTTCCGTCCGTTTCAAAGAAAAGTATGTCACCCAATGAAAGAAAATACTCGCTGCTCCCCTTGTAAAAAACAAGCGAGGGACGACTAACTTGTTGCAAAGCTTGCTGAATCTGTTCAATCTCTGGTCCCAGCTGACTGGTTCGGATAACAACTTCAACCTGATCTAAGCTGTCATCAAATTCAATCCTAACTTTCATAGCTCCCTCCTTTTTGATAGCTCTATTATACCAGTTCGACATCCAATTACAAGGGCATTTCAGTAAGTGGCAAAATTAGACAGGTAAGTGGTAGAAATAAACTAAGAAAAGTCCCTTGCATTACGCGAGGGACTTTATTTTTATTATATGATTTTGAAAATTGCAGAGTTTTTCTTCTTAAAAAATCGCATCCAGCAATGATGTGCTTCCACCACCACCGTCACCACCTGCACCGACAATATGATTGCCAATGACCTGAGCAAAGGTCTCAATGTTCAAACTCTGTACATAGATTTCTCCATAACCAGTAAAGGTATTAACGATTCCTTCACCTGTACCAATAGATTGGAGGAAACCATTCTCCATATGGATATTGTAGTCCAAATCACGACTCCAAGCAACCACATGAGCATTGTCGATGGTGATGCTTCCACCATCCAAAGTCAGCTTCTTAATAGAACCAAATGCATTCGCCAAAAGTGTTCCGCGCCCCTCTGTCGTCATCACAAAGAGTCCACCCTGACCACCAAAGAAAGCTTTCCCAACACTCTGGCGTTCCATTTTATATTGAGCAGAACCATCAAGGGCCAGGAAGGCACCATCATTTAGTCGATATTGCTCTGCACCAAGTTCCAAGGCAATAACCTGACCTGGTGTTGAAGGCGCAAGGGCAATTTTTCCATCGTCACTATTGGAAATGGCTTGCGTGATAAACATAGATTCGCCTGATACCATTGACCGACCGATGGCCCCCATCAATTTACCAAAACCTGAACCACCACGCGCATTGAGCTTGGTATTCAAGGTCACACTCGGCGTATGGTAGACCATGCTCCCCTGTTGAATATAAGCTGATTCACCAGCTTCCAAGGCGATTTCCACCAAAGGAAACTGCATATTACTATCGATAGTATATTTCATCCGATTGTCTGACATAGTTGACTCCTATTTTTTACGAAAGATCCTGTTAACCACAGGATAGCCATAATAAACCTAGAACAAGCTAAAATAAACTAAGTATCATTTATCTCTTTGTTTGTTCTGTTGTGATAATACAATTTTATCTCATTCAAAAAAACTTGTCAAGGATTTCTCGGCCATTCAGATAAAATTTACAGGAAAAACCGAATTTCCTGAGCATTCCTATATAACTTCTGTCATACGACCCGTATCCACATCATAAACCGCACCAGAAATTTCAACGTCGTCAGGTATGAGCGGAGATTGTTTCAAGAGAGCAATATCCTCCCGCACGCTTTCTTCAATGTCTGTAAAAGGAAGAAAGTCCTGACCAGCCACATCCACTCCCAAATCCCGCTTGAGTTGGACCGCAAAGTCCTCATTGGTAAAGGTCTGGGCACCGCAGTCTGTATGGTGGAGCACCACGATTTCCCTTGTGCCGAGCTGCTGCTGGGAAATGACCAGCGAGCGAATCATGTCCTCCGTCACGCGCCCACCCGCATTCCGCAAAATGTGGGCATCACCCAGAGCCAAGCCCAAGGCCTGCGCCACGTGAAGCCGTGAGTCCATACAGGTCACGATAGCCACCTTGGTCTTTGGACGAAGAGGCAAATGGTAATCACCATGCAGGTCAACATAGGCCTTGTTGGCCTTCATAAAGTTTTGAAAATAAGACATAGGACCTCCTTGTCTGATGAGAATTTCTGAAATTTTCAGAAATAGGTTAGACCTAGCTTATCACATTCCCAACTATTTGTCGCAAAAAGAGGAGCGACTAGCTGTCACTCCCGAATATTTTTGTTACTTAAATACTTTTTGCAAGACTTCGCCAATGGTTGTCACGCCGATAACGGTGATTTCCTTGGGCACCTTGATACCTGTCAGGGAATTTTTAGGGGCATAGACCTTGGTAAAACCCAATTTGGCGGCTTCGTTAATCCGTTGCTCAATCCGATTGACGCGGCGGATTTCACCTGTCAGACCGATTTCGCCTATAAAGCACTCTTGTGGGTTGGTCGGCTTATCCTTGTAACTGGAGGCAAGGGCAACTGCGACCGCCAGGTCAATAGCTGGCTCATCCAGTTTGACACCGCCTGCTGACTTAAGGTAGGCATCTTGGTTTTGGAGGAGCAGGCCTGCCCGTTTTTCCAAAACCGCCATAATCAAGCTGGCACGGTTGAAATCCAAGCCTGTCGTGGTCCGCTTGGCATTGCCAAACATGGTTGGGGTCACCAGGGCCTGCACTTCTGCAAGGATCGGGCGGGTGCCCTCCATGGTCACGACAATCGCAGAGCCAGTCGCCCCGTCCAGACGCTCTTCCAGAAAGACTTCGCTAGGGTTGAGGACTTCGACCAAACCCTGCGACTGCATTTCAAAAATGCCGATTTCGTTGGTGGAGCCAAAACGGTTTTTGACCGCCCGCAAGATACGGAAGGTGTGCTGCCGCTCGCCCTCAAAATAGAGAACGGTGTCCACCATGTGCTCCAAGGTCCGCGGTCCAGCCAGGGTTCCCTCCTTGGTCATGTGACCGACGATAAAGGTTGCGATGTTGTTGGTCTTGGCAATCTGCATGAGTTCATTGGTCACTTCACGGACCTGACTGACAGAGCCTTGCACGCTGGAGATGTCAGGGCTCATAATGGTCTGGATAGAGTCAATAATCAGGAAATCTGGCTTAATCTTCTCAATCTCGGTCCGAATGCTCTGCATATTGGTCTCCGCATAGAGATAGAACTCGCTGTCGATGTCGCCCAAACGCTCCGCCCGCAACTTAATCTGCTGGGCAGACTCTTCCCCCGACACATAGAGGACGGTGCCAATGGTCGAAAGCTGGGTCGATACCTGTAAAAGTAAGGTGGATTTACCAATCCCTGGATCACCTCCGATCAGGACCAGACTGCCTGGCACCACACCGCCACCGAGGACACGGTTGAACTCTTCCATGTTGGTCTTGGTGCGGGCCACTTGAACGGAGGAAACTTCATTGAGTTTCATGGGACGGGTCTTCTCACCTGTCAGGCTGACCCGCTCGTTCTTGACTTCAGCGACTTCCACTTCCTCGACAAAGCTAGACCAGGAGCCACAGTTGGGGCAACGGCCCAGATACTTGGGTGAGTGGTACTCGCAGGATTGACAGACAAAGGTTGTTTTTTTCTTAGCGATGATGATTTCCTCCTACTTCCCCGTCGAACCAAATCCGCCCGTCCGAACGCCGTCGGCCTGGTCGCCGTCAGCCAAGAGGAAGGGTGCAAAAACAGCCTGTACAATTCGCTCGCCAGGTTCCACCACGACGGTCTCCTCTGTGATATTTCGCATCTGGGCAAAGATATGACCTTCATTGGCTGGATTGCCGTAGTAGTCTCCGTCGATAACCCCAACCGAGTTAATCAGGACCAGCCCCTTCTTGCGAGGGTTGGACGAACGGTCGTAGAGATAGAGGACCTCGTTAGCCTGCATATAGGCCTTGACACCCGTTGGCACCAGTTTAATCTCTCCTGGCTCCAAGCTGACCCTCTCCGCAGCCTTTAGGTCGTAACCTGCTGCGTGGGCTGTCTCACGTTTTGGCAATAAATTTTCATCAGTAAACTGGCTGACCAGTTCAAAACCACGGATTTTCATATTTTTCCTTTCGAATGCTTATTTTGAGGATAAATCTTCTAGTAATTTTTCAAAATCAGAATTTATCTTTTGGGTTTTATTAAAAATTGCATATTCTGACCGAGCTTTCTCCTTGGCTGACTGCCTTGTAATTTGACCATACCCCTCTAAAAGTTCATAATCTTGAAAGGCTAAAAATCGATCAATGCTATCTGCCAAATCTTGCATGGTCTGAGTTTTTCCTTGCTCAATTTGTCGCTCCAGATAGTCAAAGTAGCCCGAAATACTACGTTCCAGCGAACGAATTTCCTTTTCGTTCAGATAATTTTTAGCCACAAGAGCGTCCGATTGCAAAATACGTCCGTCAGGAGAGTGCTTCCAGGTTACCAATCCCATGTTCGCTTTGGTGTGGTCTGCCTTTTCATAAATAATTTCTGCAGCTGTTTTACCTGTAATCGCATAATGAAATTTATTTTGCACATGAGCATAGAATTGCTTAGTCATCAAGCTATTAGCGTCATAATCAATCGCAATCTCTGCAAAAATATCTGTGATTTGTAACCAAATTCGTCGTTCACTAGCACGGATAGAACGAACTCGTTCTAAGAGCTCACGGAAATAATCTTTTTCCAACAGGTTTTCGCCTTGCTTCAAACGCTCATCATCCATGGCAAAACCTTTAATCATGTATTCTCGAAGCACAGTTGTTGCCCACTGCCTAAACTTAGTAGCCTTTTGAGAATTGACACGATAACCGACGGAAATGATGGCATCGAGATTGTAATAATCAACCTGCCTGATGACCTCGCGAGTCCCCTCGATTTGAACTGTTTCCATTTTGGAAATAGTTGCTCCCTCATCCAACTCACCTTCTTCAAAAATATTTTTCAAATGTTTGCTGATAGCTGGTACACCAACATCAAATAATCTTGCCATTTCCTTTTGACTGGCCCAAATCGTCTCGTCACTGACAATAACACTAGCCTTTTCTTGGTCATTTTCTGCTCGGTAAATTAAAAATTGTAATTCCTTCATATTTGCCTCTTTAATTATTTAGGGCTTACTCCCTACTACAGATTCATTCGCATTTTTCGTCACAAATGCAAAAAGTGTTGTTAAGGGAAAGGCGTACTCGTCATCAAAGCGAGCTGCACGTAGCCACAAGTCTTGGTCAACCTTGCGAAGATAGACACTGCGAGGGAAGGTAAACTCGTATTCCAATCATAGGACTATTATACACTAATTCGTCAAAGCCTGCGATACTCAGTAAAAAAACACCCGACCAACAGGTGCTACTACTAGAAACTAGCTCAATCAGTTCAAACCGCTTCCGAACCAAAAACATCCCAATATTCCTCGACTTCTTTCTCTACATTTTCAACCATTTCCAGCAAGTCCGCAGCTTGAAGAATGGCAAGCCCCTTGTCCACCATCCCTCTATCCTGCTGAAAGATACCCATGCGAACATTGGCCATACCTACATAATCAATCCGCATACTTTCCTGAGCCATGGCGTAAACTCTCTCCATAACAGACATACTTAGTGAGTACTCCCCATTTTTCAGCAAAACGGTCGATAGATTATAAACAAAAGCAAACTGGCTAACCTGTACATCTCTGAAGTCCTTATACTTGTCCAAGGAAAGCAAGATTTTATCTACAAAGCCTTTCAAATGAGATACAGGAATGATAGGAAGTACCAACCCCAACTTACGAAAGTCAGCTAAATACCAAGTGTCTGACTTCTCCAATTCCTTCCAGAGTGCTTGCACCAACTGTCTGGTTCGCTCCCCATCTCCCGTTTGATAAATAGATAAGATTAAGCGTAATTGTTGCTCAATACGTTGAACCCGTATATCTTCTTGCTTCTTCAAATACTGCTCTACTTGGTACAAAAAATCTTGACAACCTAATTCGGAAAAAAATCGTCCTTTCAGATTTTCAAAGTGATGGATGATAGAAGAACGCTCCGAAGGCTGATAAGCGTGACAGATGTAGTCAAACTCCGCAAAGGTCATATCCAACTGACGGAGGATATGAGCAAAATGGTGAATAGAGGGATACTCCTTGTTATTTTCAATTTTTGATAGGGTCGTCCGTGACAAGGAATCTCCACAAACTTCCTGCTGACTAAGTCCTTTGGACTGACGAATTTCTTTTAAGACTGTCCCAAAATCCCATTTCATACAAGACCTCCAAAAAATGTGAGAAATGTTTACATTTTTATGAAAACGTTTTATTTTATGATACCATAATGATAAAGAAAAACAAAAAAATAAATGAAGAGAGGAGGCACTCTTATGAAAACTTGGAAAAACTATCTTTTGCTTTTAACTTACTCAACCATCCTTCTAGCTCCTCAACTTTTAGGAGATGGATGGAATCTGATTGTACCAATCTTCAACAAATAAATAAGCTACCGCCATCTCTCCACTCTGGAAAGGAGGAAAATGACTGGAAACCATATGTTGGGTGGAGGAGAGAGGAAGTAGATACATACACACTTTACACGAGTATAAAAAAGATGGTTAAGCATTTGTGCTACATCTTGTTAAACTATGACCCAAAAGCTATATCTCATAACATTTTTTAGCTATATACTTTGTCATTAGATAAACTTTAACTTGATAAGCAGTTTCGAACTTATCAAAAGAAATAAATAATTCGTTTTTTTAGTCTATCTCAACAAGGAGGTACATTATCATGAAAAAATCATTTAAACGCATCGTACTCGCTACCACACTGTTACTGTTAACCTCTAGCAGTTTCCCAACAATTACAGTGTTAGCTGAGGCTCAAGGAACACACCATCATACAGCAGTTAATGATAGAAAACCTCGACAAATGTCAGAATTAGAAAAAGACCAGCTAGTTGAAGAAGTAAAACGTAATCACCCAACCGTCTCAAAATCATTTATTCGTAAAGCCCTTGAAAAACAACTTGTTGGAGATTACTCTATTCCTATAGAAAGCAACGCCCTATCTCGTTCTCCATGGCAAGGAATCACTGTTGATCAGATGGGGGCTTTAATTGATACTGGACTCGGTGCATTACTAGGTGTAGGTGCTGGTGGAATTGCAGGAGCAATTAAAACTGTCGGTAAACGAGCAGCAAAAGAAAGTTTAAGACAAGTAATTACTCGCTACGGCTTGTCAATATTGATATCTGATCAGGTACTGGATTTTGCATTAAATTTATTTTCACCAGGTCATCATATAGCAACTTATTGGGACCAACATGATAAAGTACCGAATAATGGACGAATAAACTTTGAATGGTAAACTTATTTTAAGAGGTAAACAGTTATGAAACGAACCAATCTTTTTCATAAAAAATCAACAGTTTTCACTCTGATTGGCCTCCACTTAATCGTTTTCCTACTTAGTGGACTCCGTTCTTGGATGTTGCACCAACCCTTCAAATGGTGGATTACCTTAGGGATTAGTGTCGGTTTTTCAGTTGCTTATTTCTTAGTAACAAAAAATGACTCCTAGTCATCAACGACTCACTAACAAGGAAATTACAAATAAGCTGTATCAGATGAAGTATGAAAACATTCCAAAAAAATCCATCTTACAAGACTGAATTTATCAATTTAATCTTAAAGTCTTATAGGGCAAATACTTAAAAACCAGTCAATCACAGAAATAGATTGACTGGTTTTTGCTATTCACATTCTTATATTCAATGAAAATCAAAATCGGACTATGCGACACATATACAATTCTGTTCCTCTAACCTTTCATGGGAACAAACTGAAATCCACCACTGAAGTCATTTAGTCAACAAGGTCTGTCTGTGGTTTTCGAAGTGGATTATTCAAACACAAACTGATTGTGATAGAGTTCGGCGTAGAAGCCATTGAGTTTAAGGAGCTGGCTGTGATTGCCTTGCTCGATGACTTTTCCGTCTTTGAGGACGATGATTTCATCCGCATTGAGAATGGTTTTGAGGCGGTGGGCAATGACGAAGCTGGTCCGTCCTGCGATAATGGCCTCCATGGCCTTTTGGATTTTGGCTTCCGTTACGGTATCAACGTTAGACGTTGCTTCGTCCAAAATCAAGACCTGTGGATCTGTCAAGAGCGTACGGGCAATGGAAATCAGCTGTTTCTGACCTGTCGAGAAGACATTCTCATCATCGGTCACAAAGGTTTCATAGCCCTCTGGCAAGCTCATGATAAAGTCGTGGATATGGGTGGCACGAGCTGCGGTTTCCACCATTTCTTGCGAAATACTCTCATCACCAAAGCGGATATTGTCCGCAATAGTACCCGAGAAGAGTACCGACTCCTGCAAGACAATACCGACCTTATCCCGCAAACTATCCAAATCATATTCCCGAATATCGCGACCGTCAAAGGTCACGCTACCACCATTGACATCGTAGAAGCGGTTAATCAAGTTCATAATAGTAGTCTTACCAGATCCCGTTGGACCAACGACCGCCACCATTTTGCCCTTAGGAGCTGAAATAGACACCTTGTCCAAGACCTTCTGACCTGGCAGGTAGCCAAAGTCGATGTCCTTGATTTCAACACCTTCTTTTAATTCGGTAAATAGCGGAGCGTTTTGAGGACGAACTTCCTCAGGCTCATCAAACATTTCCTGAATACGGTGAGCACCTGTGAAAGCCAACTGCAATTCTGCCCAGCTAGATGCAATCTGCATGATTGGCTGGTAATACTGTTGCGAATATTGAACAAAAGTCACGACCAGACCAAGTGCGGCAGCTGTTTCCAGCGAGCTATCATTGAGAACAATGCTGGAACCTGCAAAGATAACAATGGCAGTATTAACCAAGCTCATACCGTTCATAAATGGAAAGAGAATCCCACCAAACAAACGTCCCTTGAAAGTTGTGCGACGAACTTCTTCATTGAGCTCCAAGAAACCATCAATAGTCTCTTCCTGCACACCCTGTACAATAATCGCTTTTTGTCCTGAAATCTTCTCATCCATGTAGGCATTGAGTTTAGACACCGCAGCCTGTTGCTTATCAGTATATTTCCGTGACAGGCGAATGATAATCACTAGGGCAATCAAAGCAACTGGCGTAGATGCGATAGTTACCAAAGCCAAGCGAGTATCCTGACGGAACATCATGATAACCATACCGATGTAAAGAGCGATATTGGTCACTACCTGAGTCAAGGACTGGTTAAAAGCATTTTGGATATTGTCCAAATCACTGGTAAAACGAGAAAGAATATCTCCATCCTTGTGGCTGTCAAAGAAGGCAACTGTCAAGCGTTCCAACTTACCAAACAGACCTTTTCGCATACGGTTGGTTGAATGAGCAACGATGCGTGTAAAGAGCAGGGTATAAACCAGGGTCGACACCACCGTCGCCACATAGGCCAACAAGAGATTGAGCATAACCCCATTAAAATCAGCTAGGTCAGGCTTGAAATCTGACTGACCCATTTGCACCGAAGCAAAATAAGCCTGACCAATTTTCCCCATCTCTGCAATCGCATTACCCAGGAAAACAGGCGTCTGAACCTGCAAATAAGTCGCCGTCACAATGGCTAGAAAAATCACAGCAAAGGACAGCTTATAGCGTTTAAAATAAAACCAGAAAAATCTAAGTGTTTTCATAACATGATACTAAGGTCGTCCAGAAAGCGACCGAAAAATAGGAAACCAACGCCGCGTCCCGAAACGCTAGGCGGTTTATCTTTTTTCGAAGCTTTCCGACCGAGTTCAAATACAATCGTACTATATAGACTGCACTTGCTCCTCCGTTGGAAAGCTTTTCGCTTTCTAAAACTCCCACCTTAAAAGGTCCCCCGGACCTTTTAAGCCTCCTTCCCTTTCTGTGTTTCGTAAATTTCTCGGTAGACGTCATTTGTCGCTACCAATTCTGCGTGTGTTCCTTGACCAATCAAGCGACCTTCATCAAGAACCAAAATCTTATCAGCTTTGACAACAGAAGAAATCTTCTGAGCAACGATGACCGTTGTTGTCCCCTTCAAATCATAGTTGAGGGCTTCTTGGACCAGTTTCTCAGACTTGGCATCCAGGGCTGAGGTCGAATCATCTAGTACCAAGACTTTAGGATCACTAATCACCCCACGCGCAATGGACATCCGCTGTTTCTGACCACCTGAGAAGTTATTTCCACGTTCTTCTACTTGGCTCTCATAGGTATCATCCAAGCGGTCGATAAATTCTTTGGCTTGGGCAATACCTGTGGCCCGCTCCAAACGTTCCAAATCTGCACCAGGTGCACCTTGACGCAAATTGTCCGCAATGGTCCCTGAGAAGAGAATAGCTTTTTGCAAAACGATAGACACTGTATCTCTCAAGGTTTCCTGACTGATGTCTTTCAAATCACGACCGCCAATTGACACAGTCCCTTCCTGTGGATCAAACAAACGCGGAATGAGCTGAGCTAGTGTTGATTTACCCGCACCCGTTGCACCAACCACACCGACCATCTGACCAGACTCAATCTCAAAGGAGATATTTTTCAAGGTTGGCTCGGTGTCATGCGGATAGGTGAAGCTAACATTGTCAAAGACAATCCGTCCATCCAAGTCCTCTTTTGCACCATCTTTAAAGGTCATCGCTGGCTCTGTATCTAAAACCTCACTCAAACGTTTAATGGAAATAGCAGCACGTGAAGCCTGCATCCCCATAAAGCTAGTCATGATAATCGCAAACATGATTTGCATGAGGTAACTCATAAAGGAAGTAAAGCCCCCAACTGCTTCGATATTAGTGTCTAACATCCCTGAAACGAGATAAAGCGACACAAAAATCGCCATGTAGGAGATAAACATCATCAAAGGTTGCAAGATAGAAAAACCATAACCAATAAAGAGGTTGAGATCCAAAAGCTCATTGGATACTTCTTTAAATTTAGCGTATTGATTCTTCTCCTGTACAAAGGACTTAACCACACGAATCCCACGGAGGTTTTCCTTTGCAATGCTGTTCATCCTGTCCATCAGGGACTGGAATTTACCAAAGCGCGGTCCCATCAAGCCCATCACGACTGCCATGATTCCCATGATGATGATGATCATGAGCACGATAATCCACCAAAGTTCTGGCAAAGTGCGCACTGCCATGATAAAGGCACCAACAAAGAGCAGAGGTACCCGCATCAAGATCGTAAAGAGCATCATGACAAGGTTCTGAATTTGGTTGACGTCGTTGGTCATACGAACCACCAAATTCCCTGCATTAAATTCCTCTACATTGGCATAAGAAAAGCTCTGAATTTTCCGAAAGGTCTTCTCACGAATATCCGCAGACACTCCCTGAGAAATCTTAGCTGCCATGATTGTATTGGTCAGACCAGCCAAGAGACCAATTCCCGCAATCAGCAAGAGGAACTTACCGACACGGACAATCTCATCCTTATCATTGGCCAAGACAGCAGTCAATACATCCTGTAAATAACTAGGTTGCATCAAGGTCGTTGCTACGACAATAGACGTCAACAAGACCGATGCCAAGGCATACCATTTGTAACGTAAAATGGCTTCTTTAAACATGATTCTTCTCCTTATAGTGTTGAATATTTTCTTTTAATTGATTGGCTACCTGTCTGATCAAATCAAATTCTTCCTTTTGAATACCTCGAAAGAGAGAATGGTGCATCTCCTCATGGAAGGATTTTAGGTGACAAATCTTGCTCCGACCTTTCTCTGTCAAGACCAACTGCTTGTAGCGTCTGTCAAACTGAGAAGGTAAAACCTGAATAAAGTCATTTTTCTCCATTCGCTTAACTAGATTGCTGGCAACGGATTTGGAAATCTTCAACTCCGCTTCAATGTCTTTGACAAAGGTTTCAACTTCAGACCGTTCTGCTATGAAACGCAGAGCCCATCCCTGTGGTCCAGCTAGGTGTTCCACATCATATTCCTTTGCAATGGTTTCACTGATTTGTTCAATCTGATTTAATAGATTCCGAAAATCTGCAATAGTGTGTCCCATAATAGCTCCTTTCTACGAAAATAATTACCATGAGAACTATTATAGTTCTCTTAGGAACTATTGTCAATTATTTCGTTTGCTCTTTTCTGAAAATATTTTGTTGTTTCAGCACCATTACTTACTCAAAAACCATAATATATATACTGTATAACTTATATAAGATTTTATGTATCAATTATGGTATAATATATCTAAATTACACCAACTAGAAAGGATTTTTTATGACCAAACAAACCATTGCCATCTTGGGACCCGGTTCATGGGGCACCGCCCTAGGACAAGTTCTCAACGACAACGGTCATACTGTCCGTATTTGGGGCAATGTCCCCGAACAAATCGACGAAATCAATAAAGAACATACAAATAAGCGCTATTTCAAGGGTGTTATCCTAGATGAAAACATCAAAGGATATAAGGATTTGACTGAAGCCTTGGACGGTGTTGACGCGGTTCTTTTCGTTGTGCCAACCAAGGTAACACGCCTAGTTGCCAAGCAAGTCGCACAAGCTCTCAAACACAAGGTAGTTGTCATGCACGCTTCAAAAGGCTTAGAGCCTGATAGTCACAAGCGCTTGTCTGAGGTACTGGAGGAAGAAATTCCTGCTGAACTCCGTTCTGAAATCGTCGTGGTTTCAGGGCCAAGTCATGCAGAAGAGACTATCGTCCGTGATTTGACCTTGATTTCTGCAGCTTCAAAAGACTTGGAAACAGCCAGCTACGTCCAAAATCTTTTCAGCAACCACTACTTCCGACTTTATACAAATAATGATGTCATCGGTGTAGAAACAGCAGGTGCCCTTAAAAATATTATTGCTGTCGGCGCTGGCGCTTTACACGGACTTGGTTATGGTGATAATGCCAAGGCAGCTATTATCGCTCGCGGTTTGACAGAAATCACACGTCTAGGCGTTGCTATGGGCGCAAATCCTCTGACTTACAGCGGTCTTTCTGGTGTTGGTGATTTGATTGTTACCGGTACATCTGTCCACTCCCGCAACTGGAGAGCTGGAGATCAGCTCGGTCGCGGTGAAAAACTCGAAGATGTAGAACGCAACATGGGAATGGTGATTGAAGGTATTTCGACAACTAAGGCAGCCTATGAGTTGGCTCAAGAATTAGATGTTTACATGCCTATTACCCAAGCAATCTACAAGGTCATCTACCAAGGTGCAGGTATTGAAGATGCCATCAAAGAAATCATGACGGGTGAATTCCGCCATGAAAATGAATGGCATTGATTCTTATTAAACACAAAAAATAAATTATAAAGGATTACATACTTATGAAAAAAGTTAGAAAAGCCGTTATCCCAGCTGCAGGTTTGGGAACACGTTTCTTGCCTGCTACTAAGGCTCTTGCCAAAGAAATGTTGCCAATCGTTGACAAGCCAACCATCCAATTTATCGTTGAAGAAGCCCTCCGTTCAGGTATTGAAGATATTTTGGTGGTCACTGGTAAGTCAAAACGTTCTATCGAAGATCACTTTGATTCAAACTTTGAATTAGAATATAACCTCAAAGAAAAAGGCAAAAATGATTTGTTGAAACTTGTTGATGAGACAACAGGCATTCGACTACACTTCATTCGTCAAAGCCATCCACGTGGACTTGGTGATGCTGTTCTTCAAGCAAAAGCCTTTGTCGGAAATGAGCCATTTGTTGTCATGCTCGGCGATGACTTGATGGACATCACAGATACAAAAGCTGTCCCATTGACCAAGCAACTCATGAACGACTATGAAAAAACACATGCTTCAACCATTGCTGTTATGCCTGTTCCTCATGAAGAAGTTTCTGCATACGGTGTTATCGCTCCACAAGGTGAAGGTGTCAACGGTCTCTATAGTGTGGAAACCTTTGTGGAAAAACCAAAACCAGAAGATGCACCATCTGACCTTGCCATCATCGGTCGATACTTGTTAACGCCTGAAATCTTCAATATCTTGGAAAATCAAGAACCAGGTGCCGGCAATGAAATCCAGTTGACAGATGCCATTGATACTCTGAACAAAACGCAACGTGTTTTCGCTCGTGAATTCAAAGGCAACCGTTACGATGTTGGGGATAAGTTCGGTTTCATGAAAACTTCTATCGACTACGCCCTCCAACACCCTCAAGTAAAAGATGATTTGAAACAATACTTAATCGATCTTGGTAAAAAATTAGATAAAAAGAAAAACTAGCAATCGCTAGTTTTTTTCTTATATCAAATAGAATATCCCTAGTAGAAAAACAATCAAGCCAATATAGCCAATGAAACTGAAAAAAATCTGTTTTCCTGTAAAGAGATTCTTTTCCACAAGAGGTGGAAGGAAAATCACGACCAAGCATCCTCCAATAGCTCCTCCAATATGTCCTGCCATGCTAATGGTTGGATTAAAAAGTCCCAAGACCAAGTTCAATCCCAAAAGGACCATGTAGCGTTGACCAAGAACCTGTAGATAAGGGCTACGACTAAATTTTCTCAAAAGAGCCATGGCTGCAAATAGGCCAAAGAGCGAGGTCGACGCACCTGCGCCAACTACATCTGGTGTAAAAAAGAGAACAAAAAGGTTCCCCATAATACCAGATAATAGATAGAGAAGAAAGAACCTCCGGGACCCAAAAAGCCCTTCTAATTGATAACCCAAACCAAGCAAGGTAATGCTGTTAAAGATAAAATGTTCCCAACCAATGTGGACAAAGATAGGAGAAATCAAGCGCCACAACTGAGTCGGATCATACCGCACCACTTGACCGTACATACCACCGAATTCAAAAATCGTATAGGCTGTAGTGGTCTGCCCAAATCGAAATATTTGTATCAAAAGAAAAACAAGAGCCGTGACTGCCAACAAGCCATTGGTCACAGGATAGCGCTTATCAAAAAAGTTCTTCAAAAATCAACAACTCCTTTACTGGAATATCAAATACATCTGGTTCGAAATCATAGACTTGAAAGTCTGCCAAGGTCGATACTGTCTCCCACTGATAATCTGCTAGGTAGCGATCGTAAAAACCACCTCCATAGCCCACTCGAAAACCCGCTTGATTCCAAGCTAAACCAGGGGCATGAATCAACTTAACCACAGACTTATCCACAGGTTGTGAATAAATTCCAGGTTCCCAAACTCCAAACCTAGATTTCACCAAATCATCAGGATTATATTCTACAAAATCCATACGCCCTTGTGAATAGGTCTTAGGAATGAAAATCTGCTTGCCATCCTTTTGAGCCTGCTCAATCAGGTAAGAAGTGTCGAACTCATGGGGTATGGAAAGGTAGGTCCCAAGCGACTTTGCGCCCTGATAAGTATCAGAAGCAAGGAGGCGTTCCGTTAGCCGCTGGCTCCATCTTGCTCGCTGACTACTAGTTAGGTCTTTCAAACTCTGCAAGACCTCTTGCCGAATGCTCTTTTTATCCACAGAAACTCCTTTCTTTTCAGAAAAAGACTGGAAAAAATAGTCTAGTTTGCTTTCATTTTCAAAAAATCGCTCAACTTATCCACAGCAAAGGGAAGCACTTCCTCTTTGGGACTGAGACGTGGATTGTGAAGGGGATAAGGCGTATCCACACCCAACCAGAACATAACACCTGGAACCTTGTTGAGCAGGTAGCCGAAGTCCTCTCCCGTCATGGCAGGTGGACAATCAATCATCTCCACTCCGTCAACACCATCAAAGTAGGTCATCAGTTCATCCGCCAGCTGGGGATTGTTCTCCACAGGCAGATAACCGCTTGGATTGAGCTCGATTTCCAAGTCTACTCCAAAGGACAGTGCAATCCCTTCTGCCACTTCCCGCACCCGTTTTTGCACCAAGAGGCTCATGTTCTGAGTCAAGGCCCGAATGGTCCCGTGCAGAAAGGCTGTTTCAGCAATGACATTGTTGGTCGTGCCCGCGTGCATGGAGCCGAAGGTTACCACCGCTCCCTCGATCGGATCAACGTTACGGCTGACCACTGACTGGACCTGGGTCACAAAGTAGCTGGCTGCCACCAAGGCGTCATTGGCGGTATGGGGAAATGCTGCGTGGCCACCCTTTCCTGTAAACCGTATCTTGACTTCACAGGTCCCAGCAAAGAGGGTCGCACGGTTGGTGGCCATTTGACCGACTTTGAGGTCTGGTCGGACATGGAGCCCATAAAATTCATCTGGCAACCAATCCCCAAAAGCCCCCGCTTCATACATGAGCATACCACCTGCTAGATTTTCCTC
This sequence comes from Streptococcus sp. 2020WUSS084, assembly GCF_044427445.1. NCBI lineage: Bacteria > Bacillati > Bacillota > Bacilli > Lactobacillales > Streptococcaceae > Streptococcus > Streptococcus sp. 2020WUSS084. Next base: position 167,008 of record NZ_JAOTGC010000003.1, on the reverse strand, counting down.
AGCAGGCTGAAACAAGAAAAGTAGATTATTTTTCGGTTGCTGCTCTGCCATTTTCTCCAAAAGCCCCAGGGCAATGGTCATGTGGAAATCATGTCCGCAAGCGTGCATCCGGTCTGGGTGGAGGGACTTGAAGTCCAGGTCCGTTTCTTCCACGATAGGCAGGCCGTCAATATCTGCCCGCCAGCCAATGGTCTTTTCAGGAGCAGAACCTGTCAGATAGACCAGGATACCTGTCTTCCATGTACGGACTTGGGCAAAAGAGCAATCTTCCAGCAAGTTCTCAATGGTTTCCATGAGAAAGGCGTGGGTCTTGAACTCCTCCATGCCCAGCTCTGGAATCTGGTGGAGGGCCCGGTGTGTCGCGATTAAATCTAGCATAGCTACCTCTTAGAGTGTCCGCAAAGCCTCTTCCAAGGCTGTTTTTTGTTGGGTTTGAGCGTCGATTTCCTTGATGATGCGGGCTGGCACACCTGCCACCACAACATTTTCAGGGACGTCTTGGGTCACAATAGCGCCCGCTGCGACAACAGAGCCGCTACCGATTTGCACTCCTTCGATGACAACGGCATTGGCACCAACCAAGACATTGTCGCCAACACGCACTGGCTCAGCCGAAGCTGGCTCGATGACACCTGCAAGGACCGCACCTGCACCGATGTGGCTGTTTTTACCAACCGTCGCACGACCACCAAGGATAGCGCCCATGTCAATCATGGTACCTGGGCCGATTTCCGCACCGATGTTGATCACAGCACCCATCATGATAACGGCATTATCACCGATTGTCACTTGGTCACGGATAATGGCACCTGGCTCGATACGGGCATTGATATTACGTTTGTCCAGCAAAGGCACAGCCGAATTGCGACCGTCTTGCTCGACCACATAGTCCACATTTTCAGTCAAATTTGCCAAAAGTGGCTCGACATCCTTCCAGTCACCGAAGAGGACATTGCCAAGCTTTGTTACCTCAGCAGGAACAGGCCCAGCCAATTCACCTTCAAAGGTCACCTTAACAGTCGTTTTTTTCACAGCATTACCAATAAAGGCAATGATTTCTTGGGCAGTCATTTTTTGTGCAGTCATAGTATTTCCAATCTATAAATCATATTTTTTCTATTATATCAAAATTTTCTGAAAATTTGGGAAGAAATGCAAAAAAATGAAAAAGAGGCCCTCAGTTCCCAATGTTATTAAGTTAGCTAACCTAATAACATTGAGCAGGAGCCAAATCTTTCTCTGTTATTCATTTAATAATGTTTGTGCCTGTTCATGCACAGTTGTCATCGTTTGTTTTAGTTGATCACGAACTGTTTTTAAACTATCCAAAACAGTAGCTCGTGCTTCTTCTGGAATCACTGTCGAGTCATCCCCTAATGTCGCAAATTGTGAATCCAGTGCTGATTTTTGTTGTTCAAGCATCGTTACAATTTGCTCACGATATGGTTTTAAAGTAGTCTGTGCTTCTTCTGGTAACTGAACGATTAGCCCATCAAAGTCAGCAACATAAGAGTCCATCAATGAGTTCAATGATGTTTTATATTCTCCGATAGTCTGAATCGCATCAATCTCTGCATCTGCCAGATAAGTCACTGTTGACTCTTTTAAAGTAACAGTCGAGGATTCAGATGTAGACTCTTTAGTAGAGGATTTCGTTGTGGATGTTTGTTCCGTTGAAGAGCTTTTTGACGTTGTTTCTTCCTTACTATTAGAACAAGCCACCAAAGTAGTAACTGTTAGAAGAGCTGAGAAAATCAGCAACCATTTCTTTTTCATTATAAAACTCCTTTTGTTTATTACTACTAGATAATATTATTTTTAAGTATGAAAGTCAAGTATATCTAGAAAACAATTTATCTTTTTAGAATATACAGCCAGTAGCCCTCTCAAAATGCAGAATCATTATAAGAATCGCTAGGTTTTGATGGGATATTTCATACCATTCCTGACTAAACACTCGGATAAAGCTTAATAAGCTTGCAATAGTAATCTGCCAGATTGACTAGAAATTTTATACCGAACAAATTAGCATATTCATCTCCTAAAAATTGTTAATATCCCTAGTATGTATTACCATGCAATTTTGTAAATTTTTACAGTAAGCTACTGGGTCGACTCCATACAGCCCACTGCATAATCTCTAACCAATCCCTGTTGATTCAAGACTAGACCATGCAGAACTCCGCCATAAACAGCTCCTCCGTCAATTCCCATTTTCCCATCTGGACTGGTCCAGATTTGACTAATGCGAAGTTGAGTTTGAAAGAGGTTATACACAGGTGTATGTCCAAAGACAATTATTTTTCCTGTGGTATTTTCAGCCTCATGGAAAGGGGTGCGTAACCAAACCTTATCATGATTATTGGTTTCACGCCAATCTGGTAAGGTTAAATCAACTCCCGCATGGACGAAGATATAGCGCTCAGTCTCCATATGATAGGGGCAAGATTTGACAAAATCAATCAGGTCCTCATATTGTTCCATCACTGTATTGGCATCCACCAGGCCATCTACCGGTGCATCCAAGGGACGCCCCAGTAAGGAATTGATAGTCGTATCTCCACCATTTCTCCGATAGTGATCGTAGCGGTCTAAGGGGTCACGCAGCCAAGCCAAAAACATTCGTTCATGATTCCCAGTCAAACAGATAGCACCTTTTTCGCGGACCAACTGTCGCACCAGCTCTAGACAGGCCTTTGAGTTTTCTCCACGGTCAATCAAATCGCCTAGAAAAATCAGTTGTTGCCGCTCTTCATCCCATTTCTTCAAAATATCAAGTAGCAGTTCAAACTTTCCATGAACATCTCCAACTACAAAAAACTCTCTTTTCATAGACTCTATTCTACCATATTTAATAAACAAAGAAAAACTGGGAGTGTGATAGAACTCAAGACATAGAAAAAGAGTTCGTCCTCACACCCCCGCACAGCTCAAAAGGTTCAGTGAACCTTTTGAGGTTGGAAATGAAGCGAACTCTGTTCGCAACAGTCGTTAGGCCAGATTGGGAGTATGAAACACGAACTCTGATAGGCGGGCTTAAAGTTTCATTTTCTTACAAACGTGCGTTCAATTCTGCACCGAGTTCTTCAAATCCTGGTTTTCCAAGAAGAGCGAACATGTTTTTCTTGTAGGCTTCTACACCTGGTTGGTCAAATGGGTTGATCGCATTGAGGTAACCAGAGATAGCAATCGCCAACTCGAAGAAGTAGAAGGTATAACCGAGTGTGAACTCATCTTGTTGTGGAAGAGTTACAAACATGTTTGGTACGCCACCATCTGTGTGGGCAAGCAATACGCCGTCCGTTGCTTTTTTGTTTACAAAGTCAACGTCCTTACCTTGCAAGTAGCCAAGACCGTCAAGGTCCTCTGCCATGTCAGGAATCAAGATATTTTTTCTTGGTTTGTCAACACGAACAACTGTTTCAAAGATATTACGATTTCCTTCTTGGATAAATTGTCCAAGTGAGTGCAAGTCTGTTGAGAAGTTAGCAGATGTTGGGTTGATACCTTTTTGGTCCTTACCTTCTGACTCGCCCGCCAATTGTTTCCACCACTCGCTGAAGTATTGAAGTGATGGCTCGTAGTTAGCCAAGATTTCTGTTACATAGCCTTTTCTGTAAAGGATATTACGAACAGCTGCATATTGGTAAGCTTGGTTTTCAGCAATCTTATCAGATGTAAATGTCGTGCGGGCTGCGTTTGCACCTTCCATAAGGGCATCAATGTCTGCACCAGCTGCCGCGATTGGCAAAAGACCAACTGCTGTCAAGACAGAGAAACGACCGCCGACATCATCTGGAACTACAAAGGTTTCCCAACCGTTTGCATCCGCTTCAACCTTAACAGCACCTTTTGCCTTGTCAGTTGTCGCATAGATACGCTTGTTAGCTTCTTCTTGACCGTATTTCTTCACAAGCAATTCTTTGAAGACGCGGAAAGCAATGGCAGGCTCAGTTGTTGTACCTGATTTTGAAATCACGTTAACTGAGAAATCCTTGTCAGCAACATAATCCACCAAGTCAGCAAGATAGCTTGATGAGATAGAGTTTCCAGCGTAAAGGATTTGTGGAGCTTTGCGCTCTTCACGTGTTTGCAAGTTTACAAAGGCATTGCTCAAGAAATCAATAGCTGCTTTAGCACCAAGGTAAGAACCACCGATACCGATAACTACCAAAACTTCACTTTCATTTTGGATTTTAGCTGCAGCTTCCTTGATACGAGCAAACTCTTCTTTGTCGTAGTTTTCTGGCAAATCCAACCAGCCAATAAAGTCGTTACCAGGACCTGTTCCTTGACGGAGCATTTGGTCTGCAAGGGTAACTTGTGGTTGCATGTATTCTACTTCTTGAGCTCCAACGAATTGGCCCAAAACTTTTGAATAATCAAATGTAATATGTGTCATGTTTTTCCTCCATTTATGTACCATAATATGATAACGCTTTATCATATTTTTTTCAAGAAATTTATCAATTTTCATTTATTTTCATGAAATATGTTGTATAAATCTTAATTTTTGTGAAAATCTAACGAAATTTTCGCGTTTGTAATAATCCTCCAAAGTCTCTCCCGACTGGGTTACTGTAATCCATTTCGGGAGAATCTTAGATAGTAGGTAAAGCGGAATGAGGGCAGGATACCAAATAAACATGACTTCAAAGATGAACCGGTCGTTGTTGCCCCTTGAAATGTAACGTTGGCGGTATTCTTCTTTGAGAGAAGGGTGGGGAATATAGATATGAAATGGTACACCACCGCGTATAGACATGGCCAGCAACATTCTCATCAGAAAATTCAGCGCTACTAGGACTGTCTTTCCTTGTCTATGAAGAGTGTAGGCCTTATTGACATAGATTGTTTTATAGCGTTTATCCTTCAGTGGGCGTTTGGTGGATTTTCGCTCCTCTTTCGTTAAATGGCGAACACTGCTATTATCGTACTTAATGTCAGACATTTCTAAGTCCACAACATCTGTATATTTCTTAGCAAGTGTCGTTTTTCCCATACCTGGAAAGGCAAATAAAAACATAGGCTTTCCTCCTTATTCCTCAGTAGAATAGCAGAGCATCCAAAAAGTTTTCTTAAGTTGCCCCTATTTTGCCCCTATTTCTAAAAATAAGACAAAGAAAACCCTCTGAAAGCTTGATTTCAAAGGATTTTTAGATTATACGCAAAAAGAGCACACATTCGACCTCGCTTAGGGCTGCTGGATTCCTCCCCTGACCCGCTTCACGCACGAATGTTGCTCCGTTTAATATTATAACACAATTTGGCCAGAGTGCAAGTTTGGAATATTAACTAGCTATCCGAAGTCGCTTCCTCTTGCGTCTTCATGATAAGTTTAGTAGCCTTCTGACTTTCTCTGCGTTGTCTGAAAAAATCTTGCATGATATTGGCACATTCCGCTTCTAAAATACCTGTTTCTACCTTGACACGATGGTTGAGCCGCTCATCTGTCAAAATGTCATAGAGGCTCCCTGCAGCTCCAAACTTTTTGTTGGTTGCTCCATAGATGACCTGCGGAATGCGTGCTAGGCCAATAGCTCCGCTACACATCACACAAGGTTCAATCGTCACAAAAAGGGTCGAATCAAGCAGGCGCCAATTCCCCTCAACATTGTTAGCCTCTTGGATTGCCATCACCTCAGCGTGCATGATTGCCTGATTGAGTTCCTCACGCGCATTATGCCCTCTGCCAATAATCTGGCCATCCTTGACAATCACACAACCAATTGGAATTTCATCCTTTTCTAGCGACTTTCTAGCTTCTTGCAATGCTTGAGTCATAAAATACTCTTTTTCTTCATGTGTATAGTTCATAAATCTATTATAGCACAGCCCTGATAACAGTTCAAAATCACTTCTTTATTCTCTGCTATCAAAATGAATCTAACACTACTTCTTCCTTGTCACACATTTCTTTCAAAATGCTGCCCTTCTATTACCTTAAAAATATAAAAATACCTCCTCAGTCGAGAAGGTAGGGGGAGCAACATTGATATTCACAGATATTAATATATCGTTTATTGTCGATATTGTCAAGAAAATTTTTAAAAAAATATCAAAAACAGCCTCGAAAGGCTGTCTCTGATATTTTCTATTACAATTCGCCAACTAATTTCACAACATTTTCTACTGTGAAGCCATAGTTGTCAATAACTGTTTGGGCTGGAGCTGATGCACCAAATGTGTCAATACCAAGGACTTTACCGTCAAGGCCGACATACTTGTACCAACCTTGAGTTGCACCCATTTCAATTGCCAAGCGACGACGGATGGCATTTGGAAGGATTTCTTCCTTGTAGGCAGCGTCTTGTGCATCGAAGAGTTCAGTTGATGGCACAGAAACCACACGAACCTTAGTGCCTGCTGCTTCTAGTTCTTTGGCAGCTTTAACAGCCAAGTTAACCTCTGAACCAGATGCTAGAAGGATAGTATCAAAGCCTTCTGCTTCGTAAACCACATAGGCACCTTTTGCAACCTTGTCAAAGTCGGTTCCTTCCTCAACTGTCAAGTTTTGACGAGTGAGAACAAGGGCTGATGGTGTAGACTTGCTGGTCAATGACAAGTACCAAGCTGCCTGTGTTTCACGCGCATCTGCTGGACGGAAGACATTGAGGTTTGGCATAGCACGAAGTCCTGCCAAGTGCTCAATCGGCTCGTGAGTTGGACCATCTTCACCGACTGCGATTGAGTCATGAGTGAAGACATAAGTCACTGGAAGTCCTTGAAGAGCTGACAAACGAACTGCTGCTTTCACATAGTCTGAGAAGACGAAGAAGGTACCACCATAGACACGAAGTCCACCGTGAGCTGCCATACCGTTCAAGATAGTACCCATAGCAAATTCACGCACACCAAACTGGATATTGCGGTTGAGTGGATTTACTGAATCTTGCAAACCATCTTCCTTGATATAGGTCATGTTTGAGTGAGCCAAGTCAGCTGAACCTCCAAGGAAGGTTGGCAAAACTTTAGCCGCTGCGTTGAGGGCATCTTGTGATGAGTTACGAGTTGCTTGTGAGAAGCCATTTTCGTAAACAGGGAAGTCTTCTGGCTTGATTTCAACTACGTCACGACCTTCCAAGATAGCTGTTACTTCAGCTGCTAATTCTGGATGAGCTACTTTGTAGTCTTCAACTAATTTCACCCAGGCATCGTAGGCTGCAGCACCACGGTCTGCGACATTTTCCTTGAAGTCCGCATAAACTTCAGCTGGAATTTCAAATGGACCATAGTTCCAATCAAGCGCCTTACGAGTTGCTTCTGTTTCTTCTGCACCAAGTGGAGCACCGTGAACGGCATTTGTACCTTGTTTGTTTGGTGAACCATGACCGATAACAGTCTTGATTTCGATAAGAGATGGCTTACCAGCTGCTTTTGCCTTTTCAATAGCAGCAAAGATGGCATCTACATCTGTACCGTCTGTTACGAGGTCTGTATGCCAGCCATAAGCATTGTAACGGGCACGTACATCTTCTGTGAAGGAGTCTTTTGTTTCACCATCCAAGTTGATGTCATTTGAATCGTAAAGAACGATGAGTTTTTCTAATTTTTGAAGACCTGCGTAAGAAGCCGCTTCTGCAGAAACACCTTCCATCAAGTCGCCATCACCACAGATTACGTAAGTATAGTGGTCAAAGATTGGGAAACCATCACGGTTGTACTTAGCTGCAAGGAAACGCTCTGCTTGCGCAAAACCTGTCGCAGTTGAAATACCTTGTCCAAGTGGACCTGTTGTTGCATCTACACCTGCTGTGTGACCAAATTCTGGGTGACCTGGTGTTTTTGAACCCCATTGACGGAAGTTCTTGATTTCGTCCATGCTCACTTCTTCAAAACCTGAAAGGTGAAGTAATCCATAAAGGAGCATTGAGCCGTGACCAGCAGACAAAATAAAGCGGTCGCGGTTGATCCAGTTTGGTTGAGCTGGGTTGATACGAAGTTCTTTAGTAAAAAGGCTGTAGGCCATTGGAGCCGCACCCATGACGACACCTGGGTGACCTGATTTTGATTTTTCGATGGCATCAATACCAAGGAAACGAATCGCATTGACTGAAAGATTTGACATGTTTTTCTCCTTTTTTAAAGTCATGAATTTATTATACCATAAAGCGTTTTCTATGTCTGTTTGAAATGAAGCGAGAAATAAATTGTCCGTAGAAAAGAGGCAGGACTTTCGTCCCGCCCTTGGAGTGAACAGTAGTAATTCGCACATTTCATACTTTATCAGAGTTTATAGTACCTCTCCTCGTCTCTATGGAGCAAGAGAGTTCTCAATCTTATAACAAAGCCTTAAATTGAATATTTGAATCTTCTAAGAAGCAATCATCAAAGCCACGTGGGTGGTGATATTCGATACGGTCCTTGTCCATCGGATAAGTATACTTGCCACCAACTTCCCAGATGAATGGATGGAAATCGTATTGCAAGCGTTCCTTACGCATTTTCCAGAGCTGCAAGATTTCATCTGTTGACGCCATGAAGTTAGACCAGATGTCGTAGTGAACAGGGATGATTACCTTAGCACGCAAGTTTTCTGCCATACGGAGAAGGTCGATTGATGTCATCTTGTCTTGGATACCGATTGGGTTGTCACCGTAGTTGTTGATAGCAACGTCGATGTTGAAGTCACGACCGTGTTTTGCAAAGTAGTTTGAGAAGTGGGAGTCTGCACCATGGTAGATAGTTCCGCCAGGTGTTTCAAAGACATAGTTGACTGCCTTGCGAGCCATGAGTTCATCTGTCACAGGAAGTCCTGCTAATTTACCACCATTTTCGTCATAACCTTCGATTGGCAAGGTCACCAAGCAAGTACGGTCGAAGGATTCTACAGCGTGGACCTTGATGTCTTTAAACTCAAAGCTATCGCCTGGTGCGATACAGATGATACGGTCAGCTGGAACCCCCCATTTTTCCCAGATGTCGCCACTTTCAACTGGACCGACAAATTTGACGTGGTCTAATTTTGGATTGTTGATGATGGCAGCGGCTGTGCTGATGTCCATGTGGTCACTGTGGACGTGCGATACTAGATAGTAGTCCAATTCATTGATGGCAAATGGGTCGATAACCATTGGCTGCACACGCAAGTTTGGTTGCAATTTGCGTACACCGGCCATGTTAGCCATTTGGTGTCCCCAAACCATATCTTTCACTTTTTTAGTGGATTTCCCACGTGATGACCAGAGGTCCATGACCACGTTAGCTCCACCTGGTGTTTTAATCCAGACACCACAGTTTCCAAGCCACCACATAGCAAAGTTGCCTTCTGGCACTACTTCTTCTTCAATTTCTTCATTGAGCCAAGTTCCCCATTCTGGGAAGGTTGAAAGAATCCAGGATTCTCTTGTAATATCTTGAACTTTAGCCATTTTCCATTCCTCCTATAAGGTACGTTTCTATGCTTCTAGTATATGCTCCAAAGGCAACAAAAAAAAGACCAAATAAAACACAGGCTTGTGTTCAAACTTGGACTTTACCCTAATACAGATCTGTTTCAATATCTTGACTGGATAAATTGGTTAATAATTCATTGGTAATCAGTTTTTGTAGCCGTTGTTTGAGTTCTCGAGCGGTCCTTCCGTCTGCGATATATCCCGACAAAAGCTTGTCTAGTTCTACTGCAAAAACTTGTTTTTCATCTGCCAAACTACGATATTTTGCAAAATGAGTCATGTTTAGCACATCATCAAAATCTAAAATGGGGTGAACCTGCAACAAAGGGAAATCCGTTTCCAACCCATCGCTGGTTGTAATCAAGAAATCAACCTCTAGTAAGTCCTCGACACTCTTGAATTGTTCAGTGGTAAAGACGGCGCCAATCTTCTTATCTGGCAAGTGATGCTGGCATTGTTTATAAAGTAAGCGTTGGACTGACACCCCTTCATCACAGATTAAATAGACAATCTGTGTCTGTACCTTGCGCGTCCCACTGCGTCGAATAGCTCCTCCTAGATGAATCGTCAAATAGGCAATATCTCCATCGGATAACTCAATCTGCCACTCCTCCTCCAAAATCTTTCCAGAAACCCGTGTCATAGCAAACAGGGTGCCGTATTTATCTTGGATTTGTTGGACCATTGGATTTTTAGATAGGATGCCGTAGGTTTTTCTGAACAACAGAGCCTTGCAATGTGCCAAGAGATGTTTGGCTAATTCGTCAGGATTTTCCAATTCAAATGGTGAATGTATCTCAAAATGATGAATAAATCGCTCTACCACACGCTTCAAGTCAATGAAATCTTGACTGAATACATGAACATCGCTATCCTTTCGATAGGATAGAAGTAAAATGGCAATCAGGGAGATTTCTATTTCATCCAATTTCAAATCAAAGGTTTGCAACAAGGCATCTTTCAATTCCTGAGCAACTCGGTACTCGATACGCTCTCGAACTTGTTCAAATTCTTTGAGAATGGCTCGTTCTTCCAAGTCATCCAGCTCCATATTGCGATAGCTAAGGAGCAAGAAAGGCAATACTTTGAGCATAAACTCGATTTCGTAGCGATTGATTTTCTTGCCCAGTTTCTTTTCTAACTGCGATACTTGTCCCTGTAAAAATTGTGCCATTTCTTCTGAGAAGAGCAACTGACACCCCACCAACTCAAATAACTTATCTTCTAGAACCTGCAAAAAACCTTTATTGGCATCCAAGAAGATGGTATAGAGAAGTGAGTGGACATATTGGATTTTATTTAAAGGGTGACAAACGAGACTATAGCCATGACTCTTAGATACATAGAGGGTCATCTTGTATTGTTCTTGAGCCAACTGGGTTCGAATTTCATTCAAATCATTTAAGACCGTATTACGAGAGACTTCTGTCAACTCCATTAGCCGTTCAATGGTCACTCTTTCTGGTGTGATACAGATATATACCAACATCAGCTGAATGCGCTCAGGCATGCTCATGACGTAGGTGTACGAATCAATGGAATCGAGAAGATCTCGACAGGCTAGTTTTTGCGCTTCGGTAAGTCGAATACCGAGGCGAGGTAAGCTTTCAATACTCTCTACAGTTGTTGGTAGGGCATCATTGATTTTTTCTAGATGGTAATAGATTTTTCGACGTGATTGTTGCAAGCCCTTGGAAATAGCCATGATTGTCTCAGGTTCCTGTAGACCAATCAGGTACCTCAGTAGAGCGCAACTACTCTTATCTAATAACAAGATTCTCCTCCTCTTTCCCCCGTCCCGTTACTATCTTAACATAATTATCTGAGATATTCTAATAATTATTAAAATTTATCTGATTATTACTTGTTTTATGTTGCATAAATATTTATAGTTAGAATTAATAGATGCTTTTAATAATTTCTACTCGGGTAATCAGTTCTCCGTGCATGTTATCTATCCGAAGGGCAACATTTTTCAAATATACACAGGCACCAATAGCAATGGTTTTCTCTTCTTCATTGAGTTTTCGTGTCACAAAATCTCTCAAAGTCTCACTACCTTCACTTGGAATTTTTACTCGTGCGATGATATTGGCCACTTTTACTTTCTGGCTGGCGCGCATAATAATATTATTGGAATCATCAAACTGAGTGAAAAGGTATTTTCTAACTGCAAATAGGATGGCGACCGACGCAATACCAATCAAGTAGTCCATGCTTGAGCCATGTTCCACAATCAGTTGGCGAGCAATGGCAACCAGAAGTACCTCAATCACGGTGCTAGGTGACTGTTTGCAAAGCATTTTGATAAATTCGACTCCGACCGCCAAGGTCATTGCACGACTCAGAAAATTTTGAATAAACGTATCCGCTTGAATATCACCAGCTAATGAGCTGAGTAGGTCTGCAAAAAGAAGCGTTGACAAGGCTAAAAGGGCTAAGCCAAGTATGGCAGATAAAATCAATTCTAAATAGTAGGCTGTCTCTGTCAGACTATCCTGTAAAAATTTCCTCATCTTTCTCCTCATCAAAAGGGAAAAAGCAGTTCTCCTTTTTGGGGAGTCTGCTACTTTTCCCTACTGTTTTTTTCACACAAGAACTTAATGTTCATCACCCTTTTGTCCATAGTAGGCATTGGGACCATGTTTACGAAGGTAGTGCTTGTCCATGATATAGCTTGGCGCTGGCTCCACCCGTGGATTGATTTGTTCGGTGTAGCGGTTCATCCGAGCCACTTCCTCAAGGACAACACTATGGTAAACTGCCTGAGCAGGATCCTTGCCCCAGGTAAATGGTCCATGGTTACGGACAACAATTCCTGGAACGGCCACTGGATCAATGCCTCGGCGTTCAAATTCCTCGATGATGACCGCTCCTGTTTCTTTTTCATAGGCCGAGTTTACTTCCTCAGCTGTCAAGGAACGGGCACATGGTACCGGACCGTAGAAATAGTCCGCATGAGTTGTCCCATAAAATGGAATGTCACGACCTGCCTGAGCCCAACCAACTGCTTCTGTCGAATGGGTATGCACGACAGCATGTACGTTTGGCCAAGCCTTGTAGAGGGCAACGTGGGTCGCCAAGTCAGACGAAGGATTGAGGTCTCCTTCTACCACATTTCCATTCAAGTCAGTCACCACCATGTTTTCTGGTGACAATTTTTCATAATCCACACCAGAAGGCTTGATAACAATGCGACCAAGTTCACGGCAGACTTCTGATACGTTGCCCCAGGTAAACTTGACGAGTCCGTGGGCAGGCAGGGCGATATTGGCTTCATAGACCCGTTGACGCATTTCCTGTAAATCTTTTGGCATTAGTTCAACCCCGCTTTCTCAATCAATGGATAGAGGAAATCTTGTGCCTCCTTGATAGCTGCTCGTGTTTCCTCAACCGTCTCACAGTTTTCTGACCACATCTCAATCAAGAATGGACCTTGGTAGTTGGTCTTTTTCAAGACTGCAAACATATTGTCCCAGTCCACACAGCCCTGACCGAATGGGACATCACGGAATTGACCTTTGGAATTTTCAGTTACCGCATAGGTATCCTTGAGGTGAAGGGCTGCGATAGAACGGTGTCCTAGGTAAAATTCGCTATAAATGTCATTGTGCCAAGCAGACACGTTTCCCGTATCTGGGTAGACAAAGAGATAAGGCGAGTCGATTTCTTTTTCAACGGCTAGGTATTTTTCAATGGAGTTGATAAATGGATCATCCATAATCTCAATGGCCAACATGACCTGAGCCTGTTCTGCCCAGTCGCAAGCCTGACGGAGATTCTTGATGAAACGCTCTCTAGTTTCAGGCGATTTTTCTTCATAGTAAACATCGTAGCCAGCCAACTGGATGACACGAACGCCCAAATCCTGAGCCAGTTCGATACACTGTTTCATGGTTTCTAAGGACTTGGCTTCAAGAGCAGGGTCATTGGAGCCAAGCGGGTAGCGACGGTGACCTGAGAAACAAATGGTCGGAATGCGGACACCTGTTTCATAGATGGCCTTGACCAAGTCTAAACGCTCTTCCTTGGTCCACTCCAAACGAGCCAAACGAGCGTCGCTCTCATCCACCGACATTTCCACAAAGTCGAAACCTAATTCTTTGGCAAACTCCAAGCGTTCCTTCCATGTGAAGTGTTTGGGCGTTGCCTTTTCATATATTCCGATTGGTCGTGCCATAGGCCTTACCCCCAGATACGACGGATTTCGTCTTTAAATTCACGCGCCGCTGCTGCTGGATCTGCCGCCTCTGTAATACCGCGACCTGCGATAAAGGTGAAGACATCTACTCCCTCGAAGAGTTTAAGGGTATCCACATCAAGACCACCTGTTACAGAAACACGGAAGCCCATGTCAACCAATTTTTTCACCTTGTTCAAGTCTTTTTCACCCCAGGTTTCGCCTGCAAGGAGGGCGTCACGCGATTGATGGTAAATCGCTTGGGAAATACCTGCGTCCAACCAAAGTTGAGCCTGTTCATAAGTCCAGTCACCATAGAGTTCGATTTGGATTTCACCCTTATCACCACGCACTTCCTTGATAGCCTTCAAAGCAGCTTCCATAGTTGGAATAGTTGCAGAACAGATACAAGTCATCCAGTCCGCACCACGAACGGCATTGTTTTTAGCAACCGTACCACCAGCGTCCGCACACTTGGTATCTGCAACGATGATTTTGTCTGGGAAAAGGTTACGAAGCACTTCTACCAACTCGCTACCAACTTGGAGCAAGCAAACTGTACCTGCTTCAATAACATCCACTTCATGACCAACAGAGACCGCTGCTTTAATCGCACCTTGCAAGTCTGAATGATCCAATGCAACCTGTAGATTTGGGATATGTTTTGTCATAATACTATTACCAAGAAGGAATAGAAGACTGAACAGTCTAGTGTCTCCAAACTGTCAGACCTTGCTACTCTACTTCAATTCCTTTCATTTATGTCTATGTCAATTTCTTGTCGTCAGATTAGCTTTCCAAGTCTAAACCTTCTAAGTATGGGCTATTTTTAGACTCTTCAACCATTGCCAATACTTCTTCCGGAGTTTTGCAGGCAATCAAACGCTCGATGGAATTCTCCAATTCGAAGAGAGCAATGATTTGAGGGATAGCTACTGAAGTATGGATTTTTGGATCTGTCGCTGCAAGTGTCAAGAGAACTGAAACTTCCTTGCCATCTGAGAAGGCTACTGGCTTTGTCAAGGTAATCAAGGCAAAGGAGTCCTTCAAGACACCGACACCAGCCTGGGCATGAGGCATAGCCATACCTGGCATAAGCACATAGTAGGGACCGTATTCTTCTGTCGAGGCAATGATGGCATCATAGTATTCTTCTGTCGCAGCACCACTGTCAATTAGCGGTTCAACAGCCTTGTGAACAGCCTCCTGCCAGGTTTCCGCTGTCAATCCCAAACGAATGGAATTATTTTCTGTAAATGATTTTTGTAAATTCATAGTTTTTCCCTTCTACACGCTATATGAAAGAGGCTGGGCAGAAAGTCCAACCTCGCTTCTCAGAGTTCGTGTCAACATCTCAGCGCAGTGGTTGATTGGCAGATTTGTTCGTGTTTCACACTCCAAATCTGACCTAATCAACTGTGCGGGGGTGGGAAGACGAACTCTTTTTAGACTGGTCGAGTTCTTTCCCACTCCCTAACGGCTATTTATAGCACTGCTTGTAATTTTGTTTTGATTTCGTTGTCGTCCATGAGGTTGTCAAGACCAACCAAGTGACCTTTCGTGCGACCTTCCAACTCAGAAATCAAGTGGTTAGAGGCTACGACAATATCATATCCTGCCGCCAAACCTTTTGCTTCACCAACTGAGCAGGAAGCTGATTGAAAATCTGTTACGCCGAGTTGACGAAGGGCGTTTTCTACCTTCATCTTGATGACCATAGATGAGCCCATGCCATTTCCACAGGCTGTTAAAACTTTAACCATAATTTCACTCCTATTTTATTTTTAATACATTATGTTCTGATTTTACAGACCAAGGATACTATTCTGCTTGTGCCTCGCCACGATAGTATGCTTCCTTATCTTTTGCTTTCGCAAATTGAAGTTGCGGAATAGCCAATAAGAAGAGGCAGACAAGAACATAACCAGCAATACCGAGGTACTTAAATGCAAATCCAAATGGTAACCATGGCACTTCAAAGTCAATGTTTCCGTGGTAACCACCGCTCAATTCAAGCAAGCCAACGCAGACTGCACCAAGAGCAACTTGAAGGACACCTGAGATGAAGGAAAGGATGGCTGCCGCTTTCCAACCACCACGTTTGTCAGCGTACACTGCGATAGCTGCGTTATCGAAGAATACAGGTACGAAACCAGTGATGATGAGGATTGGACTCTTGAAGACAATCAAGAGAACGATTGTAATCAACTGACCGATTAAACCGAAGGCAAAACCTGAAAGGACTGCGTTAGATGAACCAAAGCCGTAAGAAGCTGCAACGTCCACCGCTGGGAATGAACCAGGAAGCAATTTGCTTGAGATACCTTGGAAGGCATTTGTCAATTCTGCTACGAACATACGTACACCCTGCATCAAGATGAAGAGATATACTGAGAAAGTGAAGGCTGTTTGTACAACGTACATGAAGAAGGCTTGTTTAGCTGGGTTGTATGGAGTGCCTGAAGTGATAACTTCTGGGTTTGCCATGATTTCTGGACCCAAGATGAACAAGATGACACCGAAGAAGACCAACATCAAGGTTGCTGAAGCAACAACTGTATCGTGGAAGATGTTGAGGAAGCTAGGTAGCTTCAAGTTATCCAAGTTTTCTTCTTTTTTACCAAGTTTTGGAGCAATCTTATCGACAAACCAGATTGCAAATTGTTGTTGGTGACCGATGGCAAATCCGCCACCACCTGTCAAGCGTTGCGTTGCTTCAACAGTCATGTTTGAGCTGACTGCCCAGTAGATACCACAGATAATCCCGATAGCTGCTGTACCAAATTGGTTACGAAGTCCTGGGATAAGGAAGAGCACCATCAATGAGATTGTTGCCGCTTGTTGTACCATGATGTGTCCAGTGATGAACAGAGTACGTACTTTTGTAACCTTACGAAGTGCAACCAAGAGGATGTTGACACCGAAACCAATCAAGAGAGCTGTAGTGGCTGCTGATACGAAATCAGGGAACTCCTCAGCAATTTTCCCATTTGCTGCTGCAAGACCAAAGTAAGGGTCAATAACTGCCGCATCAATTTGGAACTTATAGTTCAAGGCCGCCAAAATCGGACGGAAGGTTGTTACCAAACCACCAGCTGCTACGTTCAAAATCATATAGCCGACTGTCGCTTTGATAAACCCTGCAAAAACATCATGAGGCTTTTTCTTTAAGAGGGCATAGCCCACCAATACTAAAAGACCTACGAAGAAGGCTGGATTCTGCAGGATATTCTGTGAGAACCAGTTTAATGGGGTTTGAAGGAAATCCATTTTTCATTCTCCTTTTTTGAAATGATTTTTATGGTTTTATTATAAGTTATGTAAGCGGAAACAAAAAGACCAAATAAAACACAGGCTTGTGTTCACTATTGGACTATTTCCGAACTTTAATGGCTGATTTAATCAGAATTCCTCCCTATAGTTCACCAGCCCATTTATTCTAATAATCAATAAATAGACGTTATTTTACCTAAAAATTTAAAAGAACCTCAAAAAAACATAAAAGAAGAGGTTGGTTTGAAACCAACCTCTTCTAGAGGGAAGTGATACTCTCAACTCTTGTATTTATAAGACATTCACAAGATTTTGAGCAATGCTCCTCTGGAGAGCCAAATATTATTACTCTTCTGATTTTTTAGTTCTTCCTTGCGCAGCAACTGTCAAACCAAGTCCAGCAAGTCCGAGACCTAGAAGTGCCAAATCGCTTTGTCGGTCACCCGTAATCGGCAGACTCGCCTTGCTTGCATCACTTGTCGCTTGTCCAGATGCTTGAGCAGTAGTAGAAAGACTCGGTTTTTCAGCCTCTTTCTTAGCCTCCATACTGCCTTTCACAACAATACGTGTTTCGCTATCAACAACTATTTCTGATAACAAATTAGTAGCAACTACCTTACCATCAATCAAGACATCCTGATAAACTAGAACTTTCTTACCAGTTTTGCCTTCTTGAAGGACATAAGATTGATCGGTAGAGAGACTTGCATCATAGCGAATTTCCTCTACAATAGGAAGAATTTTTTCCTCTGTACGTTCCTTGGTAGTAAAGTCTAGACTTGGTTTTTCTTCAGCAGTAGGCGCTGTATCTGGAACTGCCATAGTGATGTAAGGCAAGCGAATCACTGTCGCAGTCAATGGCGCAAGCACAACTGCATCATCTGTCAATGTCACACCTACCAAATCAGTCAGCGCTGCTATTCCAGCCCGCTTACCATCGACCAGCACTTGACCCTTAAGCAATTCTTTGTAAATATCAGAAAGAACAAAGCTGCGCTCCTTACTGTCGGCGTTGACAAAAACAGCATAGCGGTCCCCATTGCTTGCAATGGTTTGATAGGCAATGACTACATCATTTTTGGCAATGCCATTTTGACCTGGAATTGAAATCAAGCTAACCTTCTGTTCAACTTCTTCTTTTGTTCCCAAACGGAAGGCATCTGTAGATTTGCGCAAGGCAATCAATCCTTTTGTAAAGGCCTGAGTACGGGTATTCTCTGGATAGAGCGCCTCATCTGTCGCTTTGGTCCAGTCAAACTTGTTGACCGCATCCGATGAATCGTAAGAATCATGGATGTAGTATGGATAGTCAAATGGCGTTCCATCTGCATTGGTCAACAAATGCGCCTTGTTCGGTACCTTGTCCTCTGAAACTGGCTCCTTGTAATCAGGATGGCGGAACTGTTTGGTCCGTCCATACTCCTGACCGGAATGGATAAACGGTGTCCCTTGAGCAGTCAAGACTAGCAAATTACCCAAGCGTTGATGTTGGTGAATTTCAGTATAGTTTTCAGCAACTGACGGATCCTTCTTGATGGACTGAGCAATGATATCAAAGAGGGTCAAGTTATCATGCGCAGCAATATATTGGATCACATCACCTGGATCATCAGCCAAGAAGTTGCCTGGTTGTGCCTTGATGTTATTGAAGACAGATTCTACACTCTTAGCACCGCCTGTGATAAAGGCTGGCTGACCTTCGTTTGGATAACCAGATTTAAGTGTATTGCGAATCTCATCTGAGAATACCGCAACCGTATCTGTTGAACTCATCCAGTCTTGGTCCGCTGGCTGAACAGGCTGATTGGCATCACCTGTAAAGGTTCTCCAACCTTCACCAAGCATAATGATGTTTGGATTGAGTTTTTGAGCCTCAGTAAAGGCCAGCTCAATTGCTTCGGCATCATGGTCCCCCATCATATCGAAGCGGAAACCATCTACCTTAAACTCATCCACAAGATACTTGATGGAATCAACTAAGACACGGCGACTCATGTAGTGAGTGGTTCCCAGACGACCACCACCAAAGCTTGATTTAGCCGTACCATCAGCCTCCATGAAGTGATAATAGTTTGGCTCTAAGTCTTCAAATAAGAAAGTCTTAGAAGTGTGGTTATAGACCACATCCAAAATCACACCCATGCCTTGTTTGTGGATTTCATTGACCAGGTTTTTGAATTCCTCGATGCGTTTCATTGGATCTGTCGGATCTGTAGAATACATACCTGTAAAGGCAAAGTAGCTCTGTGGATCATAACCCCAGTTATAGTTACTGTTGCTTGATGCGTACTCGCTCATCCGCTCTGCATTTCTCAATTCATTGACAAAATAGTAGCTCATAACTGGTAGCAGTTGAATATGGGTCACACCCAAGTCTTTGAGGTAGCTGAGTCGCTCTGCAAAGGCCGCAAAGGTGCCAAACTGAGCTGTCAATTCATCAGAAATAGCAGGATCGGATGTGAAGTCACGGACATGAGCCTCATAGATAATAGCATCTTCACGCTGATTGAAGTTAGGAATTGTGGCATAGTTCAAATCACTTGGACCAACTTCTGCTGGGTCCACAATCGCAGCTTTTGCAATCCGATAAGATGGATCTGTATCTGCCAAATCACTATTCCACTCCGCTAAAGATTTAGCATATGGGTCTAAAACAAGAACAGATTGACCCCCGCGAGTGATTTCATAATGGTAGTAGTAACCACGATAGTCCGCGATACCAAGACCTGATTGACTGTTCAATTCGAGGTCCCATTGTCCCTTATCGCCCTTGGTCATGGCTAATTTACCGACCACCTTAGACTGGTCATCCTTATCATAAAGAACAACCGCTACACTGTCTGCACTTGGAGACCATAGGGTCATATCAACGACACTACCAGCCTGACGCACACGCGCACCAAGCTCTCCATCATAAGCATAGAGCTCATCCTTCAACTGCCAGCTCATAGTTGTTGTGAAGCTATCATTGCCATATTTGAGGGTATAGCCCGCATTTTCTTGGTTGAAATCCCCGAGGACTCGCACCTTGTTGCTGGTAAGGTCCAAGACAAGGTCCGTCACTGCAACTGTCTGACCATTCTTATCTGTTACAGATAATTTCTCCAAGATGCTATCCTTATCCGCACCTTCCAATGTTGTAAAGGCTGCTTCTAAAGCTGTTAGGCTAACATGAGAAACGCCTGTCACACGGACATTATTGACAAAATAAGGGTTGGTGTAAATAGTCGCATCATCATCCTTGAGGAAGATTTGTGTCTGATTTTTCAAATCTTTAAAGCTATAATCTTTCTGCTGAATCTTCACATCGTCTCCTGACTTGCTTTCATCCAATAGCAAGAAGCCAATGGAACTTGGTAAATCTGTCAATTTGACATCAATATAGGCACCGTACTTGCCTTGGTTTTCAAAATCAATACCATTTGGCCAGTCACCCAAGGTAAGGTCAGTCACATCACCCCAGATCCAGAGACCTTTTTGGTCATAATTGCCATCGGTACGGAAGTAATTGATACGGATGTAGCCTTCTTTAAGTGGTTGATAGAGGCTGAGTTGATAGTTTTCATCAAACCAAGCTTCATTCATCTTGGTGCTAATCCGTTCAATGGTCTTGTCACCTGTGATGTTATCACCAGAAGTGTTATTAATCAACAAACTAATCTTGCTAGCTGTTTCATCTTTCATCTTGATGTCCAGATAATAGCCATAGTCATCCTGCTTAGCAGTGCTGAAATTGGTTGCACCTGTTGGCCAAGCACCAAGATCTGACGATGGTTTTTCGACATCATCCCATGTCCATAAACCTAGGCTAGATACATTATCAGATGGTAGAGTTTTAAAGTGAACACGGAAGTAGCCTGCTTCAATTGGTTCTTCAGTCGCTCCTTGCACACTTGCATTGACGATGTCACCTGCTTCTGTCTGAAGGAGCATGGTGCCACCTTGACCGATTGTTGGAAGTTCGACTTGAACAACCCATTTACCATCTTTCTCGATAGCTTGATAAGATTTTCCTGTGTAGGCATCTGTGACCACTACATCCTTACCGGATACTTCAAGCGCCATTTCCTTGTTCTCGGTATTGGTTGAGAAGACAAGATAAGCAGCTTGATCTTGATAACTGCGTTTGCTGATAAGCCAACCTTGGCTATCATTTCCAGCAAGTGTGCTTGTATCACCACGTGAGAGCAATGTTGAATTGGCATTACGGAAAGCCAACAATTTCTGATAGTGGTCTGTGATGTCGCTAGTCTCTACCTTGCTCCAATCGAAATCGTACCGGTTGTCATAAACTGGCCAGTTGTTTTGTCCAGATTGACCCAATTCTTCGCCGTAGTAGATGACTGGCTGACCTTTAGCAGTAATCAAAAGACTAGCAGCCAATTTCAGTTTGTCCAGATTTCCTTCTTTTTCTGTGCCACCGAGACTGTAGAGGAAACCATCTTCGTCATGACTACCCAAGAATTGACCCAGAGAAGCTGCACTAGTCAGAACCTTGCTACGTTCTTCCAGCTCTTTTCCAGCTGCTTTTAGTTGACCATTGACCAGATATTTGGCAATATCCTTGAAGCCAAAGTCCAACAAACTATCCATAGTACCGACTCCCAAGTCACCCTTGGTATCTTTATAGTTAGCTCCCCAAGTTTCCCCAATCAAGTGGAAGTCAGGATCTCTATCTACCAATTCATTTTTGAAATGTTGCCATGTGGTATCATCAACGTGTTTGACGGTATCAACACGGAAACCATAGATTGAGTTACCTTTAGCAGTTGTTGAGCGTTCCAACCAAGATGCCTGCCAAGCAACCAACTGATTGCGAACAGTTGCTTCTTCTGTCTTGAAGTCCGGCAGTCCTGCAAGCGAACCGAGCTGATCATCTCCCTGCTTGTCTTCTTCCTTAGTCCGTACCATACCTGTAAAGGTTTCTTCTGTACCATAGCCAGCATGGTTCAGCACCACGTCAACAACAATGTTTATTCCTTTTTCCGCCGCGGCATCAATCAATTCATGGAAATCAGCTAAACTTCCCAAATGCGGATTGAGTTTCTCAAAATTGGATGCCCAATAACCATGATAAGCATAGTACTCTCCATCTTTTACACTACCAACATTCTGTGGAATATTTTCCACAATCGGAGTCAACCAGATAGAGTCCACACCCAGTTCTTTCAAGTAGTCCAGCTTGGCTGTCACTCCTTTGAAGTCACCGCCCTGGTAAAGACCGCGTGGGTTGGTGACCGTTCCTTCCACCAGCTTATCATTGCTGGTGTCTCCATTATAGAAACGGTCTGTCATCATGAAGTAGATGACTTGCTCGTCCCAGTCTTTTTCACCATCTGCCTTGATACGCTCTGTAATGGTCACATCCAATTTTGTTTCGTAGTAACCGTTGTCCTTGTCATAGACCTTTACAGGAAGACTATATGTCCCTGGCGCTGTGCTAGACGTCGCTTTAATGGTCACACGATTGAGCTCAGTAGAGATTGGCACAAGACCTCCGCCGATGGCACTTGTATCGACTTCCATTTTGACTATTTCAGCATTTTCAGGGTTGGTGACAGTTACAGATACCAAGCCACTTTCATTGTAGTTGAATGGTGCTTTTATACTTGCTTCAATGGTTACATTTTTTGTTCCCGGAGTAGCTTTGCTTGTATCTAATTCTACTTTTTCTTCGATAAAGTATGGATTGGTATAGACTTTGTCGTCGTCATTGCGAAGGAAAATTTGGCTATGCCGTTTACGATCTGCAAAAGCTAAATCAATGGTTTTATTGCCTGCCAAATCTGGATTATTCTGATTGATTAGTAGAAATCCAAGCTTAGAATCTAAACCATTCGATAGAGGAATGTCAACATAAGCACCGTATTTCCCAACTTTAAAATCAACGGCACCTGCTGGCCAGCCGCTACTTGCTTCAGTCGTATCTCCCCAAGTCCATACGCCCCAACCATCATAATTGTTGTCTTCACGTGTGTAATTGATGCGGAGAACATTATCATCTTTGAGTGGCTCATAGCTAGAAACAGTATAATCGCTAGCAATCCAAGCCTCATTTTGTTCCGGAACAAGAAGCTCCACTTTTTGGTCCGATTCTGTTATTTTTTCCCCATTCTTGAGAACCAGATAACCAATCGTTCCTGGTGTCTCAGATTTTTTAATATCAACGTAATGGCCGTAGTCATCTACCTGACTGCTTGAAAAGTTCGCTGTATCCGTTGGCCATTGATTCCCATCGGACGGCTCTGCCACTCCTCCCCAAGTCCAAAGTCCTTGACTTTCTGGTGCTGTTTCATCTACATTTTCAAAGTGCAGACGAATGCTGCCTTCTTCGATAGGAGCTTCCTCTGAAGCAGTTGCATCGGCTGTTTCTGTTACCGCTGTCGCTTCAGCTACCATAGAATCTGTAGCTTCTATCGCAGTTGTGGTCGCTTCTACCGCGCCGCCATCCTGTTCCGAAAGAGTCGTTGAACTAGTTGACGCAGGGAGGACAACTTCCTCTGCCTGCACTAGTTGACCAGCTCCACTTAAAAACAGAGCAGCCGCAATCCCAACAGAGGCTACACCTACATTTAGTTTACGAATGCCAAAAATCTGTTTCTTCTCTAGCATCCCTGTTCGTTTCATATTCTGAACGGATTTCTTTTTCATAGACTCCTCCATATAAATAAGTTTGAATTGTACACTACCAGTATATACAATTCCAAGGAGTCTTTGCAAACGTTTTCTTAAATGTTAGCGGTAACAAGTTTTGAGCTACTATCTAACAAAAATAGAATAAATAGCTCCCCCTTCTTTTGCTCCTAGACCGCCCACTGACCAAAAAAAGAGACTACTGAGGTGTAGTCTCTCTTTCAATTAACGTCGCCTGGCAGTAATGCCCCTGTCTAGCCAGAGGCTTACCATCCAATATCGTCATTAAATGTTTGACGCTAAGAGCCCCCATTTGACGAATCGGCTGCTTCATCGTCGTCAAGGCTGGTCTGGACATCCGATCTAAAAAGAAGCCGTCAAAACCAATCACCCCAACGTCATTCGGAATAGACTTTCCTAGAGCTTGTAAACCTCTTGTAACCCCAAGAGCGAGACGATCCGATGCACAGATAAAACAGGTGTTTTCTGGTAAATAATCAAGATTTTTCACAAACTCTTCCGCAACACGAGAACGATTTTCCAATCGATAGAGATGAGTTTCTCGGCCCTGCATCGCATCTTTGTAGCCTTCTTCTCTCCCTTTTTCAAAGGCTTCTGGCAAGTCAATCCCTACAAAAACAATCCTCTCATAACCTTTTGATAAAGCAAACTGGGTTGCGGACCTAGTCGCCAAACGATTGTCTGAATCTACAAAAGGAAGGCCTTCTTGATTCTCCCCGAATAAAATCAATGGCTTCCGCAGCCCTTTCAACCAGGGGTAGTCATTCTTTCGAGCACCAGTCACAATGTAACCATCACATTGATCAGTAATCTGACTTGGATTGGTCACCAACTGCAAGGTATAATTTCGATGATTGAGCTCATCAGCGATTCCTGCAAGAAGGTCGATATAGTACGGCTCTACCACATCCATCTTTTCGAGAATGACAGCCTGAACAATCAGTGTCCGTTGCTGAGCCAAGGCCTTGGCTGCCACATTTGGCTTATAGTTTAATTCTTCCATCGCAGCTGTTACGAGCGTCCGCAGCTCTTGTGTAACTTGTTCTGGATGGTTGATGACACGCGAAACAGTCATCTTTGATACATTGGCTAACCTAGCCACATCGGCTAATGTCGTCATAGAACTCCTCCCTAATTCTATTTCTGTTGCTTATCTTTTAGCAAGCAAACAGTCAAAATTGTGCAAACGTTTTCTTTAGGTTATTATATACTATTTATTACTAAAAAGTAAAGACCTTTCGAATACATTTATCGTCATTTAGTTTTCCTCCGATTACTTCCTTAGCTCCCTTGCCTAACTTCATCTATGCCTGCGGCTCATCGCCTCGTGCTAAAAGTACTATATAAGAATACCCATTCCCTCTAAACAAAAAATACTCCAACCGCTAGACCAATCAATGTCTAACAATTGAAGTATCTTTGTCAAATTCTGTCCATTTTCTGTACGATTATGGAAATGAATAAGATAAATTAATTTGCTTAGCTTACTCAACATCTACCTTTTGAATGCGAGCTAAGAATTGCTTAGTACGTTCTTCTTTTGGCTGGTCAAAAATGTCTTCTGGTCGACCTTCTTCGATAATCCGACCACCATCCATAAATATGACTCGATCAGCTACCGCACGCGCAAAGCCCATTTCATGAGTCACAACCACCATGGTCATACCTTCTTTTGCCAACTGCATCATGACAGCCAAGACCTCACCGATTAACTCAGGATCCAAGGCCGAGGTTGGTTCATCAAAATAGATGACCTCTGGATTGGTCGCAATGGCTCTGGCAATGCCGACCCGTTGCTGCTGACCACCGGACAGCTGACTTGGATAGAAACCATATTTATCAGATAGTCCCACCTTGTCCAAGGCTGCTTTACCGATTCTTTCAGCCTCTTGTTTGGGTACTTTCCGAGCCACAATCAGACCTTCCGTCACATTTTGTAAGGCAGTCTTGTTGGCAAAGAGATTATAGTTTTGAAAAACGAAGGCTGTGCGCTTGCGAATGCCTGCAATGTCCTTCTTGGTCATCTGAGCCAAGTCATAGCTGTCCTCACCGAAGACTAAGTGACCCGCGTCAGCTTTTTCCAAAAAGTTTAAAGAACGAAGAAGAGTCGTTTTTCCTGATCCAGACGGACCTAAAATGACGACCACCTCACCTGGATTGACCTCTACATCAATTCCTTTTAACACCTGCTGACCACCGAAGGTCAGCTTTACTCCACTTGCTTGAATCATCTGAACCTCCTAGTAAACGGCTAATTTCTTCTCACCATAGGCTTGAAGCTTGGTCAAAATGGTTGAAAAGAGTAGATACACAAGGGCCACCTCACAATAGAGGGCAAACGGTTCGTAGGTCCTTGCTGCAATCTGCTGAGTTGCCATAAACATCTCCAAGACGGTAATATTGGCAGCCAGCGATGTATCCTTGACCAATCCAATCAAGGTATTGGACAAGGGCGGGAAGGCCACTCGAAAGGCCTGTGGGAGAATAATCCGACGCATGGTCTGGGCAAAACTCATCCCGACAGAATAGCCAGCCTCCAACTGCCCCTTAGGCACGGACTCGATAGATGCCCGAATGGTTTCCGCAGCGTAGGCACCTGTATTGACAGAAAAAACCAAAACCGCCGACGGAAAGGCATCCAAGACAATTCCTAGACTTGGTAGCCCAAAGAATATCACATAGAGTTGAACCAAGAGTGGTGTCCCTCGAACAACCCAAATATAGAAACGAGCCACTTGTTTGAGAATGGGAATCTGAGCAATTTGCACCAAGGCCGTCCCAATAGCAATTAACAAGCCAAAGGTAAAAGACAGGATTGTCAGTGGGATAGTCACCAACAATCCTGGAACAAGTATTTGTGAAAATGAATCAAGCAATAGTTGCCATACTCTTTCTGTCATTGTTTCTCCTGATTACTTAGCTTTTGATACGTCTTCACCAAAGTATTTGTTTGAAATTTCAGCTAATTTTCCTTCACTAGCCAATTCTGCCAAGGCTGCATCAATCTCTTTCACAAGATCTTCATTTCCTTTTGCAACTGGGAAGGCTGTTGTCGATACGTCATCCGTCAAGGTCACAACCTTAATCGGTGCATCAGCATGTTGTTTCACATAATCCAAGTACACCAAGTTGTCATTGATGGTAGCATCCACACGCCCTGTGTTCAACAATTCAACTGCCTGAGAGAATCCATCCACACCGACAACTTCTGCACCATTTTCACGCGCCAAATCTGCCCAGTTACTTGTCAAGCTGTTGGCTGATTTTTTACCAGATAAATCTGCAAAGCTTGTAATGTCAGTATTATCCTTCTGTGTTACCAAGGCTCCATAGATGTATGTATATGGTGTTGAAAAATCGTATTTTGCCTTACGCTCATCTGTAATACCGACTTGGTTAGCGATGGTATCAAAACGGGCCGCATCCAAACCTGCAATCATGGAATCCCATTCTGTTTCAACAAATTCCACCTTAACACCCAATTTCTCAGCAACGGCTTCGGCTACTTCTACATCATAACCGACCAATTTTCCGCTCTCATCGTGGTAAGAGTAAGGAGCATAGGCACCTTCAGTACCGATTTGAATAACGCCTTCTTCCTTAATTTGTGCCAAGAGGGTTTGGTCTGTACTATTCGATGTACCTGCAGATGAATTGCAGGCTGCTAACACGATACCCGCAAACAATAAACTTGTAAACATAGCTATTTTCTTCATAATTAAAACACACTTTCTTTTTCAGATTTTACAATAGTATCATGAATAACAATTTCCAGCCAATATATTTTTTCTATCAGGGACATTAAAAATTTTAATCAAGTATCGGAGCATAAAAAAAGACCTACTCGGTCTCAGAACGTAGACAAACTCCTAACAATATAAAAAATTGAAGAAGTTTGCGAAAGATAGCAAGTCATTAAACTTTTAGAAACATTGATATTTTTGTATTTCTGAGAGTTTTTTTTATTTTTAACATAAAGAAAAAAGATTGAAGAAAATTGTCCAAAATGGACTTTTTCTTCAATCTGATACTTACTCGGTTTTTATATCTCATATTAATTATACTCCAGCTGGTGGGTAAATATAGCTGACTGTTCCTTCGCTAGTCGTTGTTGGATCAAAGAAACCTCGAACATTACTTGGGTAGTATACTCCACCATAGTTTGATTCCTTAACTTGAATGTGACCGTTAGCTGCCACATCTGTTACATAGGCAACATGACCGTAGCCTCCATCTGTCCATACAGCAATAGCGCCAACTTTTGGAGTAGTTCCCACTTCATATCCAAGCGCTGCCGCACTAGCTGCCCAATCTCCACCATTACCCCAATAGTTTCCAACCCAAGGAGCCATTTCTTTGGCACCCCAAGTACACTGACCCGCTGGATAGGTATTAGCCGTATATTCCACAGCAACCTCTGACACCATATTGGTAGCCAAAGCAGCCTTTGCAGCGGCAGCAGCTTTCTCAGCCACAATTTTTTCTGCAGCAGCTTTGGCTGCTATTTTTGCAGCTTCAACCTTTTTTGTTAACGCTGATACTGTCGGACTATCGCTTATAACTGTGTCATCTGCACTGACATTCACCATTCCCAACCATAAAAGATTTCCTATGAGGGCTGTAAACAGTCCCAATTTGAATTGTTTTTTTATCATTTGATAACTCATAATATTTGATTCCTTCGTGTTTTTCTGCCCTATCTATCCTAAGGGATAATCCTTGCAGAGAGCTTAAAGAAATGTAACAAATATTACAGATAACTTGCAATATCTTAACAATCACAGTGTCCGGACTTTTTGTCAAAAAAACGACCTCTAATACGGAAGTCGTTTTCTTATTATTTACATTTATTTCACAACAATATTAACTAGTTTAGTTGGCTCCAACAGTTCAGTGAACTGTTGGAGGTTGGAAATAGACAAACAAACGAGGCAATCGTTATTTGGTAACGATATTGACAAGTTTGTTTGGAACAACAATCACCTTCACCACTGTTTGCCCAGCGATTTCAGCTTGGACTTTTTCGTCCGCAAGGGCAACTTTTTCAAGTTCAGCTGGTGCTAGGTCTTTGGCTACAGTCAAGCGAGCTTTTACTTTGCCTTTGATTTGGACAACGATTTCCACTTCGCTTTCTACCAGCTTACTTTCGTCATATGTTGGCCATGCGACGTAGCTGATTGACTGGCCAGTGTTTGTCAGACCCTGCCAGAGTTCTTCTGCCAAGTGTGGTGCAAATGGGGCGATCAATTGGACAAAGCCTTTGGCGTATTCGACATAGAGCTTTTCTTCCTTGTTGGCTGCGTTGACAAAAATCATGAGCTGGGCGATAGCCGTGTTGAATTTCAGGTCTTCGATATGCTCTGTCACCGTCTTCACAGTTTCATTGTAAACTTTATCAAGCGCTCCGCTATTTTCCACCACAAGCTCCTTGGTCGTCAAGAGGCGATAAACACGGTCAAGGAACTTACGGCTGCCCTCGAGACCTTCTTCTGACCAGGCAATCGAAGCGTCAAGTGGGCCCATGAACATTTCATAAACGCGGAGGGTGTCCGCACCGAATTGCTCGACCACATCATCTGGGTTAACCACGTTTTTAAGAGACTTAGACATCTTAGCAGGTGCCTGCTCCAACTCCTCACCAGTCTCGATGTGGAAGAAGGAACCGTCGCGTTTTTCAACTTTATCGGTCGCTACAAGGGCACCACGGCTGTCACGGTAGCTAGTCCCCAAAATCATACCTTGGTTAAAGAGTTTTTGGAAAGGCTCTTTGGTTGGCACAACGCCAAGGTCATAGAGGAACTTGTGCCAGAAGCGAGCATAAAGTAAGTGAAGGACCGCGTGCTCAGCACCACCGATGTAGATGTCCACTGGCAACCAAGCTTTGAGAAGCTCTTCGTCTGCCAATTTCTCATCGTTGTGCGGATCGATATAGCGGAGGTAGTACCAGCTCGAACCCGCCCATTGTGGCATGGTGTTGGTCTCACGGCGACCTTTGACGCCGTCTTCACGCACCACTTCCAACCAGTCTGTCAAGTTAGCAAGAGGGGACTCCCCTGTACCTGACGGCTTGATGTCTGAGGTTTTTGGCAATACCAGAGGTAACTCATTTTCTGGGACTGCTGTGGAAGTACCATCTTCCCAGTGGATGATTGGAATCGGCTCACCCCAATAACGTTGACGGCTGAAGAGCCA
This sequence comes from Streptococcus sp. 2020WUSS084, assembly GCF_044427445.1. Lineage (NCBI taxonomy): Bacteria > Bacillati > Bacillota > Bacilli > Lactobacillales > Streptococcaceae > Streptococcus > Streptococcus sp. 2020WUSS084. The sequence continues at coordinate 137,314 of NZ_JAOTGC010000003.1, read as the reverse complement.
GTCACGGAGACGATAGGAAATTTTCTCCTGACCAAGACCATTTTCTTCCAACCAAGCTACCATTTTAGCGATAGCTTCTTCCTTATTCAGACCGTCTAAGAAGTCTGAGTTGATGTGGGCACCATCTTCTGTGTAAGGTGCTTCTTCTACATTGCCACCTTCCAGAACTGGAATGATGTCCAAACCAAACTGTTTGGCAAATTCCCAGTCACGCTCATCGTGGGCAGGAACAGCCATGATAGCACCTGTTCCGTAGCTTGCCAGCACATAGTCCGCAATCCAGATTGGAATTTCACGACCATTGACTGGGTTAATGGCGTAGGCACCAGTCCAAACACCTGTCTTGTCTTTGGCAAGGTCCGTACGAGCCAAGTCTGATTTGAGAGAGGCTTGGCGTTTGTATTCTGCCACAGCTTCTGCCTGCTCTGATGAGGTAATGCTATCCACCAAGTCGTGCTCAGGAGCAAGGACTGCGTAGGTCGCACCAAAAAGAGTATCTGGACGGGTAGTAAAAACTGTGAAGTCCTTGTCTGTGTCCTTAATCTTGAAAGTCACATTGGCACCAGTTGACTTACCAATCCAGTTGCGTTGCATGTCCTTGATTGACTCTGGCCAATCAACTTCTTCTAAGTCGTTAAGCAAACGCTCTGCATAGGCCGTGATTTTCAACATCCATTGACGCATTGGCTTGCGGACAACTGGATAACCACCACGTTCAGACGTTCCGTCAGGAAGGACCTCTTCGTTGGCGATAGCTGTTCCCAATTCCTCTACCCAGTTAACAGGCACTTCTGCCTCATAGGCTAGGCCTTTTTCATACAACTTGGTGAAAATCCACTGGGTCCACTTGTAGTAGTTAGGGTCAGTCGTATTGACCTCGCGGTCCCAGTCGTAAGAAAAGCCAAGGGCATTAATCTGACGCTTGAAGTTGGCAATGTTTTCTGCTGTAAAATCAGCTGGGTCATTGCCCGTGTCCATAGCGTATTGCTCAGCTGGCAGACCAAAGGCATCCCAACCCATTGGGTGAAGAACGTTGTAGCCTTGGGCACGCTTGTAACGGCTGAGAATGTCCGTCGCCGTATAGCCCTCAGGGTGACCAACGTGCAAGCCCGCACCAGACGGATACGGGAACATATCTAGGGCATAAAAGTTTGGCTTGTCCGCATCTGTTCCCGTCTTAAAGGTATGATTTTTTGCCCAAAATTCCTGCCATTTGGGCTCGATTTCCTTGTGATTGTAGAAGCTCATGTCATTTCTCCATGTCAATAAATTATCTTTACTATTATATCACGTTTTGGGGGAATTGGGAAAGACAAAAACAGCCAGTTTTCACTAGCTGTTTTCCCATTTTTACCAAATAATCACACGGTCTTCCTTGGCCCGCCACATGCCGTCGCCTTCTTGAACGCCAAAGGTTTCATGGAATTCATCGAAGTTTGGCAACTGGATGTTGGTGCGTAGGTGACCTGGTGCATGGACATCGACACTAGCTAACATCTGCATGAACTCAGGACGGGCCTTCATTCGCCAGATACGGGCAAAGTTGGTAAAGAATTCCTCAGCGGAGAAGTCTTCTTCTGACTTGGCTGCTTCTAAGGCCGCTGCAATCCCACCAAGGTCGGCAATGTTTTCTGACACAGTCAACTTACCATTGATTTTGGCACCGTAAGAATCCTGACCTTCAAACTGGTCAATGACCTGCTGGGTACGAGATTCAAAAGCTGCATAGTCTTCTTCTGTCCACCAGTTATTGAGACTACCATTCTCATCAAAGGAGGCACCGTTTGAGTCAAAGGCATGGGAAATCTCGTGGGCAATGACAGCACCGATACCGCCGTAGTTAGCTGATGAAGACTGTCCTAGCGAGTAGAATGGCGCCTGCAAAATCGCCGCTGGAAAGACAATCAAGTTCTTCTGTGGGTTATAGTAGGCATTGACCATGTGAGCTGGCATGCCCCATTCCTTAATGTCCACAGGCTTGTTCCACTTGCTCCAACCATGAGCAATGTCAATCTTGTTTAGCTCAATGGCATTTTCCACCAAGGACTTGCTTGTGTCAACAAGCTTCTTATAATAACGCTCTGGCAAGGCTTCTGGGTAGCCAATATAAGGCTTGATAACATTGAGTTTGACAATGGCCTTGTCACGCGTTTCCTGAGCCAACCAGTCTGCCGTTTCCAAACGAGATTTGTAGACCTCAATCATCTTGGCAACTTTTGCTTCCACATCGGCCTTGGCTTCTGGTGAGAATTTTTCTCCTGCATACCAAAGACCGAGGGCTTGGTTAAAGTAGCCTTGTGCCAAGTTGTAGGCTGCTTTTTCTTGGTTTTGCGCCTGCGGTGTACCAGAAAGAGCACGGCTGTAGGCTCCTGCTAGAATACGGATTTCATCCGACAGGAAGGCTGTATAAGCTCCTGCCGCTTTCAAAATCAAGGTCGCCTTCAAAAGCTCCCAATTATCCGCACTGTAAATGTCCTTGGCAGCCTGCCAGAAACGTTCCTCAGGCACAATAATCTTGTCTGGCGTTTGTCCTAAAATCGCTGTAAAGAAATCATCCAAAGGCAATTCTGGTGCCAAGGCTGTAAAATCTGCCCACTCGTACGGATGATAGAGTTTGGCGTACTCAGAACCTTCTTCATTTGACAGAACATACTTGGCAATCGTGGCATCTAGTTCCAAACGCTTGTCCAATAGGTCCTTGATTTCCTCATCACTGAAACCAAACTTAGGTAAGAGGGCTTCTTGGCTCTCACGCCAAGTCTTGAGCAATTTTGCTCCTTTTTCATGACCTTCCTCATAGTAGGTCGTATCTGGCAGGATAATGCCTAGAGAATCTGCCCAGAGGACATTAGTAGTCGCATCCATAAAGTCAGGTGCCACACCGAAAGGCATGAGGTTTGGCTTGCCTGCCAACTCATATTCTGCCAACTTGCTGGTAAATTCTTCGAAAGAGTTGAGAGCCTTGTACTCTGCAATCAAGGCTTGTGCTGGTTCTGCACCCAGACGGTCACGGGTTTCATAGTCGGCTACTTGTTTGTGAAAGGCCACGAAGTTTTGCAAAACGCTATCTTCTGGGACATTTTCCCCAGCCAACCAGCCATTCGTTGTCGCAATCATGAGCTTCTCAATCTCATCCGCCAGGTCCGTGAAACCACCTGTTCTTGGCTTATCATCTGGAATCACGGCTGTTTTTGCCCACTCACCATTGACGTATTCGTAAAAATCATCTTGTAAACGTATCATTGATTTTCTCCTTTGTCTTTCTTAATGACTATAATAACAAAAAATTCTGACAATTTCACTTATCAGATGACCGTGACCAAGTATTTTTTAGAATAATACTCGAACAAACCACAAGAAGGCTGACAACGGCACAGGTCCCTGACATGGTTAAATCCAGTTGATTGGCCACTAAAAAACCTAGCACAACCGTTAAAATAGCGATACCTTGCCCTAAAAGAAGCAATTGCCAAAAGGATTTGACCCAACGTAGGGTAGCCATACTTGGTGCTACCAAGAAAACAATAACAGTCATCGAGCCAATCGCTTCAAAGGCCAGAACAGTGGTTAAGGAAACTAGAATCAAAATAACCATTTCTAAAATCCTTGTTCGTAAGCCAGACAGACGAGCATGGTTGCTATCAAATAGATACACTTGTAAACGATGGTAAGCCCAAGCAAAAAATAGAACAATAACCAACCAAGCCAAACTCGACTTGACCAGACTAACAGGGAGTGACCAGGCTAGAACATCCATACGATGGAGCGGAGCAAAAAGTACTTCCCCCTGCAAAACCAGATCCACATCCAAGTGAACATTGCGAGCAAAAAGAGAAATAAGCAAAACCGCCACCGCAAAAAAGAAAGAAAAAACTAGACCTGTTGCGGCATCATGCGCTATCTTTCGACTATGCAGACGGTCAATGGCAAGAACCGATAATAACCCAAACAGACTAGCACCAACTATTAGCAATGGCGAATCCAAACTATGACTAATAAAAAATCCCAGAACAATCCCAAGCAAGACAGAATGCGATAGCGCATCTGCCAACATCGATTGATTTTTTACAACCAGTATCGAGCCGAGCAAGCCACAAGAACTAGCAATAACCATCAAAATGAGTAATACTTCAAACACGACCATTCTCCTTTCTGACATAGGTAACATACACAAATGCAGTCAAGGTCAGACCTGTCAGACAGACGATAATAGTCGGTCCGGTCGACAAACCAGATACACTGGAGCTAATCCAGGTCCCTACGAAAGCCGACCCAATTGCAACGATTCCTGCCAGTAACAGACTCTTATGATACGATTTTCCCAGCATCAAGCCAAAGACAGCTGGTGCAATCAAAAAACTACTCATCAAAATAGCTCCGACTAACTTTAATCCTACTGCAATTAGGCAAATCATCAAAAACATCGTCAACTGCTGTAAGTACTTTACACGAACACCAATAACCCTTGCAAAAGTTTGATCAAACAGATACAGCTTATAGTCTTGATAAAAGAAAGCAAACAATACCAAAGCCAATAGAGAAATAATTCCGATGAGTATCACATCATCCAGCTGAATAAAGGCTGCCTGTCCAAATAGATAGGTTTGCAATCCAGCTTGGGAAGCCCCTGCAAAGGCTTCATTTCCCTGAATAGCATTTTTCAAGACCATTCCCAAACCAAAGAAAGACGCAGACACCAATGAAAGGGCATTGACTAGGCTGTGACCACCTTTTCGACGCAACCAATGGACAAGTACATAAGAAAGGTAGCCTGACAACACTGCTCCTAACAGCAAGTAGAGAGGATGTCGCGACTGAAAAATCATGAAAGAGACAATCACTCCAGGATAAGAAGCATGCCCAAGAGCATCCCCAAGCAAACTCTGTTTAGTAAGAACAGATATACTTCCGATAGTGCTGGCTGCTACAGCTAGGCTGACGGTCCCTAAAGCAACTGTCCAGAAAGAATACTCTTTGAAAACCTCAAACATGACTGCCTCCTTTGGCATTTCCTAGAAACAACCCATTTCCTATGCCGTAGGTCGCCTGATAGTTCTCACTTGTCAAAGTCTCATCCATCGGACCAGAGTCAATCACATGCTTATGAAGCCAGACAAGGTGATCAAAGTAGGCATCCAGCGTCGTTAAGTCATGATGAATGACAATGGAAGTTTTCCCTTCACATTGGAACTCCTTGAGCATATCCATAATCATGATTTCTGTTGCCTGATCAATCCCTGCTAGAGGCTCATCCATAAGATACAATTCTGCTTCCTGTGCCAGGGCTCTCGCTAAAAATACCCGCTGACGCTGCCCACCTGAAAGCTGATCAATCTGACGATGGCGTAAATCCGCAATTTTTAACCGTTCTAGAGCCTGCTCAACAACCTGTCTATCAGCTTTAGTCGGTCTTCTAAACATCCCCTTACTATGAGCGAAGCGTCCCATCAGAACAATTTCAAAAACTGTTGCAGGAAATTGCCAGTTCACTTGACTGGACTGGGGAATATAGGCTACTTTTTGAGCAATCAACCTCTCTAGACCTGCCTCCTGACCAAGCAAGCGAACCTGTCCTGTGTCAGGTTTTTCCAACCCCAAAATGACCTTGAATAGACTGGACTTTCCGGCACCATTTGGTCCAACAATAGCCGTCCGACTCCCTCTGGGAATCACCAAATTGACATCTTCTAAAGCCATGGTCTGGCTGGCTGTATATGCTAAATTGACATCTTTTAATTCAATGATTGCTGACATATTTCCTCCTATTTTTAAAAACGATATGCCTCATTCATACTCAATGAAAATCAAAACCAGACTAACCTACCAAGCTGAGAAAGTCGATAAGATTAAGATACCGTACCAACAAATTGCTGGCAAACCCTATACATCGCTTATTTCAACACATCAGTACATGAATTTGATTTTCGTAGAGCACCAATGCTTCCTTCAATCGTATGTTTATAAATCTGTTAAAAATGGTCCAAAAACGGAAAGAACTCGACCTAGACCGAGTCCTTTTTACTACTCATTTGAAATCCCTATTCACGCACAGACTACTGATATATAAAGTCCCGCTGTGAACCAAGATCATCGAGGTCTACAAGCGGTATTTCTAGTCAAGGACCTCAATAACTGGTGTGATTTGCTACTAACGCCTATCCTCCCCCAAGCGTTACCACCTCCAATAGAAAGAGTCCTATACCGTTTGTGCTCGAAACAATTGATTATCCCTCATATTGGTACCTATCAACTCTATCTTCGGTAATATCTCTAGTCTTCATTGAATAGCAAGTCCGTTCGACCTGTACTATTTCAGATATTTAACCATCAGTTTAACATTATGTTTGTACATGTCGATAAAGGTATCCCCTTCCTCGCCTTCTGGTGCCAAGGAATCTGAGAACAACTCCTTACCTTCGCCAGTAACAACTTCAACCTGACCACCTTTGGCTTTTACTGCCTCTTGCAATTTCTTCATGCGTTCTGGATTGGTTGTAGACTCTGTAAAGATAGCCTTGATATTATGGTCAATGATTAGGTTAACTGTCTCAATCATATCACTGTTAGCCACTTCTGAGTCGGTGCTCACGCCTTGAGGAGCATAGAGAGTGAAGTCATAACTAGCAGCAAAGTAATTAAAGGCATCATGTGGTGTTACCAAATAGCGACTTTCTTTTGGAATCACACTTAATTCTTTTTCTACCCAGGCATGCAAATCATCTAGCTGCGCTTGGTATTTTTCTGCATTTTTCTGAATCATCTCAGCTTTAGCAGGTAAGAGTTTTTGTAGTTCCTCTGAAGCTACAGCTACAGCTGACTTGTACAAGGGAATTGAAAACCAGAAGTGCGGATCGACAATCTCTTCTCCATCCTCATCCATCGTATTCAAGTCTTTTGCATTAAAGTTTTTAGAAACAGCTACTCCGGTCTTCTCCAAAGCTTCAACCATTTTACCTTCAAAGTGCAAACCGTGATAGAGAACAAGGTCAGCCTTTTGTAATTTTGATAAATCACTAGATTTGGCTACGTACAAATGAGGGTCTTCTCCTGCTGGAATCAGCAAATCACGTTCCACCTCATCACCCGCCAACTGATAGACCATGTCATTGAGAAAGGAAGTAGTCACAGCCACTCTTGGCTTACTAGAGCCTTCTGTGGTTTGCGATGGACGACAAGCTCCTAATCCTATTAGGGACAATAGCAGAGCAAAACTGAACAATATTTTCTTCATATAGGTTCTCCTTTTATTTTTATTAAGCATACCTAACTATATAATTAGATTAATCTAAAAAAATCATTTTGTCAACTGATTTTTAAATTTTTTGATATAATAGTTTCAGAAGAAAGCGAGTTCTCATGACACCAAACAAAGAAGATTACCTAAAATGTATTTATGAACTGGGTCAATTAGACCAAAAAATTACCAATAAACTCATCGCAGAGAAGATGGCCTTCTCCGCACCAGCCGTTTCCGAAATGCTCAAAAAAATGGTAGCCGAAGAGCTCATTTCTAAGGATGCCAAGGCAGGTTATCTCCTCAGCCAAACTGCCCTTGAAATGGTAGCCAGCCTCTATCGCAAACACCGCTTGATTGAGGTATTCTTAGTTGAGCAACTTGGCTACTCTCCAGAAGAAGTACATGAAGAGGCTGAGATTTTAGAACACACCGTTTCAGATCACTTTATCAATCGCCTAGACCTGCTACTGGAACAGCCTCAAACTTGTCCTCACGGGGGAAGCATTCCTCAAGCAGGACAACCGCTCATCGAACGCTACCAGACACGGCTGTCACAGCTAACTGAGACAGGGAACTACCAACTTGTCCGTATCCATGACTTCTATCAACTCCTTCAGTACTTGGAACAACATGAATTAGCTGTCGGCGACTTACTAACCGTCACAGCCTTCGACCAGTTTGCCCAGACCATCACCATCCAGTACAAGGACAAAGAGCTCGCCGTCCCAACAGCCATCGCTCAACAATTATTCATCGAAAAAAGCAATCGCCCAGCCTAAACAAGCTGAGCGATTTTTTCTTCTAAAATAAATAGTTACCTCTTTTTCAAATTACGGAAAATAGATCTGGCTGCAAAAATAGTTGCCCACATACATACACCAACCAAAGTAGGAAACCTATATAAAAACAGCCCAATAGAAAATGAGGGTTATAGGTTAAAGGCTGCAAGACAAACATGAGAATCCCTACCAACCCCCACCGCATACCCCATCTCTGGATAATCCACTCCAGCCAATCTTCCCCAACTGAACTTCTGGTTTCCAGATACTCTTGATTAAGGTCTTGAAAAAATTTTTTCATATTTCTGCTCACCTCATCCTAACTTCAAAGCATAAACTACCACTTTTTGACAATATTATTATAGCACGTTGTTTTCAAATAACCAATACTGTCGAAAAAACCAGCCTACTCTGGCTGGTTTTCTTGTAATCGCTCTTTTAGGCGACGACGGTATAAAATCTGCGATGGAATGAAATAAAGAAAACTTGCCAAAATAATCCAACGTTTATCTATTCCACTAAAGTAAATCACTAAAATCAAAAGAAACGCAGTCGTCAAATAAAAGAAATGATTTTTGAGCAATTTTTTCATAGCATCCTCCATACCTATTTTTTCAATATTAGTATATCAAAATACACAAATAGAGTACACACCATTGCCAGAAGTTTTACTTATTTTTCGTATCCAAAACAATGGTCACCGGCCCATCATTGACCAGACTGACCGCCATATCCGCCCCAAAAACGCCCACTTCAACAGGCACAAAGGCTGACAGGGCTTTGTTAAAAGCATCATAGAGTTGGCTGGCTAGGGCAGGAGCTGCTGCTCCTGTAAAGGCAGGGCGATTGCCTTTTTTTGTGTCCGCAAAAAGGGTAAATTGGGAAATAGATAAAATCTTGCCCGCCACATCTTGAACGGACTTGTTCATCTTGCCTGCCTCATCTGAAAAAATCCGCATATTGACGATTTTTCGAACAGCATAGTCCAGGTCTTCCTGGCTGTCATCTGGTCCCACACCGACTAGGAGCAAAAGTCCCTGTTCAATTTGCCCATGGATACTTCCGTCGATGGTCACACTGGCCTGTGATACACGTTGTAATACAATTTTCATCTTATCCGTTGGTCCTTTTCACTGAGTAAACTTCTGGCACAGACTTGATCTTATCCACCAGACTGGTCAAGGTTGCTAGGTTAGAAATACCAAAGGAAACATGGATGGTTGCAAATTTCATATCCTTGGTTGGCTGGGCATTGACCGAAGAAATGTTCTTGCTGGCATTGGTCAAAACCTTGAGGACATCGTTGAGAAGACCTGAGCGGTTGAGACCGTAGATGTCAATGTTTGCCATGTATTCCTTGGTCGAATTCTCATCCTCCCAGTCCACATCAATCAGGCGGACATCATAGTTTTCCTGACTCTTGAGGTTCATACAGTCCACACGGTGAACAGCCACCCCACGCCCCTTGGTGATGTAGCCGACAATTTCGTCGCCAGGTACTGGATTACAACATTTGGCAATCCGTATCAGCAAGCCTGACGCCCCTTCAATGACCACGCCACCTTCGTGACGGATTTTCAGACTATCTTTGTTGTCGTGTTTGACTTCGCCACCGTTGACCAATTCATCTGCGACAGCTTTGGCCTTAGCCCGCTCAGCTTCGCGACGCTCTTTTTCTGTCAGACGGTTAAAGATTGATATGGCAGAAACTTCTCCAAAACCAACTGCCGCAAAAAGGGATTCGTCGGTCTTATAGCTGGTCTTTTGCAGGACCTCATCCATATGGCGACGGTCCAGGTATTGGTTGGGAACGTAGCCATTTTCTTGGAGTAGGTTCTGAAGCATCTCACGCCCTTTTGAAACAGACAATTCCTTGTCCTGGTTCTTGAAGAACTGCTTAATTTTATTGCGAGCCTTGTGGGTTTTAACCAGGTTGACCCAGTCACGACTTGGACCGAAAGAGTTGGCAGAGGTGATGATTTCCACCTGATCGCCTGTCTTAAGCTTGGTCGTCAGAGGCACCATACGGCCGTTGACCTTGGCACCTGTCGCCCGCTCGCCGACCTTGGTATGAATTTCATAGGCAAAGTCAATCGGTACGGAGTCCTTAGGCAACTCACGCACAGCACCATCTGGCGTGAAAACGTAAATACGTTCTGTAAAAATATCGTCCTTGACAGAATTTACAAAGGTTTGCGCATCCCCAGCCCCTTCTTGGAGTTCAATCAGGTTGTTAATCCAGCGCAACTCTTTTTCACTAGCAGTTGCCTTGCCACCACGCTTGTAGGCCCAGTGAGCTGCCACCCCGTATTCCGCCACCTGGTGCATTTCCATGGTCCGAATTTGGAACTCGATTGGACCTCTCGGTCCGTAAACCGTGGTATGAATAGACTGGTAGCCGTTAGCTTTTTGGTTGGCAATGTAGTCCTTGAAGCGACCTGGCATAGGTTTCCACAATTCATGAATATACCCTAACATAGCATAGACATCGCTTGGAGTATCCATGATACAACGAATGGCAATCAAGTCATAGAGTTGATCAAACCGCTTTTTCTTATCGTGCATTTTGCGATAGATAGAGTAAATGTGCTTGGGTCTACCGTAAATCTGACCATGTAGATGGCGCTCCTCGGTATACTCTCTTAGCTTATCAACAACTTCATTGACCAACTCTTCCCGTTCACGGCGCTTCTCATTCATCATGCGCGTAATCTTGTAGAATTCAATCTCATTGAGATAGCGGAAAGACATGTCTTCCAATTCCCACTTGATTGAAGAAATACCTAGACGGTGGGCAAGCGGTGCATAGATTTCCATTGTTTCACGTGAAATACGTTCCTGCTTGTCCTTGCGCAAGTGCTTAAGAGTCCGCATGTTGTGCAAACGGTCGGCTAATTTGACCAGAATTACCCGCATATCTTGAGACATAGCAATCAGCATATTTCGGTGGTTTTCAGCCAACTGCTCCTCATGAGACTTATACTCAACCTTACCCAGTTTGGTAACACCGCCGACAATATGGCGAACCTCTGGACCAAATTCAGCCTCCATATCATCCAAGGTTACATCCGTATCTTCAACCACATCATGTAAGAAACCACAGGCAACCGTCACAGCATCCAGCTTGAGTCCTGCTAAAATACCTGCTACCTGGATCGGGTGTACAATATAGGGCTCGCCCGATTTACGAAATTGGGACTTGTGTGCCTCTGTCGCAAAATCTAAAGCTTTCTTGACAAATATAACATCTTCTTCCGGTAAATAGGTGGCTGTCAAAGCAACCACTTCCTCCCCAGTGTAGTTAATTTCTTTCATATCTCTACTCTTCCTCTTATATTTCCTACTATTCTACCATTTTCACGAAAAAAGAAAAAGGAATCTAACATAAGACTACTAATTACAAACAATCTAACCCAGACTCAGATTCAACGAACGTTCCTTTTTTTATTGTTTTTCTTACTATTTTCACTTATTTTTCAATCAAACGTTCAGAATTAGTCTTGAATTTTATATTTCTTAGCTGTATAATGATTGTAGAAGATTATTACAAAAAGAAAATGGAGGATTCTTATGAATTTTCGTTTCAGTAAGTGTGCCGTAGCACTCACACTAGCTCTCTTGGCTGCAAGCAATCCAAAATTAGCTCAAGCCGAAGAGATTCTCAATACAACTCCAGCTTCTTCAACAGAAGCAAGTCAGGCTGTACCAGTTGAAACTGACACCACAGAGAAAACTGATAGTACAGAATCTCCTGCTCCAGCCACTACCGAAGCTGAAAATCCAAGCTCTTCCGAGACAGCTGAAACTAGTGATCCTACGAGCGAGACAACTGACACAACTGCTTCAGAAGCACGCACGGTCACTCCTGCTGCAACTGAAACTAGCCAGCCTGTTGAAGGACAAACTGTTGATGTTCGCATTCTCGCAACAACTGACCTCCATACGAACTTGGTCAACTATGACTATTACCAAGATAAACCAGTGGAAACGCTGGGTCTGGCAAAAACAGCTGTTCTTATCGAAGAGGCAAAAAAAGAAAATCCAAATGTTGTATTGGTAGATAATGGAGACACCATTCAAGGTACTCCTCTTGGAAATTACAAGTCTATCGTTGATCCTATTGAAGAAGGCGAACAACATCCTATGTACGCCGCCTTAGAGACGCTGGGATTTGATGTCGGCACACTTGGCAACCACGAATTTAACTACGGCCTTGCCTACCTCGAAAAAGTAATTCGTACAGCCAACATGCCTCTAGTCAATGCCAATGTCCTCGATCCGACTACGAAAGACTTTCTCTACACCCCTTATACCATTGTGAAAAAGACGTTCACAGACACCGAGGGTAAAAAGGTTACACTAAATGTCGGTGTTACAGGGATTGTTCCCCCTCAAATTCTCAACTGGGACAAAGCTTATCTAGAAGGAAAAGTGATTGTCCGTGATGCAGTTGAAGCCGTTCGCGATATTATCCCAACCATGCGAGAAAATGGCGCAGACATCGTTCTGGTCCTTTCCCACTCAGGTATCGGCGATGACCAATATGAAGTCGGCGAGGAAAATGTCGGTTACCAAATCGCCAGCCTAAAAGGAGTTGATGCGGTTATCACAGGTCACTCCCACGCAGAATTCCCAGGAACTGCCGAAAAACCAAGCTTCTACGCTAAATACTCTGGCGTGGATGATACAAATGGTAAAATCAACGGCACTCCTGTCACCATGGCTGGAAAATACGGTGATCACCTCGGTGTGATTGACCTTAATCTAGTCTTTAAAGATGGCAAATGGACAGCTACTTCTAGCAAAGCGGCTATTCGTAAAATCGATACAAAATCATCTGTAGCAGATGGTCGCATCATCGACCTTGCTAAAGAAGCCCATAACGAAACCATCAACTATGTGCGCCAACAAGTCGGTGAAACAACTGCTCCAATCAACAGCTTCTTTGCCCTTGTTCAAGATGATCCTTCTGTACAGATTGTTAACAATGCACAGATTTGGTATGCAAAACAACAGTTGGCGGGTACTCCAGAAGCTAATCTACCAATCCTATCTGCGGCTGCACCATTTAAGGCTGGTACTCGAGGCGACGCTTCAGCCTATACAGACATTCCTGCTGGCCCAATCGCCATCAAGAACGTAGCAGACCTTTACCTCTACGACAACGTTGTAGCCATCTTGAAAGTCAACGGTGCCCAACTCAAAGAATGGTTGGAAATGTCCGCAGGGCAATTCAACCAAGTTGATCCAAGCTCAACAGAGCCACAAAATCTAGTCAACACAGATTTCCGCACTTACAATTTTGACGTTATTGATGGAGTAACCTATCAGTACGATATTACGCAACCAAATAAATACGATCGTGATGGTAAGGTAGTCAACGAAACTGCCAGCAGAGTTCGGAATCTGCAATACAATGGGCAAGATGTGACAGCTGATCAAGAATTCATCGTTGTGACCAACAACTACCGTGCAAACGGTACTTTCCCTGGGGTTCGCGAAGCTTCCATCAACCGCTTATTGAACCTGGAAAACCGCCAAGCCATCATCAATTATATTATCGCTGAGAAAGTTATCAATCCTACAGCAGACAATAACTGGACCTTTACAGATAGTATCAAGGGACTCGACCTCCGCTTCTTGACAGCAGATCGTGCGAAAGCTCTAGTTGCTGACCAAGAAGGTATTGTCTACCTACAGGCTTCAACTTCCAGCGAAGGGTTCGGTGAGTTCAAATTCGTCTATACTGAACCTAAAGTAGTGACTCCAGATGAACAGCAATCAGATCAAGGTAACACAGGTCAAGATATTGTACTCGAATCTGGTCAACGAATTACTCTTCCAGCGGTAAATCCACCAGCTCCTGCTCCACAACATAAATTGGCAAGTCCACATTCACAAACGAGCACCAAGACACTCCCTGCAACAGGAGAAGCTACTTCTATGCTTAGTCTGCTTGGCCTCACTTTGATTGGTTTTGTCGGCGCATGGACTAAGAAAAAAGAACATTAAAATAGACGAGACTGAGCAAAAACTAGCCCTTGTTCAAGCCTCATTGCTTTTAACTCGTCACGAACCTCTTAATACTCAATGAAAATCAAAAGCAGCCTAGGAAACGAAGTCGAAGATAGAACTCTGTTACTATCTTATTTCAAGGTAACAGGCTGAAAACAAACCTCCACTGGAGCTTTTCACTCATCAAGGCTCTTGACAACGGATAATTTTGATTTTCGAAGAGTATAAAGAGGCGTTCGTACGACTTGTCACTATACCAATACCCTTTTGCACTCAATAAAAAAACACAGATAGACTCAAGCTGATTTTGATGAAATCCAGCTAAGCTGTCTGTGTTTTTCTTTTATTCCCATTATTTTGGACTAATTTCTTAACCAATTTTCGTTAATACTCAATGAAAATCAAAATCAGACTAGGCGACGCAGATGCAGATAGAACTGAAGTTCATCAAATCAAGTTAACAACGTCTGCTTTTGATTTTCGAAGAGTATAAATTCATGCTCACTAGGAGGAAACCTATCTTTGTTTCAACCCTCTTTTGACCTCTGTGTACACCAAAAACGCCCTTCATCCTACCAAATACAGATTCTAATAAAACGGTAAAGGATATAAAGCAACAAGACCCAACCAAATATCGTTAGGTAAAATACAAGACTGAATGAATATTGCTGAAACTGCTTTATTTCAAGTTGACTGGTCTGGCTCACTTCATCAGCTTCCTCTATTACATCTGATTCGCGATAAGCGTTGACTAACAAGCGATAATCAAAAGGAGGAACTAGTGGATCACATGTCAACAAGGTTACCATATCCTGACCCTCAACAGGTAATAACTTTTGCCAATCTGTTGCTTTTATCACTTCTGTATTTTTTACCAAATACGTCAGCGTCCTCCCGCCAACCTCAATAAAAATCTTATCGCCTTCTCTCAACTCTGACAGTCGGAAAAATCTGAGATCATTGTACCAACTACGGTGACCGGCAATGACACTTCGTCGACCTATTCCACCTATAGGTAAAGCTGTTCCTATAACAGAAGCAACTCCATCATTTAAATGTTCACTGGTCGCCCCAACATAAATAGGTTGTCGAATTTCAATTTTTGGAATACTCAAATAACCAATTGCCTCATCCATTAATTCAGAAAATAACACATCGGTACTATTTGAATCATTTTTCTCTGCAAAGGGATCAACTGTGGGTAAGTCACCACCACTAACCTGTTCCCCATAAGCCTTAATTTCTTCGAGTTGCTCTGTCGAAAAGAATTTAGAATTCCTACGATAAGACTGATACTGTTGGAAAACTTGAAACTCCTGCACTGACATATTTGTCAGTAACACTAAAGGAAGCAACAAACCAACCAACATGAAAATATATCCTATTCTTTTCATCATTTCCTTTCCACCTTCTGATACTTCTTCCTACGGAGAAGATAGAGGATAATAACAATCACTACTATGATTAATAGGGCTACCAAGTAGGATAGCGTTAGCATATCCAAAAAGAATGCCGGTTTTTGCTTGATGGCAACTTTCGGCTCATAAGGAACGCGATGTCCACGTACCAACAAACGATGGCTGTTAATCATATAAGGAGTACAGGTTAGCAAGGTTGCATAGTCTTTTCCGTTTTGAACTATAACAGGATCAAAATTATTCGGTTCAACAACTAAAATCTGGTCCACCTCATAAGCCAAGACCTCAGCTATATTATGAATGTAGAATTGATCCCCGACTTTTAAATGATCGAGATTGGTAAATAGCGAAGCATTAGGAAGACCACGATGCGCCGTAATCACAGTATGAGTACTTTCTCCACCAACTGGCAAGGAGGAACCTTCCAAATGCCCCGCTCCTTTTTGTAATACTTCCTCAGTTGTACCAGCATATATAGGAATTCGCTCGTTGATTTTCGGAATTTCTACAAAACCAATTTTCTCCTTCACCTCAAGCATACGAGCGTATTCCACTACCCCAGCCTTCTCTTCTTCTGTGTAAGGATCTTGCAATTTGTGAGGTTCCAAGGTCTGGTTGTAGGCCCTAGCATGCTCCAACCTTTTCAGAACTTCTTCACTCGGTAACTGTTGTGCTTGTTCATAAAATGATTGGATTTTATAATCAGAGTCATAACGATAATAATATTGAGAAATCCACGGATACAGCGTCACTACTAAACCAAAGAGAAATAAAAGCTTCAAGAGTATGGACTGTTTAGACATTCCCTTTCTAAGTTGTGAACGTTTCATCATTACTCGTCACTTTCTTTTTATTTTTCCGCCTTTTTGTTAATAAGAAAATCAGTAAAATACCGACAAACATTCCGAGCGCATAAAGAAGATAACGAATAAGAATACGCTTCTCTGCATTTTCAGACGCTTTAAGATGCTCTTCTGCAACATAAGGAATACGATGGCCGCGTACCAATAAACGGTGCGTATTCACCATGTAAGGCGTACAGGTTAGCAAGGTTGCATAGTCCTGCCCAGGCTTGACCAGCAATTCCTCAAATTGAGTTGGTTCAGCAACCACTATTTGATCTACTTCATACGCTAATGTTTCTACGATATTGTGAATGTAGAAAGTATCACCGATTTTTACCTTCGTTAAGTCTGTGAATAACCGAGCTTTGGGTAAACCTGTATGAGCCGTTAAGACAGTATGGGTATCGCTCCCCCCAATCGGTAAGGATGTTCCTTCCAAATGCCCTACACCTTTTTGAAGAACGGTCTCAGAAGTTCCTGCATAAACAGGAAGCTTGACCTCAATTTTTGGAATTTCAACATAACCTATCTTTTCATGCAATTCCAGCATCCGTGCATACTCTACCCGTCCAGCTTCATGTCGTGATTTGGTATACGGATCCTCCGAAACCACATTATTCAGACTCTCATTAAAAGCTTGAGCTAAATCCATTCGTTCCTTAACCTCCTCAGAAGCTAAGGTCTTTTTTTCTTGGTCGAAAGAATTAGTCAGCTGATCCGACTCATATCGATAATAAAAATTAGAAACATGAGGATAAAGTAAAATCCCAAATCCAATCAAAAATACCAAGTAAAAGGGGATATTACTTTTCTTTTTTTTCTTTGTAGTTTTTCCCGATTTTTTCTGTATCATAATCCGAACTTTATTATTCTTCCATTGTCTTTCTACTGCATTGCAAAGCTAATACTCAATGAAAACCAAAAGTAGCCTGAGAAACAAAGCCGAAGACAGAACTGGAGTTCATCAAGGCTAGTTGACAACGGATAATTTTGATTTTTGAAGAGTATAAAATCCCCTACATTCTGCTTTTATTATACCATAATCCAACTTTAAAACGAAAAATCCCATTGCCCCAGATTCAACCTGACAATGGGATTTTCCCTCTATTCTAGTCTGTCAAACGTTATCGCTTAGTATAAGTTACCAAGCGATAACCTAGCAAGAAGAGCAAAATACCGGTAGATAAAACTGCAATCACCACCACATTTCCTGTATATGGAATTTCAATTCCAGGAGGTGTAACAGGTTTATTCTTAATCTTAATGATCTCGGACACATGTGAATCCGAGGTTATTTCAAAAGGAATCGTATCTTGAGATAAAATGTAGCCAGTAGGGGCCTTGACCTCTTTTAAGTAGTAAGTACCATAAGGAAGAGGACCTACCACAAACTGACCATTCGAACTTGAAGTGACGTGATAAGAATTGCCGTCAACTATCACTTCCTTCAATTCTCCGCCTACTTCCTCAAGAACCGCAAACTCTGCCCCAGATAAAGGGGCTGTACTTGTTGATACCTTTAAAAACGGCTTACTCCCCTTTTCTTCGCTAGGTCTCCTGACCTTAGCCTCAATCTTTGTAACACCTCTACCTACATTCATCAAGAATGGGATAACCTCAAGACTCGTAGGAGTTCCTGCTTGTCGAACGTAATACCAGCCCTTAGTCAATCCTCGAAAGGTAGTTTGACCTTCTGATGTAATGGCCTTAGAGGCAATGGGTTCTCCATAGGCTTGGTTCAAGTCCGAACGGCTTTTTTGATACAAGGTATCTGCCAACTGCTCAGCAGAGACTGGCTCTTCTGTAGCGATAAACCAAGCCTCCAAACCCGTTGATACTTGACTGGGGTCCACTCCTTGAGGGAGAGGAATATGAACCTGAACTCCAAAGGTATCCTCTGCTTGAGCCGAGAAAGAGGGCAGAGACAACGAACAGACCAGTGCCATCATGCAACAAACTAGCTGTTTTATAATCCTCATATTACCCTCCTTTTCTTCATTTGGTTAAGCATCTTCTGCTTGGCGTTTCTTCATAGCAACATAAGCGAATACCATCGCACTCAAACCTACAACTGTGAAGACAAGTGTACCGATACCACCCGTTTGTGGAATGGTTACTTTTTTGTTTTTGATTTGAGTATGTCCATCAATTGACAATTTAACTCTGTCATCATTCCAGCTACCTCTTTGAACTTGGAATTCAATGCCTGTACTCAATAAAGCATAGCCTTCTGGAGCTTTGGTTTCTTCTAGTGTATAGGTACCTTGTTTTAAACCTTTGACTTCAAATTTACCATCTTTAGATGAAATGAATGTAAAGGCTTTAGTTTTTTCTGTTACCCACTCCCACTGCATACTCAACGCTTCATAGGCTGCGTCACGCGCTGCTTTCTCTTTTTCAGCATTTCCATTCTTCAACGCTATTAGGTAGGCTTGTTCTGCTCGATTGTATTCTGTTACTTCTTGATCTTTTGTATCGGACGCTTTCAATGCTAAATAGCGTCCTTCACCATTCTTCACTACAAACTCTGCACCTGTGAGTTTTTCAATGTCAGCTGCATCTGATTCCTTATCATTAGTCTTGATAAAGCGTTTACCGTAAGTGATAACTTTTGGTTGTTCTGGTACAATTGGTGGTGGGTTGTCTGACGGGTTGTTGGTTACTGTAACAATGTGAGCTTTTTCTCCACCTTCACTAGCATAAGATGGAATAGTTCCAGAAGTCGTATCTTCCACTACAATATACTCAACACCTGCTTTAAGATTGTCACTAAATTCTTTAGTAGTTTCGCTAGGTTCTAACGTAAATTCGCCAGCAAGTACACCTGTATTTTTTTCATATACCTTGAATTTTACCGATTTTTTATCTTGTTCTTTTGTCCAAATCTTGTTAACTCGGATTTTTACTTTACCACCTTCTTCTTTCGGCGTTACAGGTTTTGGTTCAGTTAAAGTACGTGGGCGATTACCATAGTGGAATTTCACTTGGTTAGGGATTTCAGTATCCACTTTTGCTGAATCGTTGAGGATACCTTTGTAGTTCAAGGTGATATTAACATCCTTCTCTTTAGCTACAGCTTCAATAGCTGCTAGACCTTCCTCTTTCATTTTCACCATGAAGCCACGTTTATCTTCGGCTACTGTATAGTGAGTATCTTTGGCTAAGTTAGGGACTTCTTTGGAAACAACAGACAATGATTGTAGTTTAAAGTCCAATCCCTCAACCATCAAATCTTCCCAAACAATTGTCTTGTAGCTAGAACCTTTTGGAATTTTAGTTGTAATTTTATACTCTATCTCATCACCGATAGTGACATTTTTTGTGTCAGTTGTATTGTCACCAAAAGTTTTTGTTACAGTCGGTTTATCTTCTGTGTTTTTTGGATAAACGTGAAGTGGTTTATCTGTATTATTAAAGTAACCACTTCCCTCCGGGTGTGTAACTGGTAGAACAAGACGGAAAGGAACTGCCTTAGCTTCAGTTAGTTCGCTACCAGTAGCGTCACCGTTTTTATTGTAGTATGGTGATGCTTCCTTATCTTCTACAAAAATGTAAGTACCATTTTCAAGAGTAAATGAAGCACCTGCACTGCCAGCATCTGTGTTGACACCTTTAGTACCATAGTCATTGGCCATTTTTTGATAGTGCTCTGTAGCACCCTCACCAGTGATACCTAATTCAGTACCGGTTTTTGTGCCAGATGCTGGATTGTCAACTTTCTTCCAAACCTTAAAGTTGACACCTGCAATTTCTGTAGCAGATTGACCAAAATACTGTGTAAACTTACCTGTTTGAATTTCTGTACCATCATACTTCTGGATAGCTTGTGCTGTCTGGTGGTCAAATTTTTCAAAATCTTCCTTGCTCATCAAGACCTTATGCACCACAACCTTCGTTTGTTGTGGTTGCGTATCTTCGGCATGGACTAAGTGTTTAATATTTATCAGTGAACCGAGCACCATTAGGAACACAGTAAACACTGAAAATAATTTCGTCAATTTTTTCATTGTATACTCCTATTTTTTATTTCTTATTTTGTTTACATTAGGAACTATCTAGTATATTTCCGACGTTGCTCAACGGCAAAAGCAATGAACATCATCACCCCCCCTAATGCAATATATGGAATGATACCCATACCACCTGTTTTCGGATATTCTCCTTTGCGGAGGTTTTTCACGATAATCAGGTGATTGTCCATATTGTCTAGACCGACGAGGTCCTCTCCATCTTGGATAGAGATAGCTCCATCTGCGCCAATATTAATATGGAATTCTTTCTCAATCTTTTGATAACCGTCAGGGGCTACTGTTTCTCTCAAGATATAGGTTTTCCCCACTGCTAAATTGTCAAAGAGGACTTCATCCCCTGCTGTTGTCGTTGTTTTTACAACTGGGATTGCTTGAGGATTGTCACTTTCTCTTAGTTCAAACGTTGCTACAAGACGTTGCGTAGGATCGCTATAGGACCGTTTAGCAAGTTTGATGTGGGTTGTTTGTTTTGTATTCTTCATGTTAAAGAGAATAATATTATCACCATCTACCCTTTCAGCTAAGGTAACCTGATTATCTCCATTATGAAGTTTGGTCGTTCCATCATGGTTTATCTGGAATCGGTATTTCTTAGGATTTAATTGATATCCCGTTGGCGCAACAGTTTCTTCCAAAATGTAGTAACCAAAACTCAAAGATGTTTCAAAGAGACCATTTTTCGTCACACCACTAGCAACTTCGGTATCCTCAACACCATCATTGTTTGGATCACTGTAAATTTTAAATGTTGCACCATTTAGAAGGTGATTCTCGTCACGACTATCTGTTTTTTGGAGTCTGAACTTAAATTGCTTGAAGTTCTTGATGGTGATCTCAAGGGTAGCACCTTGTGACGTATCAACTGTCACCATATTCGGATCTGACTCTAAAATTTGTAAACTACCATCTGGTCGGATTTCAAATTTGGTATCTTGTAATTGATTAACAGGGCGATAGCCTCCCGTAGGAACAACTGTCTCTTTCAAAATATAGACGCCAACTGGTAAGTTCGAGAAGGTGATACTGTTGTCAGCGCTATTTGTATCCCCCTTCATATTAACACCAGCAATTACAACTGGACGACCATCCTCTGTAACAAGTTCAAAGTGCGCATTTAAACCAAGAGTCGGATGGTGATAATCACGTTTTTTGATTTTAAGATTGTACCTACGCTCGTTATTTTTCACTTTAATGCTGATCGCATTTGCAAGAGCACCACTAACACCAGGTAAATCTGTTACACTAACCGAATTAGTTTGACTTAAAACTCTAAAACGTGTCACAGCTTTCTGTTGCGTTACCGCATAAGCTTGCGTTGTTTCGTATAACTCCAACAATACCGGTGCACTCAAACCGTCATAACCTTCTGGTGCTTGTGTCTCTACAAGAACATATTTGCCAAGCGCTGTCGCAGTTAATCGTGTCAAACTGCTTTGACCTGTAAATGTCAAGGTTTGTACGAGATTGGTATCGTCAAGAGAGGTACTTGATACAGTTGCCCCTGTTGTACTATCGTCAACTTTATAGAGCTTAAAGGTAACAGGTTTTGAGATTTGCTTGTTATTCGCATCTACTTTCTCAATTTTCAACTCTGGATTTTCGATGTTACCGATTTTAATAACATTAGCGGCAACATCACTTCCACCTGCTTCAATCGTTTGGGTAGCATCTCGAACACTTACCTGCAATTCTCGGATTCCCAACCATCTATTTGTTCCCGTCTGTAGATTCCGTACACGAATGTATTGAGCATAGATATCTACAGTCTGAGTAAGGTCGGTCTCGGTGAAATTACCAATTGATTGATAGGTGATACCATCCGGTGAATACTCAAGGGCATAGCTATCCATTTTGTCATGGTCACTACCGTTTGTGGTATTTTTACCTTGAGCAAAGCGAATTTGCGTTACGCGCTGAGGCGAACCTAAGTTCACTCCCCACCATTGTCCCTCATTCAAAGTCGAACTTGAGAGTTGGTACAAGGCACCGGTTGTCAAATCACCGTCCAGCGCCTTATCTTCTGTACTAGAGCCATAGGTAGAGGCCATAGCAATCTCTGCAGATTTTATCACATACAAACCACGTGCTATGTGACTACTTGTATCCGAGTCAGAGTAAAAACGCACGCTGCCATCCCTATTAACATAAATCGTGTAGTTTTCTGTCGATTTGATATAGCCAGATGGGGCTTGTGCTTCTGTCAGAGTATAGACCCCAGGCTGGAGGTTTTCAAAAACAAAGTCTTGGTTTGCAGCTTGCTGTTTGACAATGGTGACGGTCGGATCGTCATTCTTTGTCAAAGTAAAAGTCATTTGTCCAGTGATAAGGTTGGTCAAATCACTAATCCCTTTAACACGCTTGCTAACTTTGAATTTTCCGAGTGGATAGTTCTTGACTTTTATCGTAATCGTATCTGGCGAGCTCGTCGTCACATCAATACCTTCAAGATAATCACTATTCACTTCTACTATACCATCTGCCCGAATAGTGAATGGTACCAAACCTGATAAGCCGATATAACCCGATGGAGTTTTTTCTTCTTTGATATAGTAAGTTCCTGGGGCAAAGTTTTTAGGGAAGCTGAACTCTCCATTGTCAAAGTTTGCAATTTGCCCATCAATTACATTCCCTTGGCTATCCGTAATACCA
Organism: Streptococcus sp. 2020WUSS084; assembly: GCF_044427445.1. Taxonomy (NCBI): domain Bacteria; kingdom Bacillati; phylum Bacillota; class Bacilli; order Lactobacillales; family Streptococcaceae; genus Streptococcus; species Streptococcus sp. 2020WUSS084. Next base: position 114,340 of record NZ_JAOTGC010000003.1, on the reverse strand, counting down.
ATACGTGTCTGCACAGTTACTTTCTGTCCAGTCAGTGCATCAATTTTCTGAACTTTAACTTTATAAGTTGGAGGGCGGTTAATAATACGCTCACTAGTACCAGATTCAAAACTGATAGTTCCAGTCTCAGATACCGTAAATCGTGCCGCAGCTGTTGTTAACTTACTATAACCTGCTGGCGCACTAGTTTCCCAAAGTTCATAGGTTGTACCACCTTGCAAGTGGTCCACACGGAGCTTGCCTTGACTATTTGAAGTTAAGCCTGTTAGAACTCGTTTGTAGCCTGTTTGGGTTATCTGACGAAGCTCAAACACTGCATCTGCGAGTGGCTGACCTTGCTCATTTACCTTGGTGAACTCAGTACTAAAGTCCTCGTCAACAACATTTATACTAAAGTTTCCGTTGACAGCTTCTACCGCTCCCGTCTGTGTATTGGAAGTGTCTGTTAATTTACGTACTTTTAACTCTCCATTTTCCTCATAAACCTCAATATCAAGAGGAGGAATCGTTTTATAGCCCGCAGGAGCTTTTGTCTCCGTCAAAGTATAAATGCCTTTTGCGAGGTTAGAGAAAATAAACTGACTTGCAGGAAGAACTTTTCCTATTGTGACATCATAATTTCCACCATTTTTACTTTGCAGTCTAAAGACAGCTCCTTTCAATGGCTTACTTTCACCAAATTCAAATTTATTGATTTGAAGTGTAGTTGATTTAGTATTAACAACCTCTGTTGGCTTATTGACATCGTATTTTTTCCCATCAATGGTAATATTTTGATTATTGGTTACGACAATAGTGTGCTCTGTCGGATCTAAGATATAGCCAGGTGGTGCACTAGTTTCTTTAAAGGTGTAGGTACCACCAATTATCTCCGAAAACTGAATATCTCCATTATCATCTGAAACTGCGGTTCGATATGGTTCATTTCCTTTATATAATGTGAAAATCGCACCTGAAAGTGGAATTTTCTGACCATTTTTAATTCCAACCTTTTTCAGTTTAAAACCATACCAATCTACAGGATAAGCACCACCTTGTGATACTGTATCTCCCTCACGACGATAGATATTAGTGGTTCTTCCTCCACCCATAACTGGACTATTCCATGGTACACTCATACCATTATAGTACAGACCATTTTTCTGAAACTTTTTCCGTTCTTTTAGACGGACTACAATTGCTTTATTACCTAGTTTCCAACCTTCTTGATAAAATTCGATTGTATGAGTGCTTTCAAATCCATCAAAAGCCGGATAAGAATTTCTCTCAGAATAAACTCGAACAGATATTCCAATATCCGTACCTGGTAGGTAATAATGGTGGATATTCCCATTATTTGATGTTCCTTTATAAGTGAGCTTTTCTAAGCTATCCTTAGAATAGGACATAGCCTTGGTACCATCTGCTACATAGAGTTCGATAGATTGAGGAATACTATTTGCTACATTTCCATTTGGAAACAACTCTAAACCTGGATGAAGAAAATCATAAAATTTTCTCCTATTACCTAGACCTCCAGTTATATTATTTCCTCCTGCATTATAAACTAATTCCCAAGTAAAAGTATCTACAGTCTGGCTATATTGATATTTATTTATTCCTCCAAACTTAGATAGCCCTCCCTCACGATTGTCGTTATTTGTAGCATCTAATCTTCCATCTGCTTGTATCGTTTTTTCACAATTCATTCCACTTCCATTATAGGTGGATTTGAAGCTCAGTTTCTTATTAATCAATGTCTGATTGCGAGTAGTCGTTGTATACCACTCGGGAAGGTTTGGAAGCACCCCTGTTTTATATAGTTCTGTAGTCGCTTTATTATTGATTTTAATCACATTACTGGTTGGAACTCCAATCTCAAACCAACCATTGTACTCTTGTACGGAATAAGCCTCTGTGGTCAGTACAAAGCGAATTAAATTATCTTTTTCGTGATAAACTTTTGCTATCACCTTACCATTTGCAGACACAGTGGACCATGCAACATTAGGATTTGCAACATGACTTAACTTTAACTCTGGTGGCAATTCTAAAGTAAATGAATCTCCTGCACGCGCAAAAGCAGGTATTTTCAAGTTCATTTTCATCGAACCGTCAAAACCACCCCAAATTTTAGAACCTGATTTATACATGACATAATTGATGCTTACAAGGTCTATACTGCTTACCCCATAGTTTCCGCAAGTATCTGGTGGGAATACTGGTGTCGTGGTATTATCCTTTTTATTTGTAAAGACATAGTAAAGATTTTCCCAGTCAGTCTGTGCGCTAGAAAGAATATAACCTGATGGAACAGCTTCGGTCACATCATAATATATCCTCTTTTTAGTTGCTGTGCTTCTCATACCAGAAAACTTATCAACATTAGCAATCGTAATTTGTGTATTATTTGCGCTAAGTGTTTCCTTACGATTAGTTAAACTTCCTCCATTAACCGTAAAGGTCACGTCTACCTTATCACTATCAGCCTCCCAATTCTTCTGGATTTTTATATCACCTTTCAGCGCTTCTAGTTGTGCTCCTGAAATGGTGTGATTAACTTTTTCGTCTTTCACATTTGTCACTGTCTTAACCAAAGCGACCGCACCTGCTGGAACATTGTCAACCGTAATCTGGTTCCCAGACGTAATGACCTTTTCAGCTTTAGTTTCAGTATAGGTTCCATTACTTGGTTCATATATATAAACCTTATATTCATGGACAGCTTGTGAGCTATCTAGAGCAACATCAAATGTAAACCTTTGGGTTGTCGACGTATCATTTAGTTGTGAACTAGTCCATTCGATGACCTTATCGTCATCATCACTATACTTACCAATTGTACGATTGGTATTGGAAGTATTGACCGTATCTACCTTTAAGTCCCCTAGAGGACCACCATCATTTTTAGCTGGAAGCGTAATAGTATCTGCTGTTGATAAGGTACGTGTTTCCTTCTGAGTTAGGGTAACCGATGTACCATTATAGGTAAGCTTGCTGCCCTTTGGAGCATCGACAGTTACTTCCGACCGATAATCCAAACTATAGTTATCACTTGGAATCACCACAGGAGTCTCAATCGTATAGACATACGTCCCGTTTCCAACTGGTAAATTATCGGTAGCTGACTTAAAATTGTCGAAATTTCCGTAGTAAGTCATATTGGGCGTTATTGCAACTCCATCCTTCATGATAGAAGTAATTTTAGGTTCACCCAAACCAGAGTCAGTTGTTGTTGAGAAGGCATTTCTAATGGAGGTGATATTGCTATTGACACCGCCTACCGTAGTAGTGTATTCCCAAATGATTTTTGTTGTATTGGTATTTGAGTCAACCACTACCTCTTTTTTCTTCAAGACACCATCTTGTGAATAGCTTTGATAAACACCTGGAATTGAAATTGTAATAGGTTTAAAAATGTATTTTATGTTTGACTCTTCACGCGTGATGGTTGTTGTTTTATTCCCGAATACGGTGGTCGTTGTAGTGGCATTTGCATTTCCTGTCACAGTAGGATTATCAAATAATGAAGTATCAAGTAGCGAACGTGCTACTCTCGCTGAACGCGGCATCAAAGATGAATCCAATATTGAGTTCAGCATAAGTCCTTCTAAAGGATTTTTAGGGAAGTTGCTAATTGAGACATTTTGTCTTGATTGAGCTACTGTTAACTCCACTACTTCTTTTGTGGCAGAAATCTCATAACCATCTATGGTAGATTTTTGAATTATCGCATAGTTTCCCAACGGAAGATTTGAAATCGTTAGGAGACCATCTTTATCTGTATGACCAGTATAAACAAGATTTTCACTTTCTACATTACGCACCTCAAATGTAGCACCTTCGATAGCTTCATTTTCAGCATCCTCAATGCCCTCTTCTTGTTCAGAACTAGATTTTGTTAATTTGATACAGATAACTCCTCGTTGTTCGACCAAAGCATCCACCGCTTGCTCTGACTCTGGAACTGTTGAACTTCCTTGTGATTCTGGATTATCAGGTACATTTTCTTTTGTTTCAGAGACGGGTGGGTCTTGAGAAGGACTTACTACATTGACATCCTCAGTAGATGAAGGCTTTTCATTAACTTGAGAATACTCCTTAAAGACACTCGGTTCAGCTTTAAAATATGCGATATGTTCCGCATCTACTACCGCTACTAACTCCCCCTTAATAACCTCACTGACCTTGGTAAAACTTAAAGTCAGACTTACATTATCTGCCGAATAATCCAATTCTGTTGTTGGCAGCAGTCTATAGGAATGGTAGTTTTCTCCATACACTGGAAGTTCTTCTACAGTCTTTGACAATACATCTAATTCATTTGAAAGAGAGCGTTTTTCTGTCTCACTCTTTGTTATAGCTAGGTCCTTCTCGTTATATGACTCATCTAGTTTCCAACCTTTTTCTAAATCATCTTTCTTTAACTCTAGCCCTTTTTGAGTGATAACTACTATACCTTTTTCGTTAAAATTCTGTGTAGCTAAACTCTGCTTATCTATTGTAATTTTTTGACCTATAGTCTTTGGACTAGACAACGATTCTACTAACTCAATATTTAATCTATCTTTGTCCTCCTTTTTGTCTTCGATATAGGTGCGTCTTATTGTTGAAGCACCATCGGTCGACAAACTTTCTGCCATGATATACATCGCATCTGTAAAACTATACGTGCATAGAAAAAAAACTGACATTAAACTAGCTAATTGAACTGCTTTCTTTCTAAATTCTATCATCTCGTACTCCTTGGTTTGTGTCTAAATCTGCTAAAGTTGAGATACAGGGACATTATCTTTTTCGGTTCTAAATATAAACAAAATCAACTTTAATACTTATTAAGCTTACATGAAATTGATAGTTCAAACACCATTATTTCAATGCACTATAATATAAATAGCAATCGCCGTAAGTTCCCTGCAATCTTCCTCTAGTTTTCACTTTTTACAATAACACTTACACAGATTTTTTCCATATACAATCTTACTTGATTTCCCTCTAAAATCAAGCGACATTCAGCGATAAACACAGAAAAAATAGAAAAAGAACATCTGGAAATGACAAAAATCACCTTAATATAAAAATGACCATATTTCAAAAAATATGCATCACACCATATTACATTTCAAACACTGACTCTCTAATGAGTCTAGGACAAAAAGATTTGTTTTTTTGAAATACCTCATCTGGTCATTCTACCGATTGATAAACAAAACAAAAAACGAACAATACTAGTTTCTAGATACCTTAAAACTAATTTTGTTCGTTTTTATATACAAATTTTTAATTTTTCTCAAAATCATTAATAGACTAATTTTAGATTCGATTGAATAAAAGATGTAGCTTAAATATTTCGGCGACGCTATTTCTGTTGCCAAAAACTCGGATTTGTGAGCTATTATATATAAGTCTGTCCTAAATTGTTTTTCTTGATAAAGAATTCCCGAACTACTTAAAAAGGACTTTTTACCTTTTTAGCCTAATATGCATGAAGAAAAAATTACTCACAGGCAATCTAGCACAAATAATAGCGCAGCTAGGTAAAAAGTACAACGCCACTTCTTTAAGTTAGTGTCAATATCTCAGTGCAGTAGTTGATTGCTCTAGCAATCTGAGAGAATTGCTTGAGGTTAGAAATTGAACAAACAAAGTTTGTGCCGAGACAGCCCAAGAAACTGTTTCAGCCTGACCCTAGAAATCAAAAGTGAGGTAAAAAAGTTGGATATAGGATTTGTAAAAAAAAAAATCACAGCAATTCGTATTTTATAGTCTTTTAATTTACTTTTAGTACGAGGCAATGAGCCGCAGGCATAACTGAAGTTAGGCAAGGCGAGTTAACGAAGTAATAAAAGAAAAACTAAATGACGATACACTCAAAATCTACCCTAATCAGCTATGCAAGGATGACTCAAACATTCCCCATCGTCAGTCCCGACTGATGCCGTTCTTTCAGTAAATGGCCAAACCAAGATCCTAGCAAACCTGCTAGGGCAATGGCCAAGGTATTTATAATCGTCCCTAAGGCAAACATGGACTACCTCAACAATTCCGTCGCATAACTAATGGTCGAAAGAGCATAAAGCGGAGCTGTTTCCGCCCGGAGAATGCGAGGACCTAGGCCTGTCTTGACCGCTCCTGCTCCTTCGAAAGCAGCTACTTCCTCAGGCGACACGCCACCTTCTGGACCGACGATGACAAGGACTGATTGGCCAATTTCTAAGCCAGACAAGATTTTCACCAGGTTGGCTTGTTCGCCTTCTTTTGCGGCCTCTTCGTAGGCTAGGATAATCTGGTCAAAGCCTGCCAGTTGAGCCAGGAAATCCGATTTTTTCTCAAACAAGCGAACAGCTGGAATGCGATTTCGTTTGCTTTGCTCGGCTGCGCCTTGGGCGATTTTTTCTAGCTTTTCTGCTTTTTTGGCTAATTTTTTACCGTCCCATTTGACCACAGACCAGTCAGCTGGAAAGGCCCAGAGGGCTGTCATGCCTAATTCCGTTGCCTTTTGGGCGACAAATTCGAGCTTATCTCCCTTAGGAAAGCCCATGGCAACAGTAACGGAAACGGGTAATTCGACATTATCTGTCAGTTCTTCGATGATTTCAACAGATTGGTTCTGGCTATCCACTACACGCGCCAAGCGTTTGATGCCGTCATCAAAGACTAGGACAATCTGGTCGTCTGCCTGCAAGCGCATAACAGAAAACATGTGCTTGGCAGTGTCCTTATCGCTAATCTGGAAAATGCCCTGCGGTGCTCTGCCATTGACAAAATACTGCTGCATCCTAGCCTCCAATCACGCCTGAGCGGTCAGTCGTCTTCTTAAAGACGCAGCAATTCCACTCGCCCTGAATCATGTGGGTCTCAAGGAAGAAGCCAGCCGCCTCCGCAGATGCTCGCACCATGTCCCACTTGTCCGCTATGATGCCACTCATAATCAAGTAGCCCTCGTCCTTGACCAGACGGTAGGCATCCTCGGTCAGATGAATGAGAATATCCGCCAAGATGTTGGCAACGATGACTTCTGCTTCAATGTCAACGCCACGGAGGAGGTCTCCTGCCGCAACATGAATATTGCTAGTGTGGGCGTTGAGGTCAATGTTTTCCTGGGCCACACGCACCGCCACTTCATCCAAGTCATAGGCGTAAATCTCCTTGGCACCCAAGAGGGAGCTGGCAATGGAAAGGACGCCTGAGCCTGTGCCGACATCAATGACCGTTTCGCCACCACGCAGGACCTGCTCCAAGGCAAAGAGGCTCATCTTGGTCGTCGGATGAGTTCCCGTACCGAAAGCCATACCTGGATCCAGGCGGATAATCTTCTCACCAGCAGTCGCCTCATAGTCGGTCCAAGACGGCACAATGGTCAAATCGTGGGTAATGCGGGCTGGCTCATAATATTTCTTCCAGTTATCCGCCCAGTCTTCCTCTGCCAGTTCCTGACTTTCTAGGCTGACCTGACCCGTCTCCAAGCCAAAGCCCGTCAAATCCGCCAGGCGAGTTGCCAAATCTGCCTTGATTTCCTCAATATCCACAGTATCAGGATAATAGGCCGTAATCGCAATCATATCCGACTGCTCCACCTCGGGATAAAGTTCACCGAAACGGTCCTCCTGTCCCACATAGTCAGCTGAGTCGCTAATAGCCACCCCCTGACTGCCCGTTTCAATCATCAGATTTGAAACGGCTTCCTCTGCATCACGATGCACGTGAATCGTTACTTCTTGCCATGAGTTCATATTTCTTGTTCCTTTACTTTTCTATGCGTCAATCACTGTATTATTGTACCGATTTCTAGCCTATTTTACAAGTTAATGTTATATGGTAAGTAAAATCAAAATAATTTTCGAATAAATGAAATGACAGGAAAATCTGAGCGGTGGTTCTGATTTCTGAAAGGTGGTGGTGCCTATGCAAATAGACACAAAATCCAACGGAAAGGAGAACCTGATTTGTCAGCAGATGAACTAATGGTCATCATAGCTTTTGCAAGCTTACTTGTAAATATGCTTGGTTTGATCATTACAATCATCGTAACCATGCTAGATAAAAAATAGACCGCCCAAGATTTCAAGCTGGCGGTCTATTTTGTCCAAAAGCTGAACCATCGTTATGGTCCTGTCAGGGCGTTGAGCTGGAACTCAACGCCTTTTCTATTTTTATAGTAGCAAAAGTTTCGCCTGCAGTCAAGCAAGAGAGGAAACGGAATGTCAAATAGAATCTATTACCCTCAATTCTATACCTACTGCACCATATTGTTCTAACTGTTCTCGCGAATAGTAAACTTCCATATCTTCTGGTTTCGCCTCTCTGATACTGCTTTGCGTATACCCACAAGACAATAAATCCAGTTCTTTGTATAACTGAGCAAAATTATCAAATATGTGAAGATCTAATACTTGCACCTCGATCGTTTGCGTCTGATTCTCTGTACAATAAAAACGGATGCGATTTCCAATTTGTATATGCTTGCGCTTCTCATCGTAAAGTCGTAGCTCAATGGTCTTCTGACCAGACTTCATCATTTCAAAAGGTTTTGGAGCCAATAACATTTCATGAACCATCTCAATACCTCGGATATGGGTAGAACTCCCCTTCCACCAAGTCTGCTCTGCCTTTTTCAAAGGCCTCACCGTCCCAAGCAATCGCAAATTCTTGGGCTTCTGGGTCCGCCAAAAAGTCCATGAGGTCGTCTAAACCTTGGTCGGCGGTGTCCTTGAGAAAACCTGCGAAGTAGATCAGAAACTCCGCTGAAAAGCCCTTCTTGGCGTCAAATGGCAGAGCGACCAGGTAGTCTTCCTCGTCAAACCGAGACTTGTCCTGGTTGTAGAAAAGGACATACTCCTCTAGGAAAATATCCTCCGCAGAGGCATTGCCTTCGTCGTCCACCGTTTCAACCCCAGCCGCGTTCTGTGCTTCTAAGATGAAAGCCAACTCAACTGCGTGGTTTTTCTTGTCCCAGTTGAGTTCATAATCGTAGGTAAAATGTTTATCCAGTGCCACTTCCAGCACATCTAAAAATCCATGTTTTGCCATTCTATTTCCTCTTTTCTATAAATTCCAATAAATTTATTTCTCGACCGTATTTGACGGAAGCCTGCTTGTCTTTCTCCAAAATGGACTTGGTTAAATCTAGTTGATTCACCGCCGCCAAGGCTACAGCATAGTGAATAACATCAGCTAATTCTTCTGCCAGACGAGCAGAGCTGTCGGCTTCGCTCTCCATCATCTTGCGGCCTGCACGCTGATTCAGTAGCTCTGCCACTTCACCAATTTCTTCCACTAATTTCATAAAGAGACTTTGCTCTGGAAATGTCGTCCCATAGTGGTCATGCAAGTATTCTTCCAAAACACTCACCGTCAACTCCGTCATCTTCGTTTCTCTCCAAATCCTAAAATTGTAGTATAATGATTATACCATAAATGCACTGAAAGGAAGCCTATGCCAGCCAATCTCGCCCTTCGTATGCGGCCCAAATCCATTGATGACGTCATCGGTCAGGAACACCTGGTCGGTCCTGGAAAGATTATCCGCCGCATGATTAATGCCAATATGCTGTCGTCCATGATTCTCTACGGTCCGCCAGGGATTGGCAAGACCTCGATTGCGTCCGCCATTGCTGGCACAACCAAGTATGCCTTTCGGACCTTTAATGCCACGACCGACAACCAAAAACGCCTGCAGGAAATCGCTGAAGAGGCCAAATTTTCTGGCGGTCTGGTCCTCCTGCTCGATGAGATTCATCGCCTCAACAAGACCAAACAGGACTTTCTGCTTCCTCTCTTGGAAAATGGCAATATCATCATGATTGGGGCAACAACGGAAAATCCCTTCTTCTCAATTCTGCCTGCCATTCGCAGTCGAGTGCAGATTTTTGAATTACAACCTTTGCAAACCAGCCACATCCGACAGGCCTTGGAACTGGCTCTGACAGACAGTGAACGTGGTTTTGACTTCCCCGTCACCATTGAGCCTGAGGCTCTGGACTTCCTAGCCAATGCTACCAACGGTGACCTGCGTGCCGCCTATAATTCGCTAGAACTGGCTGTACTTTCGACCAAGGAAAGTGACGATGGCAGTCGCCATATTGACCTAGACGCCGTGGAAAATAGCCTGCAAAAGTCCTACATCAGCATGGACAAGAACGGCGATGCCCACTACGACATCCTCTCGGCTCTGCAAAAATCCATTCGGGGTAGCGATGTCAATGCCAGCCTCCACTACGCCGCCCGTTTGATTGAGGCGGAAGACCTGCCTAGTCTGGCTCGTCGCTTGACGGTCATTGCCTACGAAGACATCGGCTTGGCCAATCCAGAGGCTCAGATTCATACGGTGACGGCCCTTGAAGCTGCCCAGAAAATCGGCTTTCCAGAGGCTCGCATTTTAATTGCCAATGTGGTAGTCGATTTGGCTCTTTCTCCCAAGTCCAATTCTGCCTATCAGGCCATGGATGCAGCTCTGGCTGATTTGCGGAAAAACGGTCATCTGCCTATCCCAAATCACCTGCGGGACGGCCATTATGCTGGTAGTAAGGAGCTGGGAAATGCTATTGGCTACCAGTATCCGCATGCCTATCCTGAAAAATGGGTGGACCAACAATACCTGCCCGATAAGTTACTGAATGCGGACTACTTCACCGCCAACGACACCGGCAAATACGAGCGTGCCTTGGGTATGACCCAAGAAAAGATAAAAAATTTGAAAAAAAATAGACGCCAAAATCCTTGATAGAACTGGTTTTTTGGCACACACAATTTGATATCGCTTACATTTTTACCATTTTTCTCTTGATTTTTCAAAAAAAAGTGGTATTATTAAATCATAAATAAGAACTGCTGTGGTATACGAATTCATACCTATGTGTTGACCGACTATTTTTGTATTACTAGGGAGACAAAGATCCTCTGACAGTATGCAAGCTGGCACACCCAGAAGCAACTAAGTTAGAAACGCGTCACCCACCTGCTTTTAGCGTGCGGGATCAATACAATCCATGGATAACCGGTACCAATACAGCATTTTTATTTTTTACCTTCCTTAGCTCAGCTGGCAGAGCAGCGGACTCTTAATCCGTGGGTCGTAGGTTCGATCCCTACAGGGAGGATTGGTTGATATGAGGAAAGTCTTGATTTATCAAGGCTTTTTCTCGTTTTTTGAGTGAATTTGTTCTACGCTTCATTTTTTAAACTTTTCTTCATTAAAAGTCACCAATCTACGAATTTCATCATGATTCTCAACTTCTATTTCCTTCATAACGAATAATCAGGACAAAGCCATCAGTCATATGTATAAGGATTGTACCGACTGCTTAAGCCATAAACTCTAGAATAGCGATGAATTTGTTACATTTTACCTAACAATAACGTTACGCGTTTGTTTATTGCGGTTTGACTTTTTGAACATTTATAGGTATAATAAATGTGTTTTTCTTTTTATGTAGGTATTCGCTAAACTAATCTAGCGCAAGCTATCTGATGCACCAGACTTGGATAAGCATGTAATATCAATATGAATAAGCAAAACAAACGAGCACAACATTTAGTCTAATTTAACATAATAGGTTTATATGAAGGAGAATAATTATGAATGAACTATTAGAAAAATTAAAAAGCCTAAACTCCGATAAAAACTACACAATCGAAACCGATGAATTGTCAATAAAAAACAACACAATTTTAACGAGAAACAATTGCATACAAATTAATAATATTTCCATGCTCTACAAAAGTGAATTGCAATCCCCAGTTACGTTGATGGATTACATTATCTTAATAGTACTATTCTTTATCAGCCTAATCCCACCATTCATTGGTGTATTGTTATTAACGTTGTACGGTTTCATAGTCTATTCCAAATATAAAAAGCATTTAAAAGACAAATATTACATTATTTTTAACTTGGGTTCCAGTCAAAACTACTACCTCTTTTTTAAAAATAGCCAGTTTCGCAATCAGGTTTTCAATGCTGTTACAAAATCATTTGATAGCTCACTGCAGAACAATTTTTTAATTGATATTAAAAATGAAAAAATCGAAAATCAAACTGTCTTTAAATCAGGAAGTACACAAACAAATGTTTCAGGGGATAATAATGTCTTAGGAAATAATAATACAACAGCCCATAACGGAGATGCAGTATCAAATTCAAACATCATAAATAACTCAAAAAATGTAGACACAAATATCAATGATATTCCATGGGATGATATTAGTTTAAGCTTACAAAATATCATATCTGAAAATCAATACATCCTGTCTGAAGGAATTCTTTCCATTTTCACTCAATTGTTAGAGGCAAGCAAGGAAAAAAATAATGATAAATTTCAAGATACTGTTTCTAAAAACCAGAGTCTTCTAAACAACAGCATGATAAAAGATATTATTGCTGGAACCATGGCAGGACTACTCACAAACTTTTTGATTCACTAAAAAGCTCCATAATCTCTGTTGTGAGATTACCCACTACACAAGCTATAGAATCAAAATTTATTCAAAAATAGAGGCTAGATAAAAGCTCAAAAAATAGAAAGACGCATAAAATCAATGTTTTTAGCAATATGATTTTATGCGTTTTATAATACAGATTATCTCAATATTTGAGGTGAAATTTAAGTCTATGCTAACCTCTATTTTTTTAACTTATCCCACAGGACAACTCGTTTTTCCTGTAATGATTTCTGTACATCGATGATGCGTTGATTCGATGAGCCTCGAAATTGCAACATGAGATTGCGCTTGGTACGGTCATAGCGACCGTCAACTAGAATATCTAAATAGGATAGCAACTCTAACTTATCCGGAGTTTCTAACATCATTTCTTCCCATGTGTAGCCTGTCCAAGACCAAATGTCCTTTTCTGGCAGTTCTTTCCGAATTCGCTTTACGAGTGGGAGGACCGTGCCTGTGTTCAGAAAAGGCTCGCCACCCAAGAGGGTTAGGCCCTGCACATAGGGCTGGCCCAAGTCTGCTAAAATGCGGTCTTCAAGCTCCTTGGTATAGGGAATCCCAGCTTTAAAAGACCAGGTTGCAACATTGTAGCAGCCCTCACAGTGAAACAGACAGCCACTAACATATAGAGAGCAACGAACTCCTTCTCCATCCACAAAGTTAAAGGCTTTGTAGTCCATTATTCGCCCTTGGCTAAGTTCCTCGCTCTTCCATTCTTGTGGTTTAGGATTATTCATTTCAAATACCTGAGCATAAGCAAATGAAATCTGATCGTTTCGTTTTACCAGTACACAGACTGTTTTTATCCATAAATGGTACTTCCAATGCTTTAGCTCGGATTGATCCCAGCAAGCTTAGTGCGGAACCAATCTCAATTCCTTTCCTGTTTTGATTCAGTAGTTTGTCACTCCCATTAATCCTCAATCCAGTATCTTTCTACCCCGTCTCGAACATCTTCCAAAACGCCACCACAATTGTACGGCGACTGGCTTGATTGTCTGTCGAGCAGGTCACAAGGACCTTGGAAATATTTTTGGTTGCGGCTTCCTGCAAACCGAGTCGCAGTTGTTCCTTAGCGTAACCCTTCCCACGCTCGGTCGGGCGAATGGAATAGCCAATATGACCGCCTTTATTGAGCAGGAAATCGTTGAGCCGTAGGCGTAGACTGAGAAAACCAAGGGCTCGACCTGTCGGGTCAAACGATACATACTGAACATACGGAACAAATCCTTCTGACACTCCAATCCCTAGCTCAGCCAGTTTTAGCTTCTCTAACCACTCCTCAAAGTTTACATCCCTAGAGATAAAACCTCCATCCATAGCAGAACCTGCTGCTTCAAACTCTGCCAACATATCCAAAATCGTTTTCTTATCCGCCACAGTTGGTCTTCTTAACTCCATTCTAGCCTCCATATTGTCTCTTGAAAAATTCGCTGATGATGTCAATATCCAGTCCCAAGTCCTGTATAATTTCTGCCTTGTGGAAATCATCATAGTTGTCCTTGCCGCTCCAGACAAAAGAATTAGTTACAATCTGATAAACCTTGTCTAGCTTGACTGCTCTGCCATTGACCATAAAACCCTCACCGCCTGGGGTAATGCCCACATCTGAGGGTGGAGACCTGTCTATAGCTCAGAATCCCCTTTTTCTCATTACCATCCCGAATATCCGCAATCAGCTGTGCCTTCTTAGGAAAATTCCCCATGTAGGAATGCATATCATTGGTATGGAGAATACTAATATCTGTATAGTCCATACTATTTTTTCTTGTTTTTTGCTTGTTTGAGCAATTCCTGCACACGCGCTTTTTTATCCTGCTTCACATTAGAATTCTTCTCATGATAGCGTGTCACCAGGGCCTTCCCCTTATCGTCTAATTGGTATTTTCCCATTGTTTTCTCCTCTTTTTTATCTCTTGTTCGTTTATAATAAACTTCCACAGCTAACTGGAACTGTGGAAGCTCTACATAGTCTGTTTATTACTTATAAGCTCGACCCATTCATGTGTTTCACACGCGCCGAAATTTCCTTGTGACGACCTTTTACCATCGGACGTGCCTGTGGATTGCCTAGATACCCACAAGTTCGTTTAACAACATCTACCAATTTAGGATCACTATTTCCGCAACTTGGACACTTGAAGCCACGCTCCGTAGGCTCAAAATCGCCCTCAAAATCGCAAGCGTAACAATGGTCAATCGGAGTATTGGTCCCCAAGTAACCTACACGGTCATAGGCATAGTCCCAAACAGCTTCCAAGGCCTTTGGATTTTGTTGCAGCACAGGGTATTCACAGTAATGGATAAAGCCACCGCTGGCACCTACAGCAGGATAAATTTTCTCAAAGTCCAGTTTTTCAAACGGTGTTGGATTTTTGCGTACATCATAATGGAAACTGTTAGTGTAATATTCTTTATCCGTAATGTCCTTAACGATGCCAAATTTCTCTGTATCCATACGGCAGAAGCGGTCTGTCAGGCTTTCAGATGGTGTCGAATATACTGAGAAATGATAACCATATTCATCCGACCAATCTTCAACCAAGTTTTTCATTTTCTTGATAATATCCACCGTGAAATCTTTTGCCTCTGGGTTGGTCTCCCATTCACCACCGTAAAATACTGTTGCAACTTCATACAAACCAATGTAGCCCAAAGATACGGTTGCTCGACGATTTTTAAAGACTTCATCTACAGCGTCTGTCTTAGCTAAGCGTTTGCCGAATGCCCCATATTGATAGAGAATTGGAGCATTAGCTGGAGTTGCTTCCTTCACTCGTTCCACACGATAGACCAGAGCATCCTTGGCAATGGCCATGCGTTCTGCAAAGATTTCCCAGAACTTATCCATATCTCCTGCAGACTCCATGGCAATCCGTGGCAAATTGACGGTTACGACACCTAGGTTCATACGACCAGATGTCACATCCTCCCCATTTTCATCCTTCCAACCTTGAAGGAAAGAGCGGCAGCCCATTGGCACCTTGAAGGAACCTGTCAACTCAACAATCTTGTCATAAGAAAGCATATCTGGATACATACGCTTGGTCGCACATTCAATCGCTAATTGCTTGATGTCATAGTTTGGAGAATCTGGCTCCAAGTTCAATCCACGCTTAACTGTGAAAATCAACTTAGGAAAGATAGCTGTCCGACCTTCGCGCCCCAAACCCTTGATACGAATGTTCAAAATCGCTTTTTGAATTTCTCTCTCAAACCACGATGTCCCTAACCCGAAACCGAGTGAGGTAAAGGGTGTTTGTCCATTGGAAGTAAAAAGGGTATTGATTTCATACTCCAAAGACTGCATAGCGTCATAGATGTCTTTTTGCGTTTTAGCACGCGCATATTCTTCTTGCTTGTCTGCTAACACCCAATCCTTGGCATCTTTCAAATGCTTTTGGTAATTGAGTTCCGCATAGGGCGCCAAAACTTCATCGATACGGTCAGCTGAGCAACCACCATATTGACTAGAAGCCACATTGGCAATGATTTGTGAAATCTGAGCCGTAGCTGTTTGGATAGACTTCGGACTTTCTACATCTGCATTTCCTATCTTGAAGCCCTGTGCCAACATCCCTTTAAAATCAATCAAACAACAGTTGGTCATTGGTGTATAAGGGCTGTAATCCAAGTCGTGATAATGGATGTCCCCCTTTTGATGGGCATTGGCCACATGAGCTGGCAATAATTTGAGACCGATAGACTTTCCGACAATACCTGCTGTCAGGTCCCGTTGAGTATTGAACACATCCGCATCCTTATTGGCATTTTCATTGACCACAGACTGGTCCTTGCTCAACAGCTTATGAATCTCAAAATTAATATCGGTAGCCTGATGACGGCGAAAATCACGGCGTGTTCGGTATTGAATATAAAGCTCCGCCAAATCATATAAATGAGCCTTTAACAATTCCTGTTCAACGACCGTTTGAATTTCGTAAATTTGAACATCTTTCTCAAATCGGCGACCAATTTCAGCCAAAACAGCTTCTAATACAATTTTTAAACCTGCCTCTGAAACAGGATGTTCTAATTCTTGGTTTGCCCGCCGAAGAGCAGAAAAAATCTTATCCTGATCAAAGGATACTGTCCGTCCATCACGTTTCAAAACCAATAATTCTATACTCGGTAAGACATTTTCTTGCACATTCATCTGACAAACCTCCAAAATTCTTCACTTCTATTAGTGTAGCACTTCACAAAATAAAAATCAATATCTAGTATACAAAAAGTTAATTTTCTTTTTTTTACACAATATATAGTTCATATTCTAAAATAACTAAAAACAAGAGCCTATTCTGACTCTTGTTTTCTAGTCCATAAAAAGTACAGGTTAATAGCACAGGCTACTAAAATCACAGCAGGCCAAAGCAAATTTAACAAAGGAAGTTTACCGACATTATAGGCAATATAGAGAGTATTCCACACTACCCCCAAACTATAGACAATCGTCAAAATAACTTTCATAAGACACTCCAATTAAATGATAGTGCTATTATACTACAAACGACCGTTGATTTCCTTAATTTGCCGCTCCATTTTCCGATAGTTTAGGAAAAATAGCAAAGCGTAGACCAAGATAAAAATCAGCCAGAAGAGGTAGATAAGTTTCTTGACCGACAATAGCAGGGGTTATGAGAGAAATAATGGTTCCGAGAACAACACCTAAACTGACTAAACGGCAATAAAGCCAGAACAACTGTCCTGACTTTCATTGTATAGTCTTTTAGTTTGCTTTTAGTACTCGCTCCAACTATCTGGGAGATAGTTGGAGGTTGGAAATAAAGCGAACAAAGTTCGCATCAACAACCGTAGACATAACTGGAGTACGGCAAAGTGAGTTAACGAAGTAATAAAGCAAACTAAATGACTATATTATAGTTTTTTCTTCAATTCTGCCACCCTCATCATGACTTCCATTGGGGTCATATTGTAGATGTCTAGTTTTTCCAGTTCATCGAGGACTGGGTGAGAAGGCGTGTCTGCGAAGAGGTCGATTTGACCAGACGGCTCTTCCACTACTGACGGAGCTGGGGTAGCTGGTGCAGTAGGGGCTTGGTTTTCAAGTGTCTGCAAAATCCTATCCGCCCGCTGCAATAGTTCCTCTGGCATTCCCGCAATCTTAGCCACGTGAATCCCGTAGGACTTGTCAGCTGGGCCTTGTGCAATCTTGTGGAGGAAGGTGACTTGGCCGTCCTTCTCCAAGGTCGATACATGGACATTCTCTAAGTGTTCCAAGGTCTGGCTAAGGTCTGTCAACTCATGGTAGTGGGTGGCAAAGAGAGTCTTGGCACCAATCTTGTCGTGGATATACTCGATGATAGACTGGGCCAGAGCCATGCCGTCATAGGTGGCCGTTCCCCGCCCTAACTCATCAAAGAGGATGAGCGAACGATCTGTCGCCAGACGGACCGCCTTATTGGCCTCCATCATCTCGACCATGAAGGTCGATTGACCACTAACCAAGTCGTCTGCTGCCCCAATACGGGTAAAAATAGCATCGAAAATCGGCAATGCAGCCTGATCCGCAGGCACATAGGAACCCATCTGCGCCAGAATGACGATAACCGCCAACTGCCGCATATAGGTAGACTTACCGCTCATGTTTGGACCTGTAATCAGTTGCATATGCGTATCGGTAGTCAAGTGAATAGAGTTGGGAATGTAGGTCTGCTTGCCCATGACCTTCTCCACCACTGCATGACGTCCACGGTCAATGGTTAGTTCTCTTTGATCTGTAAAGCGTGGACAAACCAAATGTTGCTGCTCCGCCACAACTGCAAAGGCCTGCAAAACATCGATGGTTGCAATGGTCCGAGCCAACTTCTGCAAGCGACCGATATACTTCTCAACCTCTTGGCGAATCCGCATGAAAATCTCGTACTCCAAATTAGCAGACTTATCACGCGCCTCCAACATCTGCCCTTCGATCTTAGCCAACTCTTCCGTTCCATAGCGCTCCGAGTTTTTCAAGGTCGCCTTACGGAAGAAATGACTAGGCACATTGCCCAGATTGGAATTGGTCACATGGAAATAGTAGCCGTCTTTTTTATTGTAATCAATCTTGAGATTATTGATACCAGATGCTTCACGCTCCTTGGCCTCAATCTCCGCAATCCAACCCGCTCCCTCACGCATGACCAGACGGTACTGATCCAGCGTTTCGTCAAAGCCCGTACGGATGATATTTCCATCTGTGATGGTCCCTTGGGCTTCTGGATCAATAGCAGAGCTGATGAGAGCATGCAGTTCTGGAATTGGGTCCAATCCAGCTACCAGATTGCCTAGAGCAGGCTCATTGATTTGTTGCAAGATATTCTTGATTGCTGGGATATTTCCTAGAGTCTGGGAGAGCTGCAAGAGATCCTTGGGCATGGTTTTTCCAAAAGACACCCGACTGGCCAAACGTTCGATGTCATAGACACCTTTTAAAGCCTCGACCAAGTCACTCCGTTCAAAGAAGTAATCCAGAAAGACCTGCACGACAGCCTGGCGGCTCTCAATCCGCTTAAGATCAATCAAGGGACGATCAATCCATGTCCGCAATAGTCGCATACCCATGGCTGTCTTGGTTTCATCTAGCAACCAGTACAGGCTACCATGCTTCTTGCCAGTCCGACCGTTTTCAAGCAGGTCTAGGCTAGACTTGGTTGCATAGTCCATTTGCAGATAGTCCTTGATTTCATAATGGACCACCTTTTGCAAGTGGCTCAGATCTCGCATCTGAGTCCGATGAAGGTAGCTGAGGAGTTTACCTGCCGCAGCCTTTTCCAAGTCCGTCAGCGAGTTGTCAATCAGCTGAACATCCTCCGTCACCTCATCCTCAAAAGACAGCAACAAGTTCATCTGATTCGAGAAAACCTGCTCCTCTTCCTCCGACAGAGCATAGCCGATGACCAATTCACGTGCCCGTAAGTTGCGGATTTCACCGCAAAGACTGGTAAAATCATCCAAACTAGTCACAAAAAACTGACCTGTTGATACATCCATATAAGAAAGTGCGAACTGCACTCCCTGACGGTCAATCGCAACCAAATAGTTACTATCTGCTCCCATTTTGGACGAGTCTGTTACCGTACCAGGAGTAATGACCTGCACTACTTCCCGCTTGACCACGCCGACTGCCTGCTTAGGATCTTCCATCTGCTCAGCAAT
Organism: Streptococcus sp. 2020WUSS084; assembly: GCF_044427445.1. Taxonomy (NCBI): domain Bacteria; kingdom Bacillati; phylum Bacillota; class Bacilli; order Lactobacillales; family Streptococcaceae; genus Streptococcus; species Streptococcus sp. 2020WUSS084. The sequence continues at coordinate 94,762 of NZ_JAOTGC010000003.1, read as the reverse complement.
AGCGACCTTATGCCCCAATTCAACAAGTGTGTCGATATACTGTTGTGCCGCGTGATACGGTACCCCCGCCATAGGAATCGGATTCTCCGCATTCTTATTACGACTGGTCAGGGACAGTTCCAAAATCTGTGCCGCTTCTACCGCATCTTCATAAAATAACTCATAAAAGTCTCCCATACGGAAAAGCAAAAAAGCATCTGGATACTGTGCTTTTATATCCAGATACTGCTGCATTCCCGGAGAAATTTTTTCTGTTGCCATCATCTCTCCCTGTTCTAATTCAAATAGTAGTTAATCTCCGCTTCAACTTGCTGAGCCGCTACATCATCTCGACAAATAACTAAAAGTGTATTAGCTCCCGCCAGCGTTCCCAAAATAGTCTCTGGCTTTTCTGCATCAATGATATTGGCCATCAAGGCCGCTTCTCCCAGTTCTGAATGAAGGACCAGAATAAAACTAGCCCTATCTACTTTATACGCATATTGTGCCAATAATTGGATAAAATTCACGCGCTCTTCTTCGATAGCCAAAGAATAAAATGAACGCCCATTTTCATGAATTTTTATCACTCCCAACTCACGTAAATCACGAGACAAGGTTGTCTGGGTTACCACTACCCCTCGAGCCTCTAAACCTTGCTGAATATCCGTTTGTCGCCCTATTTTTTCTTGACGAATCATGGCCTTTATTAAATCATGTCGTCCTGCTTTATTCATCATTTTACCTCAAAATGTATATTTATAGAAATATTATAACACTTTTCCCCGCTATTAGCCTAGAAATGTGTTAAAATAGAATCAATAACTTTGGAGGAAATCCTATATGAATCAAAAACAAGTGATTGCAGAAAGATTGGCTGCCATCCTTCCGAGTTTGGAAGTGGAAGCTATCTACAATCTGCTAGAAAAACCAAAATCATCAGAAATGGGCGATATTGCCTTCCCAGCCTTCTCACTTGCTAAAGTGGAACGCAAGGCTCCACAGGCTATCGCAACGGACATCGTTGAAAAACTCGATACAACTGGCTTTGAGAACGTTGTTGCAACTGGTCCTTACGTCAACTTCTTCTTGGACAAGGCTGCTATCTCCCACCAAGTCTTGACAGATGTTATTACTGAAAAAGACCAATACGGTAAACTCAACATTGGTCAAGGACGCAATGTAACCATCGACATGTCTAGCCCAAACATTGCTAAACCATTCTCAGTTGGACATTTGCGCTCAACCGTTATCGGTGATGCCCTTGCTAACATCCACGAAAAGCTTGGCTACAAGCCAATCCGCATCAACCACTTGGGTGACTGGGGTAAACAGTTCGGTATGTTGATTGTTGCCTACAAACTTTGGGGTGACAAGGCTGCGGTCGAAGCAGACCCAATTTCAGAACTCCTCAAACTCTATGTGCGTATCAACGCTGAAGCGGAAGAAAAGCCTGAGTTGGACGACGAAGCACGTCAATGGTTCAAAAAATTGGAAGATGGCGATCCAGAAGCACACGAGCTATGGCAATGGTTCCGTGATGAAAGCTTGGTCGAATTCAACCGCATTTACGACAAACTCGATGTAACTTTCGACAGCTATAATGGCGAAGCTTTCTACAACGATAAGATGGACGAAGGCATCCAAATCTTAGAAGAAAAGGGACTTCTTCAAGAATCTAAAGGTGCGAGAATCGTTGACCTTGAAAACTACAATCTTCCACCAGCCCTCATCATGAAAACAGACGGTGCAACACTTTACATCACACGTGACATGGCAACAGCTATGTACCGCAAACGCACTTACGACTTTGTGAAAAGCATCTATGTCGTTGGTCAGGAGCAAATCAACCACTTCAAACAGCTCAAGGCTGTCTTGAAAGAAATGGATTTCGACTGGAGCGACGATATGACCCACATCACCTTCGGTCTGGTTACCAAGGATAAGAAAAAACTCTCTACTCGTAAAGGAAATATTATCCTACTCGAGCCAACTCTAGATGAAGCTATTTCACGCGCCCTTACTCAAATCGAAGCTAAAAACCCTGACCTTGAAAACAAGGAAGAAGTGGCACACGCAGTTGGTGTAGGCGCTGTTAAGTTCTACGACCTCAAAACCGACCGTGACAACGGCTACGACTTCGACCTAGAAGCTATGGTTTCCTTCGAAGGCGAAACAGGTCCTTATGTACAATACGCATACGCCCGCATCCAGTCTATCCTGCGCAAAGCCAACTTTGTACCAAGCGCAGAAAATGACTACAAACTGGCTGATGCAGAAAGCTGGGACATCATCAAGCACATCCAAAACTTCTCAAACGTTGTAGAACGTGCTGGTGATAAATTTGACCCATCCCTCATTGCTAAATATGCTATCAACCTGGCGCAAGCCTTCAACAAGTACTACGCACACACTCGTATCTTGGATGAAAGCCCAGAGCGTGACAGCCGTCTAGCACTTGCCTACGCAACAGGGCTTGTCCTCAAAGAAGCTCTACGTCTTCTCGGCGTAAAAGCACCAGAAAAAATGTAATCAAAGCCTTCGGCCATCAGCCGAGGCTTTTTTCTACCACATTGCCTACTATCGTTTCCGATTCCTTACCACAACAACTCCTTATCCCAAATGAAAATCAAAAAGATTCATTTCAATTACGAATACATAGATGGGAGGCACAAGTGATGCCTCTACATCTATTACACAAGGAGAAATAATGAAAACATTCTTGAGAAGAAAAGGAATCGCCTGTCAGCTTCTAGCTGCCATTTTCATTGTCGGTATCAATTTACAATCCCCACCTTCAGCCTCAGCCAATGCACGAGGAGATGACTATCCCTACACAGCAATTGATGCAGTCGATCCATGGAGACTCTACACACGCCAGTGCACCTCCTTTGTAGCCTTTCGACTTAGCACTGTTAACGGTTTTACATTACCACCTGCCTATGGTGATGCCAATGTTTGGGGCCATCGTGCCAAACAAGAAGGTTATCAAGTTAACATGACACCTACTGTCGGCGCCGTTGCCTGGTGGGAAACTCCCATGCATGTCGCATGGGTTTCTGCAGTAAATGGAGATACCGTAGAGATTGAGGAATACAACTACGGCGTTCGCTATACCTACGGAAGGCGAGTTATCCCCAAAAATGCCGTTAGCGGCTACATTCATTTTAAAGACCTCGGAGCGGGAACAACCAACTCTCAACCCGCCTTAGCCCCAAGCGGCACCTATACTTTTACCAGCCAACTGGCCATCAAATCTCAAGCTAGTCTATCTAGCCCTACCCTCGATTACTATTATGCTGGCGAAAGCGTCCGCTACGACAAGGTTCTTGAAGCCGACGGACAACAATGGATTAGCTATATCAGCTATTCTGGAGCTCGGCGCTATATCGCTATCCAACCTACCATTACTCAATCTACAAACAATAGCCTACCAGCATCAGGAAGCTACACCATCCAGTCCTACTCTAGTGTCCGCAACAATCCAAGTCTGTCCAGTCCTGAAATCACCTTCTACGGAGCTGGCTCAGTCGTTCGCTATGATAAAGTTATTACTGCCGAAGGTCGCACATGGATTAGCTATATCAGTTACTCAGGTGCCCGACGCTACATCTCCATCTCCTGATCACAAAAAAGACAATATTTAAAAGCACAATCTTTTTAGACTGTGCTTTTTCATTAAATATCTGTCGAATTAATAGCTGTGCTCGGTTTTTCTTTCGGTTTACGCAGATGGAAGAAAATAGTTACCCCAAAATAGATAGCAAATAGGACAACTCGAATAATATAATTCATCATTGCCTGCGCCTCTACTGACTGACGCATAACTGAATCAGTATAAATTTGACTCAACCCTTTCTCACCAATAAAAGCATAGGTCGAAAATAAGAGAGTTACAAAAAGATAACCCAGGTAGGCATAAGAAGCCTGCTCATTTTTCTTGAGGAAAACCAGTACAATCGTCGCAATCACAGCAAGTAATAACACAACTGCAAATGCCTTATTGACAAGATTCGTTTGGAAATTGACAGACTCTCTCATATAGGTAAAATATACCTCATCAAGCCCCTCTACATTAAAATTCTGCAACAATTGACGCACAGCTGCCTCATCGTACTTCGCAAAAAACACATTAAAGACACGCACTACGCTCGCAATAGATGACAGCACAACAAAGATATACAAATGAATTGGTCTTTTCATAATAGCCTCCTTTTTTCTATATTTTATACTCATATTTTTATATTGTCAATCATATATTTCATTTGACTGCAAATATAATTTTGTTATACTAAGTTCAAAGGAGGAAAGCTCATGAAGAAATTGCCCACCTATATCGGAGTGATTATTTTTGTAGTCACTCTACTGATTAACTGGTTATTGCCAAGTCTTGCTAAAGTGCTGAATACATTTTTCATTTGGACTATCATAGCCTGCCTACTCTACACCATCTACTACTGGATTCGCTACTGGCTCTATGTCCGACAACAGAGATAACAAAGACTCCTCTAAGTTAGCTGCTTAGAGGAGTTCATTTTATTATGACTTCTCATCAACTAAATGCACATTAACCCGACGATAGGTTTCTGTAAGGTCTAGCAATTCCGCTTCAATCTCTGGTGTCAATTGATCTGCCGTCATTCTCCAAGTCCAGTTACCACCAAGCGTATTTGGCAAGTTCATGCGAGCTGAACCATCCAAACCAAGTAGGTCCTGCATAGTAGCCACCGCCATAAAGGCAGGCGAACCAAAGAGCAGGCGGAAGAGGGCGTGATGGACCGTTTCATCATCGCGTCGATTGCTATACTTATCTAAGAATGCACGTGAAGCAGGAGTCGTTTCATTTTCGTACCAGCCAAGAATCGTATCATTGTCATGGGTTCCCGTATATGCCACCACATTATTAGGATGGTTATGTGGCATTTCAATGCTGTCGCCCTCAGGGTCAAAGGCAAATTGCAGGACTTTCATACCAGGAAAACCTGTCGTATCACGCAATTGGATAACCTTGTCCGTCACAGAACCGAGATCCTCAGCAATAATATTTAAATCACCAAGTTCACGTTTGATTGTATCAAATAATTCAAAACCTGGTGCTTCGACACGGTAACCGTTTACAGCAGTTTCTTCACCTGCTGGAATTTCCCAGAAAGAGGCAAAGCCGATAAAGTGGTCGATACGTACCATATCGTATATCTTAAAGGATTCACGTAAACGAGCAACCCACCAAGTAAATCCGTCATGCTTCATCGCTTCCCAATCATAAATCGGATTGCCCCAAAGCTGACCAATTTCCGAAAAGGCATCTGGTGGGCATCCTGCAACCACACTCGGCTTGCCTTCTTCATCCGTTTTAAAGAAATGTGGATTAGCCCACATGTCGGCAGAATCAGCCGCGATATAAATCGGCATATCCCCAACAAACTCAACACCTTTGGCATTGGCATAAGCCTTTAAAGCCTTCCATTGTGAAAAGAATAAATATTGTGTAATGCGGTGATAATCAATTCGATCTGCTAACAAGTGACGATAATATTCCAAGGTATCGTGGTAACGTAAGCGCGCCCCTTGATCTTCCCACTCTGTCCAAGGTTTGAGATCAAAATGCTCTTTTATAGCCATATACTCCGCAAAGGTATGAATCCAAAAGTCATTCTCCCCTAAGAACATCCAGTAATCTTCTGGCAAGCCTTGTGCCTTCATGTTGGCAACCGCCTTCTCCAGTAATGGACGGCGAGCATTAAAAACAGCTGCGTAATCTACCTCTGTAGGTTTCTGCCCAAACTCAACACCTTGCAAATCCTCTGCTGCCAGCCAGCCTTTATCAATCAATATATCGAAATCAATAAAATGAGTATTCCCTGCAAAAGCTGAAAATGACTGGTAAGGAGAGTCTCCATAACTGGTTGTTCCCAAAGGTAAGATTTGCCAATAGCGTTGCTTAGTTCTTACCAAAAAATCAACGAATTCATAAGCCGATTGTCCCATGGAACCAATTCCATATTTCCCTGGTAATGATGAAATGTGCATCAGCACACCACTCTGTCTTACTTTCATAAGTTCTCCTATCTAATCCGCTTGCACAGCGCAAACGTTTTCTCTTTTTTATTATATACTGAAAACGGTAACAAATCAAGAAATTTCCATTTAATTCTGTTAGTTCACATGCCATTCCATATTTCTTTTCATTAATATGTGCAAAAAAATTCTTATATTTTTTTAAACTCAAAAAAATTTTTAAAAATTTTTATAAAAACGCTTGCAAACGGATTCAATCTAGTGTATAATGAAGTCAACTTAGGAAAACGTTTGCGCAAAGCAGACGTCACACAAAACTATTTATCTTCGGAGGGAAGAAAATGAAACACAATCTCCTTAAGAGCGTTGCTCTTCTTGCTGCATCAACTGCTGTTTTAGCTGCATGCTCAAACTCAGGTTCATCAACAGAGGCATCTAAGTCTGCTGAAGGTAGCAAAGAATTGACTGTCTACGTTGACCAAGGTTATGAATCTTACATCAACGATGTCAAAGCTAACTTCGAAAAAGAAAATGGTGTATCTGTTACCGTTAAAACTGGTGATGCTTTAACTGGTTTGGATAACTTATCATTGGATAACCAATCAGGTTCAGCCCCAGACGTTATGATGGCACCATACGACCGTGTAGGTAGCCTTGGTTCTGAAGGTCAACTATCTGAATTGACTCTTGCAGATGATAGCAAAGCAGATGACACAACAACTGCTCTTGTAACAAACGGTGGTAAAGTTTATGGTTCACCTGCGGTTATCGAAACACTTGTTCTTTACTACAACAAAGACTTGTTGACTGAAGCTCCTAAAACATTTGCAGAACTTGAAACACTTGCTAAAGACAGTAAATACGCATTTGCTGGTGAAGAGGGTAAAACTTCAGCATTCCTAGCTGACTGGACGAATTTCTACTATACATACGGACTTCTTTCTGGTTACGGCGGCTATGTATTCGGTGAAAATGGTACAAATCCAAAAGACATCGGACTTGCTAATGAAGGCGCCATCAAAGCAATTGAATACGCTAAAACTTGGTACGAAAAATGGCCTCAAGGTCTTCAAGACGGTACTGCTGCAAACAACTTGATTAACACTCAATTTACAGACGGTAAAGCAGCTGCTATCATCGAAGGTCCTTGGAAAGCAGCTTCATATAAAGAAGCTGGTGTAAACTATGGTGTAGCAACAATACCAACTCTTGTAAACGGCAAAAACTACTCAGCATTCGGTGGTGGTAAAGCATGGGTTGTTCCAGCAGGTGCTAAAAACCAAGAAATGGCTCAAAAGTTTGTTGACTTCTTGACTGCTACAGACCAACAAAAAGCACTTTACGACGCTACAAACGAAGTTCCAGCTAACACTGAAGCTCGTGAATATGCTGTAAGCAAAAAAGACGAATTGACAACTGCAGTTATCAACCAGTTTGCTTCAGCTCAACCAATGCCAAACATCTCAGAAATGGGTTCAGTTTGGACACCAGCTGGTAACATGCTCTTCGAAGCTGCAAGTGGTTCAAAAGACGCTAAGACTGCTGCAACAGACGCTGTGAAAGCTATTGCAGACGAAATTGCTCAAAAACACAGCAACTAGTCAAGTTTAAAGTTGGACTGGGAGTTCTCTTCCCAGTCTACTTTATTACTTAACGATAAACTGAATAGATATAGTCTTTTAGTTTACTTTTAGTACAAGGCAATGAGCCGCAGGCATAACTGAAGTTAGGCAAGGCGAGTTAACGAAGTAATAAAAGAAAAACTAAATGACGATAACATCCACCATCTATTCAGAAGCTATATAAGGAGACTATGACTATGAAACAAAATCCAGGTAAGGCACTCCTTTTGTCCCTGATCCCTGGTCTCGGACAAATCTACAATAAACAAAAAGCCAAAGGATACATCTTTTTAGGTGTTACGCTTGCCTTCCTTGTTTATTTTATTGCTATTGCAGCTGGTGAATTAGGCAACTTGATTACCCTCGGTAGTGTTCGTGGACAAGATAATTCGCTATTCATGCTGATTCGTGGTTCTTTCCACTTAATTATCACAGTTGTCTATCTCGCTTTCTATGCACTCAACCTAAAAGACGCACGTGATACTGCGAAACGATGGAATTCAGGGATGCCAGTGGCTACCACATTAAAAGAAATGGTAAAAGGTATCTATGAGAATGGTTTCCCATATCTCTTGATTATCCCATCATATATTGCGATGACCTTTGCTATCATCTTCCCAGTTGTCGTTACATTGTTTATCGCCTTTACAAACTACGACTTCAAACACCTGCCACCAAGCGCATTGTTGGATTGGATTGGTATTACCAACTTTACAAACATCTGGAAACTAAGCACATTCCGTACCGCATTTGGTTCTGTACTTGGCTGGACAATTATCTGGGCACTCTGCGCTTCAACAGCTCAAATTGTTATCGGTATCTTGACAGCCATCATCGCAAATCAACCATTCATCAAAGGAAAACGTATCTTCGGTGTTATCTTCTTGCTCCCATGGGCTGTTCCTGCCTTCGTAACTATCTTGACTTTTAGTAACATGTTCAACGATAGTGTCGGCGCTATTAACACACAGGTATTGCCATTCTTGAGCAAATTCCTACCATTCATCGATAATTTCCTTATCCCTTGGAAGACCGACCCATTCTGGACTAAAGTTGCTCTCATTATGATGCAGGCTTGGCTTGGTTTCCCTTATATCTATGTTTTGACCTTGGGTATTTTACAATCCATTCCAAATGACTTGTATGAAGCGGCTTATATCGACGGTGCAAGTGCTGTTCAGAAATTCCGCAGTATTACCTTGCCAATGATTTTGGCGGTGGCTGCTCCAACTCTTATCAGCCAATACACCTTCAACTTCAACAACTTCTCAATCATCTACCTTTTCAACAACGGTGGTCCTGGTAGTGTCGGTGGTGGAGCTGGTTCGACTGACATCTTGATTTCATGGATTTATAAATTAACCACAGGTACATCACCTCAATACTCAATGGCGGCAGCAGTTACATTGATTATCTCAATGATTGTCATCAGTATTTCCATGATTGCCTTCAAAAAACTAAATGCTTTTGAAATGGAGGATGTATAAGATGAAATTATCTGTAAAATTTAGACGTAGAATCAATCAGACCTTAACCTATCTCTATCTGATTGTTCTGTCTGTTATCATCATCTATCCTCTCTTGATTACAATCATGTCCGCCTTCAAGTCTGGTAACGTGGTTGCCTTCAAATTGGATAGCAATATCAACTTTACACTAGACAATTTCAGCAAGCTCTTTAGCGAGACTCTATACGGAACCTGGTACCTCAATACGCTTATCATTGCTCTCTTGACAATGGTTATTCAAACAAGTATAGTGGTACTAGCGGGTTACGCTTATAGTCGCTATAACTTCATCGCTCGTAAGCAGAGTTTGGTCTTCTTCTTGATTATCCAAATGGTACCAACCATGGCTGCTCTTACCGCCTTCTTCGTTATGGCCCTCATGCTCAATGCGCTCAACCAAAGCTGGTTCCTCATCTTCCTTTATGTCGGTGGTGGTATCCCAATGAACGCTTGGCTCATGAAAGGCTACTTCGATACGGTACCAATCTCACTTGATGAATCTGCAAAACTAGACGGTGCCGGGCACTTCAGACGTTTCTGGCAAATCGTCCTCCCACTCGTTCGTCCAATGATTGCTGTACAAGCGCTCTGGGCCTTCATGGGACCTTTTGGAGATTACATCCTATCCAAATTCTTGCTTCGTGAAAAAGAATTCTATACTGTAGCTGTCGGACTTCAAACCTTCATCAGTGATGTGAAAAATATGAAGATTGCCTACTTTGCGGCAGGTGCCATTCTTATTGCCCTCCCTATCAGTATCCTATTCTTCTTCCTACAAAAGAACTTTGTATCTGGTTTAACAAGCGGTGGCGACAAGGGATAACCCTGTCCCACCTTTTCCCTTTTTAGGGGAAACATTGATATTTATGAAAGGTCCAACGAATGCTCCCTTATCCTTTTTCCTATTTTTCTAGTATCTTCTCTCCAAGAAATATGTTTGCCAATCGTAGACTAATGAACCTTTGGCAACGGTTGTTTACAACGCTTTTTTTAGTGGCGCTCTTGCTCATTCCGAGCTCCCTACAGACTGTCAATCTCGAAACCTATCCTTTAGAAAATTTCGTAGAAGGTATCTATGCACCTCTGACAGATCAGGTCGTAGATGACCTCCGTCAACATGCAGTCATCGAAAACAACCACCTAACCTATACTGGAAATACTAACTGGGAGCAAGTGACATTTGGTGATACCGTTAGCTCTAGTCCTGACTTTACTTATCAATTCGCCAATCAGTCTCTGACTATTCGTAAAGGAAGTGATATTCTAAGCGAATTGACTTATGAAGGTTTGAATACTGACGATTTTGCTAGTAAGGAGACCTTGACTGCAACCATCTCTAAAAAATGGTATCAAGCCAACCGAGCAGCTGTCGGACTGTCCATCACTCTTATTTCGACCTTTATTTTAACAACAAACCTACTCTTCATTCTACTAGGAGCCAGCTTCTTCCTCTTTTTGACTAAAAAGTCTCGTTTCTTCCATTTTGAAACGTTTGCAGAGTGCTATAATTTTGCTATCAACTGTCTGGGCCTGCCTACTCTTATAGCCTGTCTAATTGGACTATTTGGTCAACCTGTGACTACCCTTCTAACCATACAAAATATCCTATTTGTACTATGCTTGTTATGGGTATTTTTCAAAACAAAATTCAGAGATGAAATCTAGGAGGTCTATATGCGTGCTACCATCAAAGATGTGGCCAAATTAGCTGGTGTCTCGCCATCTACAGTTACTCGTGTCATTCAAAACAGCTCTGCCATTAGCCAAAAAACGAAAGACTTGGTTAGGAAAGCCATGGCGGATCTCAACTACCATCCAAACCTCAACGCTCGAAGCCTAGTTTCTAGCTATACACAGGTTATCGGACTGGTTTTGCCAGATGACTCGGATGTTTTCTATCAAAACCCCTTCTTCCCTACTGCCTTACGAGGAATTTCTCAAGTTGCAGCAGATCATAATTATGCCATCCAAATCTCCACAGGAAAGAATGAAGAACAGCGTCTAGAAGCGATTTCTCAGATGGTCTACGGCAAACGAGTGGACGGACTCATCTTCCTCTATTCCAAGCCCGACGATCCATTGGTACAATTGGCTATCCAACACAAATTCCCCTTCCTCATTCTTGGTAAGGCGGATTCTCCATTCATATCACTAGTTGATAATGATAATATCCAGGCCGGCTTTGAAGCTACCAACTACTTCATCAATAAAGGTTACAAAAACATTGCCTTCGTCGCTGGTAACAAAGAGTTGGTCGTATCTCAAGACCGTTATACAGGTTACAAGAACGCCCTTAAATCACACAATATTCCCCTGGATGAAAACAAGGTCAAGTTTGTGTCTGGCTTCCTTCTCGAAGACAGTGCCTATAAAATTTCTAAGAAATTACTCAAACAAGACCTGGATGCAATCGTCACAACCGACACTTCCGTTGCCGAAGGTGTTGTCAAATATCTCAACGAAGTCGGAGTCAAACTTCCTATCATTTCTTTCGACTCCGTCAAACCAAAACTAGATATTGTAGCCTACGTTGACGTCCACGCTATTAAACTAGGACGTGTCGCATTCAATACTCTCCACCAAATCATCAATGACAATAAGGAAGACAAGCAAGTCTGCTACCGACGTGTCATTCCACATACCATTACCGAACTCTAACTTAGAAAGGAGCCTTTTGGCTCATGGCATTACGACAATTCCAAGCATTCCTTGATGATGTAGCAACTATTCGCTTGGTCATGGAAAAACGATTCGACTCCGAACATATGAGCTTCTCACTCGAATCAAATGATGCTACGTCTCAACTTTTTATCCATTCCTGTCTAGAAGTAGACAATCTCGTTATCTATTATCTAACCAGCCTCCATGCATTGACATTGGACAAGGACTATACCATCTACGACCAGGACCGTAATAAAGCTGAACTCGGCTATGGTCATATCGTTCGCTCTACACTTTTTGAACAAAGTTATACATACAATGGGCAAGACTTGGGAGCAACCTATCGACCAGAGGCAACAACCTTTAAGTTATGGGCACCTATTTCTAAGCAAGTTTTTCTTGTTCTAGAAGGAAACCCACATGCAATGACTAAGGGAGCAAAAGGAGTTTGGGAAATTACTGTTGAAGGAGACCTAGAAGCGCACAGCTATCACTATCTCCACAAAGTAAACGGTGAATGGATTTCCGTTCACGATCCCTACGCCCTGTCTTCCACAGCCAACTCAGGTGACAGCTACGTTATCAATCCAGATAAACTTCATAAAATCTGTCGTGCTAAGACCCAACGACCTATCTCTCAGGCCATTATCTATGAAATGAGCGTCCGTGATTCCTCATGGCAAAAAGAAGCTGGTTTCAAGCATCGCAGTCAATTTCTCGGATTGACAGAGTCTCCTACCATGGATGGAATGAAGCTAGGAATGGATTACATCAGAGAACTAGGCGTTACCCATATTCAATTATTGCCTGTTTATGATTTTGGCAGTGTAGATGAAAATAAACCCCAAGCTGTTTACAACTGGGGCTACGACCCTATGCAATACAATCTGCCAGAAGGTTCTTATTCTAGCCAACCAAACGATCCTTACGCACGTATTCTAGAGCTACAAGAAGCTATTCAGGCCTACCATGATGCAGATATTTCAGTTATTATGGACGTTGTTTACAACCACGTCTATCATGCTGAAAAGTACGCATTTGAGCTCATCGTTCCAGGCTACTTCTATCGCTATGATGACCACGGCATGCGAACAGACGGGACATTCTGCGGTAACGACGTTGCCAGCGAGCGCAGTATGGTCCGCAACTACATCAAACAATCCCTTCGCCAATGGCTAGAACTCTATGGTTTTGATGGCTTCCGTTTCGACCTTATGGGTATTTTAGATAGCGAAACAATCAACCAGATTCAAACTGAATTATCTGCCATTCACCCAAATGTCTACCTCTATGGTGAAGGATGGAAAATGGCAACAGGCCTCGAATTTGAAAAGCTGGCTCACCAGTACAATGCAGAGCATTTACCTGAAATCAGCTTCTTCAACGACGATTACCGTGATACCTTTAAGAAACTCTTGCTCAATCCAAACCGTCTAGTAGATAAGCAATTGCACGAAAAGGTACAACATCTCCTGACTGGTAGCCGATTAAGCCATTTCTTAACGCCTCAACAGTCCCTCAACTACATCGAATGCCATGATAATGCTACAGCATTTGACTATTTCCATATTGAGAATCCAAACTGGACACCTCAACAGCAGAAACGTGCTGCAAGTTTTGGTCTCCAGCTCATCTTAATCTCTCAGGGTATGGCCTTCATTCACAGCGGACAGGAATTTTTCCGTACAAAAGATGAAATAGATAATACTTACAATGTCCCTGACCGTATCAACCGTCTGGACTGGACACGAGCTATTCGTTATAAGGAACATATCGAGTTCATTCAGGAATTAATTACCTTCCGCAAAAATAATCCAATACTCAGCCAGGATAACTACGAAAGTATCCAAGAAACTTGTGATTTCTACTGGTTAACTGAATATGTTCTTCGCTATCAAGTGACAAGTGAAGAAAAGACCATTCAATTTATCATCAACTTTGCGGATAGCGACTTTACCTATGAACGTGAAAAAGATAAGGCAGTTCTCTACAACTATCCTCCAGTCGAAAATCGTGATCAGCAAGAAATCACGATTGCAGGACAGAGTATTTGCATTTTAGAAGACAAATAGGACTTTAGACCGATGAAACACGATATAGTCTGAGGTATACTATAGTCAATCCTAAATATTTTTCATAATCTCCTTAAAACTCATCGGTCACTCTGGTGAGTTTTTTTGTGTGACCAAAAAAACAACCCAGCATAAAGCTGAGTTGAGGCTCTTTACATCAATTCCATTATCTTCCGACCAATGCGTTCAATGTCATTCTGCATCCCTCTGAGTTCAAAGGTATCTATAACAGGAAAATTAAATCGCTCAGCATATTGCTTGGCAGTCAGACAATATTGGTTGTTAAAATTGCGGTTGCCTGAGCCAACGACACCCAGACAGAGCTCTGCATTGGTCCCCAAAGCGATAAAATCTCCAAGAGGATTGGTCAGAATTTCCACATCTCCGTTGTCCACTCCATTTCCACCTTCTAAGTAGGTTGGTAAAAAGGCGACAAAGGGTGCATCTAGCTGATAGAAAGGAATATCCTGCTTGACCAAGTCTTTAACATGAACCAGTTCAATCTCCCAGTCAGTTTGAAATTGGAAAAAGGACTTTAGACGTTTCACAAAACTCTCTGTATTGCCACTCAAACTGATGTAAACCAAATATATTTTATTCTTCATACATTTCCTCTTTATAATAAAAACACTACATGTAGACTGTAAATACTATTTTACTCCTACATGTAGTGTTTGTCAATCAGTCACTTTCCACAAACCGACCAATAATATTGACGTTGTCAGCTACCGATACAAAGGCTTTGGGGTCTGCCTTTTTCATAATGTGCTTGAAATCATTGAACTCTGCACGAGTGATGATGGTAATGAGAATCGTCTTTTGCTCATGGTTATAAGCACCCTCAGCACCGTTGATAATGGTCACACCGCGATTAAGCTTTTTATGTATCTTTTTGATAACTCGTTCAGGATGATTGGTAATAATCATGGCCTGCATCCGTTTTTGTTTCACGAAAATCGCATCAGTCATTCGACTGGAGATAAACAGCGCAATCATTGAATACAGGGCATATTGCCAGCCAAAGGTCATCCCTGCAATCAACATAATCATAATGTTGACAATCAAGGAAATGGAGCCAACTTGACGTCCCGTCTTCTTGCGAATAATGATAGAGACAATATCAGTACCACCACTGGATACATTGTTCCTAAGTGCAAAGCCAATCCCAGTTCCCAGCATGAGACCACCGAAAATAGCATTGACTAACGGATCCGTCGTCAGGGTAACTGGCGGCATAAATTGGATAAAGAAAGAACTGAAGGATACCGTAATAAAGGTAAAGATAGTAAATTTATAACCAATTTTATACCAGGCTAAGATAAGCAAGGGGATGTTCAGACCGTAGTAGACCACCGCAATCGGTACATTCCAACCAGCGTAAGAAGCTGCCAGAGCAGAAACAATTTGTGCAAGACCAGTAACTCCAGACGAATAGACATTCCCTGGTCTAAAGAAAAAATTGACTGCAATACTAGATAGGAGTCCATAAATAATGGACCCCGATATCCGTTCAGCATATTTTTCCCGAGAAATTCCCAAAATGACCGACCAAAACTTATTCTTTCTGGCCTTTCTTAAAAAGCGTACACGCCGTTTTCTGAAAAATTTATTCATTTTCAAGTGTAATGTCTAAAGCCAATTCCTCTAATTGAGCTGATGCAACCGTACTTGGTGCCTGTGTCATCGGATCAGATGCCTTGTTATTCTTCGGAAAGGCGATAACTTCACGAATGTTATCCTCACCAGCCAATAACATGACAAAGCGGTCCAAACCGATAGCCAATCCACCATGTGGTGGGAAGCCGTAGTCCATAGCTTCAAGCAAGAAACCAAACTGCTCATGCGCATCTTCAGCTGAGAAACCAAGAGCCTTGAACATCCGTTCTTGCATGTCTTTTTGGTTGATACGAAGGCTACCGCCACCCAATTCATAACCATTCAAAACAATATCGTAGGCAACTGCACGTACCTCTGCCAAATCACCATCCAAATGATGAGCTGTTTCTTCTGTCGGCAAGGTGAATGGGTGATGGGCACTCATGTAGCGACCTTCTTCTTCAGACCACTCAAACATTGGCCAGTCTACAATCCAGAGGAAGTTGAATTTGCTTTCGTCAATCAAACCTTGCTCTTTTGCTAAGCGGTTACGCAAAGCTCCCAGGGTATTGTTGGCTACTTCCAATTCATCCGCCACAAAGAGGACCAGGTCCTTGTCCTCAAGTTGTAAACTTGCTGTCAACTTATCTGTAATACTTGTCAAGAACTTAGCAACTGGGCCCGCTAATTCTCCCGTATCAACTTTCACCCAAGCAAGTCCTTTGGCACCAAATTGTTTGGCATATTCTGTTAATTTATCAATGTCTTTACGGGAGTAGCTATCCGCCGCACCCTTGACTACAATGGCTTTGACAACTGGTGCTTCTGAGAAGACTTTGAAGTCAACTTCCTTGACAAGTTCTGTCAAGTCTTGCAAAAGCATCTCAAAACGAGTATCTGGTTTATCTGAACCATAGAAGTTCATAGCATGGTCATAGGCCATACGAGGGAATGGCAAGGTCACATCGATTCCTTTGGTATCTTTCAAGACCTTAGCAATCAAGCCTTCTACGATGTCTTGGATTTCAACTTCATTCAAGAATGAGGTTTCTAAATCCACCTGTGTAAACTCAGGTTGACGATCCCCACGCAAGTCCTCATCACGGAAACACTTAACGATTTGGTAATAACGGTCAAAACCAGCATTCATCAAAAGTTGCTTAGTAATCTGTGGACTTTGTGGCAGGGCATAGAAATGACCTTTTGACACACGAGATGGCACCAAGTAGTCGCGTGCACCTTCTGGTGTTGACTTAGTCAACATTGGCGTCTCCACATCAATAAATTCCAAGTCATCCAGATAATTGCGAATGCTGTGGGTTACAGCTGCACGTAATTTGAAGTTGTTGAGCATTTCTGGACGGCGAAGATCCAAATAACGGTAACGAAGACGGGTATCATCGCTGGCTTCAATGCCATCTTTGATTTCAAACGGAGTTGTCTTAGCCGTGTTCAACACTGTCAAGCTGATTACTTGCAGTTCAACAGCTCCTGTCGGGATATTGTCGTTAGCTTGCTCACGCTCCACAACCGTTCCTGTTACTTCGATAACAAACTCGGAACGAAGACTCTCCGCTTTTGCCATCACTTCAGCTTCAACTGACTCAGGGTTAATCACCAATTGCATAATACCTTCACGGTCACGCAAGTCAATGAAAATCAGACCACCCAAGTCACGACGACGGCCAACCCAACCTTTCAAAGTAATTTCCTGTCCGACATGTTCTTTACGAACACGTCCAGCGTACATAGAACGTTTCATTTTCTTCCTCTTTTACTGATTTTATACCTATTCATTCTACCATAAAATGGCTGATTTTTGGGGGAAATTGCCGAGAAAAATCTAAGAAACTGTATTCACCGTCCAGCAGACCTATCTTAGACTTTTTATTCAGATACTCAGCCTTATTTTTTCTAAAAATACAGGCCGTATTCCTTCAAAAAACGATCTCTTATATGACATTACTTGTGAAAAAAACCAGCCTTAAACGACTGGTTTAGTATAAAGCATATCTAAATGAGGAATACCGTCCTCTAAATAGACTTCTGAAACTGGCTCAAAACCTAACGAACTATAGAACTTTTCTAAATGGGCTTGGGCACCGATTTTAATCTGACTTTCTTTCCATTCGTTTGTAATAAAGTGAATTGCCTGCCCCATCATTGGTCGACCTAAACCTTTGCCACGATGACTTGACTTGATGACCACACGACCGATGGAAACTTCATCATAACTTAGACCAGCTGGCAAGATTCTCAAGTAAGCCACTAACTCTCCTTCATCAGTTCCCAAAAGATGAAGACAGTTTGGATCCTTTCCATCAACTTCAGGATAGGGACAGGCCTGTTCAACAACAAAGACATCAACTCTCAGTGTCAAGATACCGTAAAGTTCCTGTAAACTTAATTGGTCAAATGCTTTTATTTCCCACTGCATAGCTTCCTCCTAGGGCAAGATGTTGCCTGCACTTTTATATATTTCGTACCATTCTGGCCGAGTCAAGGTAATCTCACTAGCTTGTGCAATCTTGGTCAAACGTTCTGGATTCATGGACCCAACAATGGTTTGAATCTTAGCTGGATGACGCAAAATCCAAGCCACGACAATTGTTTCATGTGAAACATTGTATCGCTCTGCTATTTCCCCAATCGTTTGATTTAAAAGAGCATAATCTGGATGATTGGCAAAAATACCTCGTTGCAAATCAATCAAGAAAGGAGACCAGGCTTGGATAGTGATTTTTTTAAGCTGGCAATAATCAATCAGCCCACCATCACGCATAGTTGCAGCATCATCTTTCATATTGACATGTAGTCCGGCATCAATCAAAGGCGTGTGAGCAGGAGATAGCTGCAATTGATTAACTGCAAGCGATTGATCGAGATAGGATTGCAATAACTCCATTTGGTAAATGTTTTGGTTGCTGACGCCGAAATGATGAACCTTCCCTGCTTTTTTCAAGAGATAAAAGGCTTCTGCCACTTCCTCTGCTTCCATCAGAGCATCCGGACGGTGTAAGGCGAGAACATCCAAATAATCTGTATCCAAGCGCTTCAAAATCCCATCTACAGATTCCAAAATATACTCTTTTGAGAAATCAAAATAGCCTTTACGAATGCCACATTTTGATTGGAGAAGCATGTCCTCACGTTTCAATCCTGCCAATTTTGCTCCCTGAGCAAAACGGATTTCTGACTCACCTCCACCATAAATATCTGCATGATCGAAAAAGTTGATTCCCTGCCCAACGACTGTATCTAACACTTTAGCAGTTTCCTGCTCTGTCAAACTAGCCATTCGCATACAGCCTAAAGCAATTCGAGAAACCTGTAAACCTGTCTGTCCTAATTCTTGCATATGTCTTCTCCTTGTAAGCGTTTTTCTTCTATTCATTATAACAGAAAAGGGAGCGGGACAGAACTCGAAAATAAAAAGAGTTCGTCGTCTCGCCCCCACACAGTTGATTAGGTCAGATTTGAAGTGTGCAACACGAATTGCTGAGATTTGCTGTACAAATCTTATCTCCAACCTCTAACAATCTCCCAGATTGTTAGAGCCAATCAACCACTGTGCTGAGATATTGACACTAGCTTTGAGAAGTGGCATTCAACCTCCTAGTTAAAACCATAAATTCTTTTCGCAATTTTATAGACGGCATTGGAAATTTTTCGACCTGGATAACCGTATAAGTTAGTTAATTGCCCGAGTAACCCTTTACGAACGATTTTAAAGAGAGCTGGATTGTTATCACGAATATAGTGCCATAATTCCTGCTTTTTCATCATATGCTCAGCTGTTCCAGCACGATTGAGAAGGGCACAGGAGATAATGGTCGTAATCTCCACATGATTGAGCAAATAACTCCGTAAATCAGGATTATCAATCGCCTCCAAGTCTAAATTATCTACCAAGATTCGATTGACTTTTAACTGCTGGTCAATGCGCTTAATCATGACGGACTCATTGACAGACTGGTCATTTCGCCCAATAAAGTAACGATAAAAATCTACTGGTAGATAGTACATGGTTTTCACAGCCTGTAAAGGGGTAAACACGAAAATATTATCCACATAGAAAGTATGCTCTGGTAGAACGAGACCAACCTCACGCAATAAATCTGTCCTGTAAATCAAGGAATGCATCATCATGTATTGACCCTTGGAAAAGGCACCCACATCCTCCCAACCAAAGATACGGTTCTCAGGAAGAGTGGATTGATAAGACATGGATTTTTTACGAGATTGTCCCTCTTTTTCGTAAACAAAATTGGAAATGAAGGCATCAACAGGTGTATTTTCATCTTCCAAATCCTGTAAACTCTCTAGGATCTTCAAATAAGCTCTGGTATCAACCCAGTCATCTGAATCCACGACTTTAAAGTACTTACCCTTGGCCTCACGTATCCCTGTATTAACAGCTCCGCCATGGCCCTTATTGTCCTGATAGATGGCACGTACGTTTGAAAATTGATTCTCTAGTCCCTCTGCGATTTCCTGAGTCCGATCGGTCGAACCATCGTTGATAATCAGAATTTCAACCTTGTCACCACCCATTACAAGGGAATGAACACAGTAATGAAGGTAAGCCTCCGAATTATAACTCGGAATGGCAATACTTAGTAAGGTCATCTTTCTCTCCATTTGACACAATTTGTTACTATTTTATCACATTTTCAGGAAAGTTACTGAGTATTTTTGTTTGTAAAAACAGACCTGCTCGGATAGTTACTACGGTATAACTTATTCACAGCTTGTGGATAAGTCGTGGATTTTTTCAACAATCTGTGGAAAACTATTGGGCAAAATCTTTTTTTATTTTAATCACTAGTTTTTCCACATCTCGACTTTGACTCCGTTTTATAATCACATCAAGATAATCAGCCAAGAAACTTCTCGGTGATGCCGCTTGCAAGGTCTGATAGGCTTGGCTAGGAAATACCATCTCTTCAAGCCAAGTCTGGTCCAATTTTTCTCCTGAAAAATAAGCACGATTGGCTGGCATGATAAATTGTGAAATAGCATCTGCTGTCTCGCCATCATACCACCGTTCATCGTTCAACACATTGTGGACCATGATGTCGCTGGTATTGTCAAAGACGATTTGTAAGTAGCTTAGGTGATTCTGCAAATTTGGATTACTAGGTTGGTGCTTTTCTGTCCACGAAGCCATATCAAGTTGAGTTTTTTGATAGCGAATGCTTGCATCATCAAGGTTCAATTGGCCGATAACTGCTGGATAAATAGAAAATGCTCCATTGACCACTTCAGTATAGCTGACTTGCCCCAAGTCTTCTTCAACAATATTCTGAGAATGAGTGTGTCCCGAAAAACCAAATTGAATGCCATATTGATTGAACAAGGCCTTCAAATCGGCAGCATTATCCAAAGTATAGCCTTTTGAGAGCATGGCATGCTGTTGCAAGACATTGTGATGGACAACAGGTATCAAGCTCACTCCAGCTTCCTTGGCTGCCTGAAGCTGTACATCTATCCAATCCAAGGTCTCTTTTTTGATACATCCATTGATTGGAGGAGCTCCTTTGCCGTAGCCGTCAGAGTAGATGTTGCTGTCTATCATCAGAAACCAAGCATTGGAAAATGGCTTGGCCAGATAGCTCAATGAGGCTTGATCACGACTGCTGGCTTGTTGATAGCCATGATTGTCAAATATATCTGAAAATTGCTGGGCGGTGACCTGATCCGTCACTATCTGCTGGTCTCCCTTAAAGACCCTAGCCCAGCCACTGGCAATATCATGGTTGCCAGGAATGACCAAAACCTCCGTTCCTTTTTCTTCAATCTGGGTAAAATACTGCGCCAACTCAACCATGCTCTGCTTTTCACCATTGAGAGTCAAATCCCCACTGACTAGTAACAAGGACGGTTGCTCACGCTCAACCTGCTCAACCAAGGCCTCCATCCGCTCTTTTCCATAACGTAAATCCTTGCCAGCAGCTGTTTTTTCGATATAAGAAAAAGCCTCTCCATCATCAAATAAATCCTGTGACAAATAATGCAAATCTGTGATAATCCAAATTTTATCTTGATCTCTTAATTCAGCCTCGACATAGGATTGCTGACGCTGGCCAGCAATAGCAGACCAAATCAAAACAATGACTGCAATAGCTCCTAACAATAATACTATTTTCTTCTTCATACCTTAAAAGTATATCATCTTAGTGAATGACGACAATACGAAAAGAGGAGTTAGACTGTAGCCAACCCCTCATATTAAAATTTATTTCTTAGCAAATCCAGCTGCTTGTTCACCAGCCTGACGACCAAATACGATGATGTCTGCTACAGCATTACCACCAATACGGTTTTGACCATGAACACCACCAGTTACTTCACCAGCAGCATAAAGACCAGAAATTGCTGAACCATCTGTTTTCAATACTTCAGTATTGGTATTGATTTTCACACCACCCATTGTATGGTGAACACCAGGTGCAACTTTAATCGCGTGGTAAGAACCAGTATTCAAAGCATGGTCCATACCTGATGTACGACCAAATGCCGCATCATTCTTATCCGCTACAGCCTTGTTCCAAGTATCAAACGTTGTTTGAAGTGTATCCGCAGGTAGGTCAATTTCTTTAGCCAAATCTGCAAGTGTAGCACCCGTTTTTACAAGACCTTTTTCTTCGTATTGAGCAATAGCTTTCACACGATCTTTCAAGGCATCATCAAAGATAACATAAGCATAGTTTGGCTCCAAGCTATTGATAGCCGCAGAAACTTTATCACGAGTTTCCAATTCGTTAACAAAACGCTCACCTTTTGAATTGACAAGGATAGCACCCTCACCACGAACAGCTTCCGTAATCAAGTAAGAAGTTTCTTGCTCAACACTTGGGTGAATTTGGATTTGTTCCATATCGACAGTTGCTGCACCTTCTGATTCAGCAAGCGCAATACCGTCACCTGTTGAACCTTCCTGGTTGGTTGTTACATAACCTTTCAGTGCTGGGTTTAATTTAGCAACCATTTCCAAATCTGCACCGAAACCACCTGTCGCCAATACAACTGCTTTGGCTGAGATTTTCTTAGTTTCACCAGCAATCTTCACTTCAACACCTGTCACAGTCCCATCCTTGTCTTGGAGTTTTTTAACATCTGCATTGACAAAAATTGGTACTTTACGTTCAACAAGATTGTGGTAAAGACCATTTACTAAGTAGCCACCAACAGCTGAACCATCTGCTGGACGGTGGGTACGTTTCTCACTCATACCACCAGTTGTAGTAAGGTTGCTAAGAGTAATTCCCATTCCATCCAACCAGTCAATTGCACTAGCAGAGTTATCTACAAGATAACGAAGTAATTCAGGACTATTTGTTCCCTTACCGCCTTTAAGTGTTTCTTCATAGAACTTATCGTTTGTATCAGCAATACCTTCCGCTTCTTGGAATTTAGTCTGTGAAGCATTCATACCAGCTGATGATTTAGCCGTATTACCACCGATAACAGGCATTTTTTCCAAGAGAGCAACACTAGCGCCAGCATCTTTAGCTGATATAGCTGCCGACATCCCTGCACCACCTGAACCAACTACGATAACATCATAGCTATCTTTCAACTCAGATGGATCTGTATATTCTTTCACAGATGCACCTGAAACAGCCTCTTCTGAAGAAGATATAGTAGACGATGAAGAAGTTGCAGTTTTGTCAGATTTTCCTCCACACGCTACCAAAAACACAACAGCAAGTAGACTCATTAGTAAGCCTAACCAAGCTTTCTTTTTCATGATAAACCTCCAATTTTTATCTGATATTAGTATTATACAAGATTGTGAAATGTTTTTCAATTTGTTTTGAAATATTTTCACAAACATGAACAAAAAATGTATGATTCAAACATCACACATTTTTACAGCTATTTACTGATTTTGAAGAGCTAAAAAGCTCGCTATTTCGGATATTGTTGCTTGGCTCCCTTTACGGAGTATTCCAGATAATTTACCTGATTTATAGTAGGTTAAGCTAGGAACCGTAGCAAGACCTTGACTCTGTCGAAATTGTTGTATTTTTCCATTCGGATCCGACTCGCTATCTAAATAGTAAATAGTCGCATGTGATTGCTCTGCTGCCTCTGTTAATTTAGGAACAAAATCACGACAATAAGGGCATGTCTCACGACCTATGTATAAAATAAATTCTTCCTCGTCTTGGACCTTTTGCTCCACTTCATCTATCGAAATAGCCTGGTAACTCTTTACAGCTTTCACGTAGTCTGATTCATTTGGTGCAGTCGCTGATTGAGATAGAAAGAATGCCCCACCTACGACCAAAATAGTCAATACCACTAGCAAAAAATACTTACGCCACATAATCCCTCCTCAAATACAGACAAAAAAGCCCTTGTAAATAGGGCTTTTAAAATATCGATACAAATCTTAGAGCATTTTGTTGTACAGTTAAGATTACTTAGCTTTACACGTCCTTTACACTCCCTAACCTCTGATATTATAGGCATTCTAACCAAATAACTTATAATTAGACAGTGTTAAATACTCCCCGAAAGTTCGCCAAAAGGGGAGCAAAAAAGGGCCTTTCAGTTGCCCTAAGTTATGAGTTCAGCAGGCAAGAAACTAGCACCGCTCCAAGGTGCTTTTTCAGTTCCCTGGTATCTTGCTGATACTATTGTATCAAAAAGCACGCGCTTATATTCGGTTATCTTCGCATTTTGATACTTTTGTTAAGTTATCTTGCTTACCTTCGTTTCTATCTCCTAATATTGGCCATTTTCCCAAGATAGCGCGTGATCATCTATTTTCAGACCCGCTTAACTTTCCCAAAATCTTTACATTATCAAAACTTTTAAAAAGGGAAAATTGTACGCGCAAAAGGTCGGCGTTGTTGCCCCTTGGCCAAACCTACCCCCGTTCTAAAAATGAGGGGGACTAATCATAACCTTTACTGTATCCTACTGTGTTTTACTGTATCCACTAGTATTGTGTTACTAATCCTATGATTTTACAAAATCGTTTGCTATTCGCTTTATATGCTCTTTGAAACTAGCCAAAACGTAACGCTTTTTGTTAGGATTAACCCTATTTTGTTAGGATTATGTTACCATTTGGGAAACCTTAAACACTCTACAAACTCAATAATACCAATGGTTTTAGCTATTTTTACCCCCCCTTTAGAATTTTTGGCGTGAGAAAAAATGTACAATGACGGCGTGAAGGTCGGACGTGTACCCATGGTAGGTTAGTACCCCCCGCATTCTAAAAAGGCCTCTAACTCCGTTTCTAAAGGCCTGATTTAATCCCTGGTTTATTTATCAAACAAGCTCAAACACGCGCTAAAACAAGGCTAATTTTCTTTCTCTGCATGAGTTAACAAGCTAACTAATTCGGCTTGTCCTTGCCTCAAATATCTAAAAAATGTCGTCTTACTTATTCCCATTATCTCACTAGCTTCAATATCTAACTTATGTTGAACATAGTAAAGGTTTAAGGCTAAGCGATATTTCGGGATCTCTAGCTTGTCAATTATGCTGACAAGCTCCAGGCGGTCCTGGGTTAGTCTGTCAATTCTACTTGTTATATCTTCCTTAAGTGTTAGCTGGGCAACTAACTGATTTTCCGTACTGTTTACCCTGCTAGTCTGTACCCTGGCCTGCGTTAGTGTTGTCTGCTTGAATAGTCCAGTTTCCAAGTATTGAAGCTCCAGGTAAAGCTGACTGATCTCTTTGTCAATCCACCTTAATACCCTCTAGCCTCTGCTTTAACTCCTCTATGGTCATTGTTGCCCCTCCTATGGTAAAATAAGCTTGTTGAAACTTCTTACCCTGCGTGTGTCTCGTGGGGCTTTTTTATGCCTAAAATTCTGTAACTGCCTGCGCGTGTTCTTTGTTCGTCCATGGTTCAATGGGCTGTTTTCTCTTTGTTCGCTCTCTGTTCAATCACGCGCCACCTTTGTAAAACCTTAGTACTTTTTAAAGTGTCCAATTTGTCCGATTATCCTTTTTTAGGGCTTCGGCTATTCCGTTTTATTACCTAGCTAGTATTCTTCAGGCGGTCCAAACATATCATCAGGAAAGCCACAAACTAATACAAGATACTGACAAGCTGTGTAATCTATCAATAGCTCCCCAGTTTCCAGTCTCTGAAAGTACTTGCTCGGTAAAGTCCCAAGATATAGACCGCCTTTGTAAATAGATAGGCCACCCGTTCGGCTTGGTAACAGCCCTGTATAGCGTTGACGTAACCCATGCTTTAAAGCGTTTGTATTGCCATACTTCGGCTTTCTATTCCCTTTATTTCCTCTTGCTACCTGGTTCCCTGGTAAAAACCTACCTCGGCTATCGCGTTCCATATAGCACCCTCTTCACCGTGTTCGTTTGGCAAATAGTTTTCAAAAAAAATTGTAACGTTCTTACACTCGTATTCAATCCATACTTTTCTACCTTAACCATAAGCTATTACCTTTATCCCAGTACTCCATAAAACGCTTATAGTGTCTCCAGTACCTGGTGCGTCTCATTCTTTTAGGGCGACTTGGGAAACCATCAAACATATAACCGCCACGCTTAGGGGTCCAACCTGGCTCTACCTTCCTAGCCTCTCTTAATGCACATTCCCAATAATACTGGCAATCTGTCTTACTACGGTTTAGTGTCTGCTTATGGATCTGCTGACACGCCCCACAACTAAAATACAGATACCGCTTATATAGTTTCCTGCAACGTCTGCCACAATCAGGGCATAGAAAGAAATACCTATAACCGCCTTTTGTTCCTGGTATTCTGGCCAATTCAAAGCTATCTCTACCCATAACGATAAAAAGGTTATCTAAGTCAATGGTCAAGGAATAATCATCTAATTCAGCCTTACCCTGGGTTATCCCTTTCTTTTTCATAGCTCTGGTAAATGTCTCTATATATAATACTTTCATTCAAAAAATACCCCTATACTGTAAAAACCCAAAACTATTGGCTTAAGTCCTAGAAACAGCAAAAAGAGGCGGGGCCTCTCTTCACTATTCCAGCTACTCTTCACGGCTAGTATATTGCCACAATGCTTTATAATCGTTCTCTGTGTCCAGACTTTTCAGCAAAGCCATAGCCTCATTATCTATGGCCTCCAGGTTGCCATGTACGCCATTTACTGCCATATCAGGATAATCATCATCTAGCACGCTATCAGCCAACCCCATAAGCTCCAGCTCACAAGCTACCAGCTTATCCAGCAAACTATCAAAGTCTTCTGACTGTTTGAGTTGTTGCACGCGCTCCAGTTTGTAATCTTCTTTGATTTCATTTTCTTGCCCCTGGTGCGTGTAATAATCTTTAAACCCGTCACAAATTCTTTTAAAGATCTTACTTAGTTTCTTATCTTCTGCATACTCCAGCACTAGCTGACCTTTGCCCTTAATCGTTGCCTCAATTACTGGCGCGTGATAAGTCCCAAACATATAACCAAAGACTGCATTACTTGCCACTTTGGCGGTGTCAATGTCTTCAAAGTCGTAAGTAAAAGTAAAGGTTTGTGGTTTGTCTGAAAATGTTTTTAGTGTCATGTTGTTTGTCTCCTGTTCTGTTATTTATATAGGACCAACAGCCCTGTGTTTGTTCCTAATTCTTCATAATGCCCTGCTGTTGCTTCGGTGTATTTCACGTCAACCACTTCAACAGTTGCCATAAACTCATTTACTCGGTTTTCAAAATCCTCTACGGATTGGTTGCGCCTTTGATAAAATAGTTTAATTTTCATGTTTTTCCTCCATTTTTGCTTAGACCCCTGATATTTTTACAGGGGTATGTGAAACCCGTGACCCCACTCAAACCCTTGATTTTACTGAGTTTTTACAGTGGTTCATAGAGTATCAGGGATTTTACTATATATATTTACTATTTTTTTGTTTTTTGCACTATATTTGTATATGTATTTTTTGTCTAATTATTATCTTTTTTTATTTTATCCTATATATACCTATGTATACCCCTGTACCTAGTGTAATAATAATAGCTAGATACTTGATATAACTGGGTTTGTGAGGTATCGGGGGGTTGCTTAAAAGCTATGTAACCCCCATGTACCCCTTGATACCTCAAAGCACGTCATCGATGTTGCTAAATAGCTTCAATTCTTTAGGTTGTTCACTTTCAGGGTTGTAACTTGTGAAGCGTTTAGCGTTGTTCACAACGTAAACAGTGACTAACCTATTTTTTATTTTTTTACGCTTTGACCCAACTCCGATGGTTTCCATTGCATTCTTTGCTTTGACTCCGTTGTTGCCGTAGGTCTTTCTATAAAGCTCTTCAACAAATAGATTATCAGTCCTTACAAGATAATCCTGTTCAGTCAATGTATTCAGTAGCAACATTTGAAAATCATCCAAGTCCACATCATTGAAAACTTCAACGGCTTTCCATTCGAATTTATGCCCTTGCTCCCTGAAATAGTCCAAGCTGGTCAGCAAGAAACCAATACAGCCATCTATCTTAGGTGACTTGTCGGGGTGAGTGAATGCCTGCCAATATTCCGCAAAGATGGCTTCACGTTCTGCGTCAGTTTCGCCCTCTGGTCTGTCCTGGTACTGTATGAGGACCTTGCGCCCGTTCATTTCATCGGATAGCGATACGTTTCTATTAGTATCAATACATAGAACGCTAGACAACTGTACAAGTCCCTGGTTTCCTCCAACACTTCGGGCGACGTGCGTTTTTTCAGTTGCAATAATCTTCAGCACCCGCTCCACTCTGTCGCCTACTATGTCGCCCTGCTCGGTTGCAAGCGCCATCTCACCGCCTGAAAACAAGGCCCATGCATTAAGTGCATCAAATCCCCGTGAAATAAGGTTGTCCAGCTCCACATCAATCTTGTTAAATAGTCCAGATAGGGCAATGTGTCGCAAGCCTTTTCCTGTCCGTACTCCAGATTTTGCGATAAAAAATTAGTCTTGGACCGTAAGCCGCTGGCAACCTGTGCCATGTAGTAGGTTTGTAAAGTCGCGTTGTGTAATGAAAGTTCATCCGCAATTACATACTTTAGAAACTTGTCCGCCATCGCCTGGCCATCTTTAGCGGTGGTGTAGTCCACTGGGTAATATTTAAAATAGGACTGTTCTTCATTGGGGTTAGTCCTGTAATAGCGGTGTTCTTTCAAGTCAATAATAAAGTCATTCCCAGCTATCTGATAAGGCTGTAACGTTCGTACTGGCTCTATTTTGATATTACTGGCGATACCTGAAAGGATTTCAAGCACATACTCCCCATCACGCTTGAAGCCGTATAAGTTCTGTATGGTGATTTCATCCATTAGAACCGCCTGCTTGTTGTTTACGTCGTATAACTTGCCATCATAGAACACAAACCGCCCTAGCAGATAATCGACAACCAACTTAGCAAACGGCGAAAAATTATAGTCGTAGGTGATATGGATATAATCCTTTTTGTTGTCACCTTTGCCCTTGGTCTTTTTCTCAAATGTTGCGGATATGAATTTCTTTGTCGTGCCTTTCTGCTCCGTGATATACATGATCCGATTATCTGGTATAAATACAGTTTCACCGTTGTGCCATGCATTATTCAAGCTATCAACTGCCACAATGTTATACAGTTGTTTCTTGTAGTCCGCCTTTAGTTTAGACTGGCCAAACTCCTGTTCATTCCAATTCAGTTGTAAAATCTCTTTTAATTGTTTCAAACAGTCACCCCCTCAAAGAATGATGTTGCCACTTGTAAGAAATAGCCTGCTAGGTCGCCCCGCTGGGTAAGATTAGCAAAGATTTCTATTGCTCCTATCATGTCCATACCGTTGATATACAGCTCTCGAACCAAGTAAGCCACGTCAGCCCGTGAGTTAACACCGTATTTCAGTAGCTCCGTCAGCATTGGAGTATAGATATAATCAATGTTGACCCGCATCTTGTCCAGGTTGTGCCGTTCCAGCTTTTCCATCTTCTCTAGTAGTTCATTGTTGATCATGGCTATTTTTTTATCTCTGACCAACTCCCAACCGTCCACTTCCTTCGGGTAGTCTTTGACAATAGTCACCATCAACCCTTGATAGACGAAGCCTGTCATATAAGTATCAAAGGGCAAAAAGTAGTAGAACTTGTAGTAATCCCCTTTCTTGAGTGCCTGCGTTTCGGTGATAGGCAACTTCTTCATGTTCTCCTTGCTGATGGTGATTTCAATTAAGCTATACATGTCACTTCCTCCGTTTCTTTTTCAGCTTCTTCAGTCGTTGCTGTTCTTTGATATGCTCAAAGGTTTGGCGACGGTCTTTATAAAACTTAATATTGTGGTAATGTCCGCCACTGTCCGCTGGGTGTATACTATACCTTGCCATCTTCCACCCCCAAAAATACCAGAATATCACTGACCCTATAAAAGATTTTCCTAGTGTCTTCTAGTGGGGGCTGGTAACGTCTTAGCCCATTATCTTCCCAACGTTTCAAGGTCTTATCCTTTATGCCTAGTTCATCTTTAACCTGCTGGGCTGTGATTAGCCCTAACAGTCTTGGTGGGGTTTGCTCACGCGCCTCCAGGTAACTTTCTACCAGCTCCAGCACCCCCTGGGTTAGATCCTGTTCACTTTCTTTACTTAGGCTAAACATTCATATCAGCCCCCCTTCAGCAATTTCTTATAGCTTTCCAGGTCTGCTTTAATCAGCACATCTAGGCGTTTACCTTCTGTGTCATATTGGGCCTTCAGTTCTCGGATACCTTCCAGGCGCTCGGTGTCATTAGCTGGGATATAGTAGCCACTAACTAGGCCACGTTTGGCCACAATAGGGACCCCATGGCGGACAATAAGGCGGTGAATGTTCTCCCTCAATGTCCTAATGTCCAGGCCTAACAATTCAGCAATATACCGCCCTGCGCATGGATTATCTGCACCCACGGGAATAAGCCTTAAAATTCTTTCTTCAAGTTCGGTCATGTATCTCCTCCTTAGTTGTAACGTCTTCCAGCTAGCCAAATATAAGCGCCATAGTTAGGGTTAAGCTGTTGGCTTGCTGGTTCTTCCTGCTTGTCTGGTAGCTCTATAATCTCGCTATCGTTGTAAAATCGGTATAGCTCATAGGCCAAAAGAACCAACGTGATCAAGATAAAGGCTAGATATTGCCCTGGTGTTAAATCAAGTTCATCCATGGTTTAACTCCTTACGGTATTCACTGGCTATGTCATAATGCTCTGTGATTAGTTTTTTTAGCGCGTAGTTTGCTGTGTGTAGAATTGGGAAAGTTCTTGGGCCGTCTTCAGTACTGGCCAACTCTAAAACCTCCAGAATGTCATTTAATTCTCCACAAAGTCCCTCATAGTCAACTAGGATATCATTAGTTTTATCTGTCATTCTTCACGGCCTCCAGCTCTACTGCATTATTACTGTTAAGAAGTAAAAAGGCGATATTGTCAAGCTTATCTATTAGCTTTTCATTTTGGGCGTAAGTAATTTCTATATATTTTCTAACTAGCCACAATGATACTGCTGTATCTTTTCCTTGTGCGAACTCCAAACCTTCCAAAGTAAGATTATTCAGCTCAATCCTATTCATTATGTCAGTCAGCTCACTGCCTAGATTTTCCAATTCTTTTGCGCTTAACAGTACTTTTTGTGCTTGATCTTGCTTAGTATTTTCTGCTAGTTTTTTTAATCCTACTGGTGTTTCTTCCATGTTGTTTTACCTCGTTTTTTTGATGTTATCTGTGTAATTGTCTGCGCTGGTTGCGCGTGCTTGTCCCGTGATTAAAAGAGCCTTACTATACAAAATTTCCTGTAACCTTTTTATCTAAAGCCTAGACTATTCTCAGCGGTTACCCGCTCCAGACTTACCAAGTTGCCCTGTGGTCGTGTAAGCCTGTGCCAAAATAATAGCCTAGCTGTGTGTAATTTTCTTAGGGTGGTTTAGGTTGCCCTGGGTCCATAGCAACCTAATGCCGATACCAGCACCTAATACTTTTCTACTCCAGTTTTAAGGGTTAGCGCCCTCCGTATGGTCATAATGCCCTAGATATGGTATAATCTAGCTATTAAATCTTTACTAAAACCCTTTTAATAACAGCTTGCCTGCTTGTTAATTTTGTTTTAGTTAGTGGTTAAAAGGCTTTGCTGATTGGTCTCGGTAAGCCTTTTTTGTTGCTCTCACGCGCCTTGGGGTGCGTTTTTTAGTGGTCTGAATACCATTGTTTTAATATCGTGGTAGGTCATGCCTAGGTTAATCATAGCGATAGCCATGTCTTCCAAAGCTTGGTATCTGATTAGCTCTTGACTGGTTAGGCTGTCAATCCCTGTCTTACCGCCACGGCTGGCCACTAGCTGGCGTTTGTTCATTCCAGTAGTTCCCTTTAGCAATAGGTTTGTAACTGTGCTGTGTGCGTGTTTTGGGGCTTGTTCCCAGTTTTCTATGCTGTCGTGCAAGGTCTTCCGCTTGGGCTTTTCTAAAGCCCTCTGATAGCGAAACTCTGCCACCTCGTCCCGCATCTCAAAGAATGCTTTGACTAGGTTTTCCTTAAAGTTTGCGACTTTCTCGGTATTCTTTAGAAACGTGATCAGCAATGTTGCTTGTTGTTCGTTCAAAATGTAGTCGCGTACATTCTGTCCAGACTCTGAAGGTGAAATTTTAAATGACACCTTTCCGAAACGCTCCAAGCGTTCTTTATGTTTGTTGATTAGTATTTTTAGATGTCTGTGCTTAACTTCTGCACATTCTGCCACAATGCTACTAAGTGTATACGGCTCTTTCCATCCGTCCATGTATACTAGTTCCATGCTCGCTCCTTTCTAGTCTTCTGGTGTTAGTTCTATTTTTTTCGTACTATCGCCTAAAAAAATATCGTCTAACTTAACACGATACAACTCTGACAAGTCTTTCAATAATTCAAAAGGAATCAAAGTACTATCTTTTTCGTACTTTGAGATAGTTTGAAAATTATTGCCTACTTTATTAGCTACCTGTCGCAAGGTATAACCTGCATTTACTCGACACGCTTTTAGTGTCCATTGTGCCATTTTTTTGCTCCTTTCAAAAGTGATAAAATAATAGTACTATTATTTTCGTACTTAGTCAAGTGTTTTTTAATAAAAGTTTTATTTTTTTCGTACTTTTTCGTTTTTTGTGTTATAATCAAAATAGAAAATTTCTGAAATGGAGGGGAATCGCATGGCAAAGAATAGCCCACAGGATATAAAAAATAGGGCATACTTTTCTGTTAACCTTAATAGAATTATGAAAGAAAAAGGAGTCCGGCAAATTGATTTACATAATAATACAGGTATCCCAAAAAGCACGATAACTGGGTACGTAAAGGGATCTTCTTTACCTACACCGGGGAATCTTCAAAAAATAGCTGATTTTCTAGGTGTCAAAAAATCTGATTTAGATTTACGATTTATACCCAAAGAAAACATTTCTATTTACGCAAATTCTTATGAATTAGGCTTTGATTTCGGTAGACTGTACGGAGGAATTGAAAATTTAACTCAAAAAGATTGCATAATTATCAATGAAGGTGAACCGCCTTGGAATTTAAATTCAGATTTAGACTTAAACCTTAGCAAAAATTTAAATAAAGCTCTTACTATATTGATTGAAATATCTGAAAAAGAGGGGTATTTATCACTAAAAGAAGATAAACAATTCATCACAGCTATAAACTTAATTGATGGGACTATCAATTTAAATGAATCGAATAAAGAGTCGGCTTCTAGTTTGATTTCTATTTGTGATGAAATTGCCCAGCATTTAGGATTTTCAACAAGCGATATGGGAATGCCAGCAAAACAAAAAAACATTGAAAGTAAAAAAAATTTTAATTTATTGTCTTGGCTCAAACGTGGATAGCCGTCAATTCCCGCACCAACACCCTAAAAACATGACTGCTAGTCTAGCTATGTCCTCACAATCGTTATAATAGCAACGCCTATCGCTTTTTTAGTGGCTCAGAAAATTCACTGTTTTTCATGTAGTGGCCACGTCCAAACACTCCTCTGGTATATTTACCCTATCAAACCAAAACAAACGAAAATAGGGCTGTTCTCGTAAGCCCTGGCATGATATAAACCTAAAACATTATAAAACCCTTTTAATAACAGCTTGCCTGCTGATGGAAAGGTTTATATTCATGAAAATAACTGAAGTAAAAAAGAAAAACGGTGCTACTGTGTACCGCGCTAGTGTATATCTGGGAGTTGACCAGGTAACAGGTAAGAAGGTAAAGACCAAAGTAACAGGTCGGACACAAAAGGAGGTTAAGCAGAAAGCCAAACAAGAAAAAATAGCCTTCCAGCAAGACGGCTTTACCAGGTTTCAAGCTACGTCAATAGCAAGTTATCAGGAACTATCTAGCCTATGGTGGGAAAGCTATAAGCATACTGTCAAGCCCAACACGCAAGACAACGTTAAGAAGTTACTAGATAACCATGTTTTGCCACTTTTTGGGGTCTATAAGCTCGATAAACTGACTACGCCACTCATTCAAAGCATAGTTAACAAACTGGCTGACAAGACCAACAAGGGGGAGCCTGGGGCTTATCTGCACTATGATAAAATCCACGCGCTTAATAAGCGTATTTTACAGTATGGCGTGACCATGCAAGCAATATCTTCTAACCCTGCGCGTGATGTCGTCCTACCTCGTAACACTCAAAAGGCTAAGAGAAAAAAGGTCAAGCATTTTGAAAATCAAAACCTAAAAAAGTTTCTCGACTACCTGGGAGGACTTGACCTAGCCAAATACAGAAATCTGTATGAAGTCACCCTATACAAGTTCCTGCTGGCCACTGGTTGCCGTATCAATGAAGCCCTAGCACTTAGCTGGTCTGATATTGATCTGGAGAATGCAACTATTAGCATTACCAAGACACTAAACCACCTTGGACAAATCAATAGCCCAAAATCAAAAGCAAGCTATCGGGATATAGACATAGACCATGCAACCATTGCCATGCTGAAGGCTTACCAGCTTAGACAAATTCAGGAAGCCTGGAAGTTAGGGCAGACTGAAACAGTTGTATTTTCGGACTTTATCCATGACTACCCCAATAATAAAACTCTAGCTACACGGCTGAGAACTCACTTCAAACGCGCTGGAGTGTCTAACATTGGTTTTCACGGTTTCCGTCATACTCACGCTAGCTTACTGCTTAACTCTGGAATACCTTACAAGGAACTGCAACACCGTCTAGGTCATTCCACTCTATCCATGACCATGGATATTTATAGCCACCTCTCAAAAGAGAACGCAAAAAAAGCCGTCTCGTTTTACGAAACAGCACTAAAAGCACTCTAGGGGGAGCAAAAAGGGGAGCAAATCCAGAAATCAACATTTTAAGACAAAGCAAAAAGCCCACTGTTGTAGGCTTTCTGTAAGATATTTCTTAAAATTAGAGCATTTTGTTGTAGAATTCTACGACAAGAGCTTCGTTGATTTCTGGGTTGATTTCGTCGCGTTCTGGCAAGCGAGTCAATGAACCTTCAAGCTTTTCAGCATCGAATGATACGAAAGCTGGACGTCCAAGAGTTGCTTCAACAGCTTCAAGGATAGCTGGAACTTTGATTGACTTCTCACGAACTGAGATAACTTGACCAACTTCAACGCGGTATGAAGGAATATCAACGCGTTTGCCGTCAACAAGGATATGACCGTGGTTTACGAATTGACGTGCTTGACGACGAGTAGTTGCCAAACCAAGACGGTAAACTACGTTGTCCAAACGACGCTCCAAAAGAAGCATGAAGTTGAAACCAAGAGTACCTTGTTTGATTTTAGTAGCTTGTACGAACAAGTTACGGAATTGTTTTTCACCCAAACCGTAAGAGAAACGCAATTTTTGTTTCTCAGCCAATTGCAAACCGTATTCTGACAATTTAGAACGGTTGTTTGGTCCGTGTTGACCTGGTACGTAGTTACGACGTGCCAATTCTTTACCTGTACCTGTCAATGACAAGCCAAGACGACGAGCTTGTTTCCAAGATGGTCCTGTATAACGTGACATTTGTTATGTCCTCCTAAAATAAAATATAAAAATTATTTGTAGGAAATAACGTTTTAAGCAAACCTGATTCGTGCAGGAGGCCTTCATCGAAACAGCAACGATTACTCTTCTTGCTGACCTTCTGTTGACGAGCTTCATTTTGCCCTGCTGTTATTTCACACAAAGAATAGTATAGCACAAAAAAAAGGCTCTGTAAAGCCTTATATAGCGATTAATCCAAATAATGAATCAAAATCTTTTCTGTCAAAATGTCTGAGTAAGTATAAGATTCCACAAAGGTATTGTTTGGATCTTCAAATTCAACGATAAAGAGAGACTGATAAACCTCCACAATACGCCCCTGCTTATTCTTCTCACGCTTACGACCATTTTCAAGGGTCAATTCAACAATTTGTCCCTCATGGTCCTTAATATCTTGTTTGATTTGCTTCATTTTAGCAACATCTGTAAATGCATCACTCATTCTCTATCCATCCTCTCTCTTGGAAATACTTGCAAATTTATTGTATTCTTTTTGGAACATCAGTTCCACGGTACCACGCGCACCGGAACGGTTTTTCTCGATGATGACTTCAACCGTATTGTTAGGAATGCCGCCATCTTCCTGCTCACCGCGCTCATAGTAATCATCACGATATAAGAAGGCAACGATATCCGCATCTTGCTCGATAGATCCCGATTCACGAATATCAGACAGAACAGGTCTCTTATCCTGACGTTGCTCAACTCCACGAGACAACTGACTGAGGGCGATAAC
Organism: Streptococcus sp. 2020WUSS084; assembly: GCF_044427445.1. NCBI lineage: Bacteria > Bacillati > Bacillota > Bacilli > Lactobacillales > Streptococcaceae > Streptococcus > Streptococcus sp. 2020WUSS084. The sequence continues at coordinate 58,592 of NZ_JAOTGC010000003.1, read as the reverse complement.
TGGTACTTTCAATTCCTTGGCCAAAATCTTCAACTGACGGGAAATCTCAGAAACCTCTTGTTGTCGGTTTTCACGACCTGTTCCCGTAATCAATTGGAGATAGTCAATCAAGATCAAGCCCAGATTGCCCGTTTCCTGAGCCAACTTACGTGAACGCGAACGAATCTCTGTAATCTTGATACCTGGTGTATCATCAATATAGATACTAGCCCGAGCCAGGTTAGCTTGAGCCACCATGTACTTATTCCATTCTTCCTGCGTCAAATGCCCCGTACGAATAGCCCTCGAATTGATAACTCCCTCAGAAGCGAGCATACGGTCAACCAAGCTTTCTGCACCCATCTCCAAAGAAAAGATGGCAACTGTCAAACCCAGTTTTGTACCGATATTTTGTGCAATATTGAGCGCAAATGCCGTCTTACCAACCGCAGGACGAGCCGCAAGAATAATCAACTCTTCCTCATGCAGACCCGTTGTCATGGCATCAAGAGCAGGATAACCAGTTGCAATCCCTGTAATATCCGACGTCTGCTTAGCACGAGTTTCAAGGTTGTCAAAGTTGATATTCAAGACATCATCAATCCGCTTGAAACCACTTCGACTGGCTCCCTCACTGACATCAATCAAAGCTTTTTCAGCATTGGCAATAATGTCATCTGAACCATCCGCACCCTCATAAGCCTGATTAACTGCATCCGTCAAACGGGCAATCAGTTTACGGAGATTAGACTTTTCAGCAACAATCTTGGCATAGAATTCCGCATTGGCTGCCGTCGGCACGGAACTAATGATTTCAGCCAAATAGGCCAAACCACCGATATTTTCCAAATCACCATGGTTGACCAGATAGTTCCGCATGGTAGTCGCATCAATTGCCTCATTTCTATCAGAAAGAGCAATCATAGCTTTAAAAATTAGCTTATGAGCATGTTTGAAAAAATCTTCAGCTTCGATGTATTCACGAACGAAGACCAGCTTGCCTTCATCAAGGAAAATAGCTCCTAATACCGATTGTTCAGCTAGAATATCCTGCGGTTGCACCCGCAATTCATCCAACTCTGCCAAGATCTCACCTCCTCACTGGCTAGATAAATAATTAAGCTTCCTTAATACTCAAATTAATGATGCCTGTTACATCTTGATAGATTTTAACTGGTACATCAATGAGACCAATCGCACGAATTGGGTGATCCAGCTGAATATGGCGTTTATCAATCTTGATGCCAAATTGCTTGTCCAATTCTTCAGCAATTTTCTTGCTGGTAATAGAACCAAAGGTACGACCATCTGGACCAACTTTTTCGACAAATTTCACTAAAGTAGCTTCCTCAGCCAGCTTAGCCTTGATAGCCTCTGCTTCTGCAATCATCTCTGCATGAGCCTTTTCCTTAGATTTTTCCTGACCACGAAGGGCGCTGATCGCTTGGTTTGTTGCTTCCTTAGCCAAATTTTTCTTGATCAAGAAATTTTGGGCATAACCTGTTGGAACTTCCTTAATCTCACCCTTTTTACCTTGACCTTTAACATCTGCTAAAAAGATTACTTTCATATCTGTTCTCCTAATTTCCATTTATTTCTTCGCGGATTTTATCCGTCAACTTTTCACATACTTCTGCGATTGTCTGGTCATATACCTGAGCGGCAGCTAGGTTAAAGTGGCCACCTCCACCCATTTCTTCCATGATGCGTTGAACATTGATTTTACTATGACTCCTTGCAGAAATAGATACATACCCTTTGGTATTTCTTGTTACAACGAATACCGCCTCAATTCCTGCCATGTCCAATATTGTATTGGCAGCCTTGCTCGGAATAATATTATCGTATTCTTTAGTATCATCTGCACACGCAATAACAACATTGGACTCAATTCTCTGCCCACTTAAAATCAGTTCATTGATTTGACGATATTCCTCAAAATCTGTCGCAGCAATCTGCTGAATTTCCAAGCTATCGCTACCACGAGTCCGCAAGTAACTAGCCACATCAAAAGTACGACTGGTCACACGAGATGTGAAATTTTTTGTATCAAGCATAATCCCAGCCATCAATAAACTAGATTGAATGCGATTAAGCTTATGGTGTTTGTCATTCTGGAACTGAATTAATTCCGTTACTAACTCACTCGCAGAACTAGCACCACTCTCTATATAAGTCAAAACTGCATTATTTGGGAAATCTGTATCGCGACGATGATGATCAACGACCACAACCTGGGTAAATTGTTCATAGAAATCCTTATCCAAAGTCAAGCCAATCTTTGAATGATCTACCATGATTAACAACGACTGGAAAGTGACCATCTTCATGGCTTCCTCAACCGTTAGCAAATTAGAACAATTTTCATCACTCAACTTCTTGATAGCACGTGCAATATCTGGTGCCATTTCATCTGGATTATACACCGTATAGGCATTGTTCATAATATTTTGAGCAAAGTACTGCATACCGACCGCGGATCCAAGCGCGTCCATATCTAAATTACGATGTCCCACCACAAAAACAGCATCAACCGATTTGAGTTTATCTGATACAGCAGTCATCATAGCACGAGTCCGTGTACGTGTTCGTTTAACGGAAGAAGCTGATCCACCGCCAAAGAAAAGTGGCTGTTTACTCTCATCATTTTCCTTGACCACAACCTGGTCTCCACCACGAACCTCAGCCATATTGAGATTTTGGAGCGCAACTTGTCCGATTTGGTGATGATTTTCATTACCATACGCCAATCCCATACTCAAAGTCAAACCTAAATCTAACTTTTTAGCCTCCTCGCGGAACTTATCAATAACTGAAAACTTATTCTCTATCAATTTTTCCAACACAGCATAATCTGTAAAGAAATAGAATCGATCCATTGTGCCGCGTCGGTAGTAGATACCGTAATCATGGCAAAATTCCGAAACAAATTGAGCCAAGAAGGAATTGACTTGGCTAATTTGAGAATCAGTTACAGCATCCTCAAGCTCATCATAGTTATCAACTGAAATAATCCCTATAACAGGACGGCTTCCGATCAAACTATTTGTCGCTGAATACTCTGTTGACGCATCAAAAAAGTAAAATAACCCTTGATCAAAATCAACGTTAACAGCGTATCTCTTGCCTGAAAAGTTCGCATAAATTCGCTCCTCATCCAGACCAACGTCAATAATTTCACGTAGTTTTTTTTGATCAAACTCACCATTTTCTTGAGCAAAAATCAGCTCAGCAAAGGGATTAAACCATTCTACCTGATTACTATCTGGTCGAACTTTGATAACTCCCACTGGCATTTTATCTAAGAGCATCATCAAACCAGAATTGGCCTGATTATTGAGATATTCAATCTGTTCTAGCTCACTAAATTCATAAGAATGTTTTTGATAAATAAACAGCGCAATCAACACCAACAGGCTGATGAGTAGCGCAAAAACTGTACTGGCACCAATTGGAAAAAGTCGGTGGACAAGAGCCACCAACCCAAATAAAATGACACCTATCATGACAAAGTGAATTGTCGAAAATCGAAATCTTTTCATCACTAACCTCTGCCTGCCATTCTACCATAAATTCAGTAAAAAAGCTACTTTTCACATGATTTTAAAGTAGTTGACATATAGCTGACATACAGCGAAAAGAACAGCCTTAGTGACTGTCCTTTGATTTGTTTTTAGAAATGGAACGACTGCGTCCTTCCAAGTAAACCATGAGAATGGATATATCCGCTGGATTGACACCGGAAATCCGACTAGCCTGGCCAATGGTTTCTGGTGAAATCAGCTTGAATTTCTGACGAGCTTCCGTCGCTATGGAATCAATATCATCCCAGTCAATATCTGCTGGAATACGTTTTTCTTCCATGCGTTTCATCTTCTCCACCTGATCCAAGGCCTTGGCAATATAACCTTCGTACTTGACCTCTGTTTCAATCAATTCAATGGTCTTGGCATCCAAATCCTCTGCAGCAGGGCCGATAAAGGCTACCGCATCTGCGTAAGTCACATCTGGACGGCGCATGAATTCCTTGGCGGTCAAAGCGTCTGTCAAGGGCTTGAATCCCATAGCAACAACTTTTTCGTTGGTTTCCTTGATTGGCTTGAGTTTGATAGACTCCAAGCGTTTCATTTCATTGTCAAATTGATTTTTGTGAATCTGGAAAACCTGCCAGCGTTCATCATCTACCAAGCCAACCTGACGACCGATTTCCGTCAGACGCATATCAGCATTGTCATGACGCAGAATCAGGCGGTATTCTGCCCGACTGGTCAAGAGGCGATAAGGCTCCACCGTTCCCTTGGTTACTAGGTCATCAATCATAACACCAATGTAGCCGTCGCTTCGTTTCAAAATTAACTCCGGCTTACCCTGTACCTTAAGGGCTGCATTGATACCAGCGACAATTCCCTGACCTGCTGCTTCTTCATAACCTGATGTTCCGTTGGTCTGACCTGCTGTAAAGAGCCCAGAAATCTTCTTAGTTTCCAGCGTCGCCCGCAACTGATGAGGCATAACCATATCGTACTCAATAGCATAGCCCGTCCGCATCATCTGAGCATTTTCCAAGCCTTTAATGGAGTGGATCAAGTCCTGCTGCACATCTTCTGGCAGACTGGTTGACAGCCCTTGAACATAGATTTCATCGGTATTGCGACCTTCTGGCTCTAGGAAAAGCTGGTGGCGTTCCTTGTCGGCAAAACGCACAATCTTGTCCTCGATTGACGGACAATAACGGGGCCCAATCCCCTTGACAATCCCTGAAAACATAGGTGCTCGGTGGAGATTGCTGTTGATAATCTCATGGCTAGTCGCATTGGTATAGGTCAACCAGCAAGGGATCTGGTCCTGCAAATAATCCTCGTCCTTGGACAAGAATGAAAAGTGATTTGGCTTTTCATCGCCTGGTTGAATCTCGGTTTCGTCGTAATTAATGGTGCGGGCATTGACACGCGGTGGTGTCCCTGTCTTGAAACGACCAATTTCAAGTCCCAATTCTTTCAGATTATCCGCCAGCGTGATAGAAGCTAGGCTATTATTAGGGCCTGACGAATACTTGAGATCTCCGATGATAATCTCGCCACGCAGGGCTGTACCCGTCGTCACCACAACTGCCTTGGCGGAGAATTTCTGGTTGGTAGCCGTGCGGACACCGATAACCTTGCCGTCCTCCACCAAAATCTCATCAATCATGGTTTGACGCAGGGTCAGATTTTCCTGACGCTCGACCGTCCGCTTCATCTCCGCTGCGTACTCTGCCTTGTCCGCCTGAGCCCGCAAGGCACGTACGGCTGGACCTTTACCCATATTGAGCATTTTCATCTGGATATAGGTTTTGTCAATGTTGCGACCCATTTCGCCACCCAGGGCATCGATTTCCCTTACCACAATCCCCTTGGCAGAGCCACCAATGGAGGGATTACAGGGCATAAAGGCCACCATATCCAAGTTAATGGTCGCAAGCAAGGTCTTACAGCCCATTCGGCTGGCTGCCAAGCCTGCTTCTACACCCGCGTGTCCTGCACCGATTACGATGACATCGTAGTTTTCTGCAAATGTGTGTGTCATTTTTATTTCTCCTTTATGTTCATGATATGTTTGACTTGCCCATTCCAGTTTGGCAATTCTTGAGCCAGAAAAGCTGGTACGACATCTAGATTGACAAGCTTGTCAAGTTCAATCCATTCACAAGCTTGTTTCAACTTCCCTTCAATCATCTCCTTAGGCATTTCTCCAATAGGCTCAACAATAAAATGAAATTCGATATTATGAAAATCTATGTCTTCGTGTGTAAACTGATTTTCAACTACAAAAGCTAGTTGATTGACACAGCTGTCAACCCCTAATTCTTCTTTGACTTCCCGAACAACCGCATCTTGTGCAGTTTCGTTGACTGCAATCGCACCGCCAATGGTATAATAACGCCCCTTAGAGTCCTTCGTGAGGAATATTTTCCCATTTTTTATAATCAATGCAGTCGCCCGAACACCAAAAATCTGATTGTCAATTCTGGTCCTAAAATCCATTCTTCCTTCTCTTTTCTAAAATTTCATTTAGATAGGCTAGCTTTCCCAATTAATAAAATGCTGCAACTGTCCCTTCCAACCAACTAGTTCCGTCTTGAGAAAGGCAGGGTTAAGGTCAAGATTTTTCAAGTCTGTAAAAGCAATCCACTCACACTGGCGAATAGAATTACCTTCTTCCAGATAGGTAACTGGCTCAGACAGTGGGGTAACAAGATAAAGAAATTCAATCCGATGATAGGATTTCTCCTGCAAACTAAACTGATTTTCAACGATGAAAGCCAGCGGTCCAACCTCCACATCAATTCCAAGTTCTTCTTGCATTTCCCGTTGCACAGCCTCTTCAGTTGTTTCACCAAGCTGAATGGCTCCGCCCAAGGTATAGTAGTTCCCCTCCGGTGCCCTTACAAGAAATAGTTTTTCATCTTTTACTAACAATCCCGTCGCACGAACACCAAAGGACTGGTTGCCTACCACTGTCCGAAAGTCCATCTTCTCTCCTCAATAGCAAAAAATAGCCAAAACTCTCGAAAATTGCAGGACAAAAAAGCCTACAATTCCCATGAGCTTTGACCATCATGATAATTGTTACTCTTATTCTATCAAAAGATTTGTAGAATTTCAAATCTAGTGTTACGCTAACGTTTCAATATATTCTAAGCCCCAAGCCTCAACAGCATCCAGTACCGAACGAAATTTTTCGCCCATCTCAGTCAAGCTATACTCTACACGAGGGGGGACTTCTGCATAGACCGTGCGACTAATAATGCGATCCTCCTCCAATTGTCTAAGGTGCCTTGTTAACATGGTTTGAGTAATACCTGGAATCAGTCGCTGTAATTCATTGAAGCGTTTCGTTCCTGTACTGAGTTGGTAGATAATCACCAATCCCCACTTACCAGTCAAGACTTTTTGTGTTGTTGCAAAAGGGCAAATACCATATTCACTAACTTTTTTCAAAAAAATTCTCCTTTATTTATCACAATAGTATCACTTTTGATACTAACGAATGCAAAACTACCTACTTGCATAATGGAATGCTTCAGCTATAATTGTACTATATCAAAAAAATTGGAGGACATCAAATGTCAACAAACTTGGAAATTTTTAATGCCTATAACAATGCTCTCATCGCTGGTGATTTTGCAGCTCTTTTTGAAACAATGGCTAATGACATTATCTGGCATCAACCCGGAAATCATTCAACATCTGGTGCTAAAATTGGTAAGGAAGTACTCGGAGCACATCTAGCAACTTTCGCCGAAAAAACAAATGGAACTTTCAAAGTAGTGACAAACTGGGTATCCGATAATGATACTCTTGTTGCCGCTAACGTAACATTCCTCGGTACTCGAACAGATGGTGAAGAACTAAACATGAATGGCATCGATCTTTTCCGTATGGAAGATGGCAAAATCAAGGAAGTTTGGCTCTTCTCAGCCGACCAAAAAGCCGAAGATGCTTTCTGGGGATAAGATAAAAAGCTTAGCATGAGGGTGCTAAGCTTTTATTTTTGATTAAATATACTGACAAGCAACCCCATCTTTGTAGGCCATATCGATCATGCCACCGCCCAGACACTCTTGACCGTCGTAGAAAACAACGGCTTGTCCTGGTGTGATTGCTCGTTGTGGCTCTGCAAAAATAACTTCTGCCTTGTCACCTTTTACCTTGACAGTTACTTTACTATCTGGTTGACGATAGCGGAACTTAGCTGTGCATTCTAGCGTGAATTCTTCAGGCATATTACGTGTAAAATGTACTTGACTAGCCTGTAAAGAAGTTGACATCAAGGACTCATGATAGAAGCCTTGACCGACATAGAGGATATTTTTTGACAGGTCTTTCCCGACAACAAACCAAGGCTCATTGTCCCCACCGATTTGTCCTCCGATACCAAGCCCGCCCCGCTGGCCAATGGTATAGTACATAAGACCTGTATGTTCTCCCATGTCACGACCGTCCACCGTCATCATCCGGCCGGGCTGGGCTGGCAAATATTGTCCTAAAAATTCTTTGAAGTTCTTTTCACCGATAAAGCAGATGCCTGTCGAGTCTTTCTTTTTAGCGGTCGCCAAGCCTGCTCGCTCTGCTATTTCCCTTACCTGAGGCTTTTGTAAATGGCCGAGCGGAAACATGGTTTTCTGCAGCTGTTCCTGTGAGAGTTGGCTAAGGAAGTAGGTCTGATCCTTGCCATTGTCTGCCCCACGTAGCATATGAACGGTGCCGTCCTCGTCGCGTGACACCTGAGCATAGTGCCCCGTCGCCACATAGTCCGCCCCCAAATTCATAGCGTAATCCAAGAAGGCCTTGAACTTGATTTCCTTGTTACACATGACATCTGGATTGGGGGTGCGGCCAGCCCGATACTCTGCTAAAAAGTACTCAAATACGCGGTCCCAATACTCTTTTTCAAAGTTGACAGAGTAGTAAGGAATGCCGATTTGGTCTGCCACTGCAGCCACGTCCTTGTAGTCTTCTGTTGCTGTACAGAAGCCATTTTCGTCCGTGTCGTCCCAGTTTTTCATGAAGATGCCGATCACATCGTAGCCCTGCTCCTTGAGCAAGAGAGCCGTAACCGATGAATCCACACCGCCACTCATACCGACAACAACACGGGTTTTAGAATTGTCAATTGACATAATCTTCTCCCATCTTTTCGTAGAAATAACGATTTGAAGGTCGTATTCCAAAATTTGATTATCCAAAAACGATTGACGATTTTGAACAACTTGTATTATACCATACAAAAAGAGTAAGCGATAGAATTTTAACATAAGAAAACACATTCATCTAGGCATATTCTCTAACTGGAAAATTTGATATAATAGTACCAAGAAAAACGTGAGGATTACTATGACAAACTTAAAATTTCAGTCGGTCTTTGATATTATTGGACCTGTTATGATTGGTCCATCTTCTAGTCACACAGCTGGTGCGGTCCGCATTGGAAAAATTGTGTCTTCCATCTTCGGCGATGAGCCAACAGAGGTGGAATTTCAACTCTACAATTCCTTTGCCAAGACCTATCGTGGTCACGGTACGGATGTAGCCTTGGTAGCAGGTATTCTGGGCATGGATACGGATGATCCCCGCATTCCTGACTCTCTTGATATTGCAAGAGAACGAGGCATTAAGGTTTACTGGCGTGTCAACAAGGACAGCAATACCCCACATCCCAATACCACCAGAATCATCATAAAAAACGATAAAAAATCCATCTCAGCCACAGGCGTTTCCATAGGTGGGGGAAACATTCAAGTAACAGAGCTCAACGGTTTTTCTGTCAATCTCAATATGAATACGCCAACTATTATTATTGTTCACCAAGATGTCCCTGGTATGATTGCGAAAGTGACCGATGTCCTTTCTAAGTATGACATCAATATCGCCCAAATGAACGTGACACGTGAAAAAGCTGGCGAAAAAGCCATTATGATTATCGAAGTGGATGCTCGCCAATGTGAAAATTCTATTGCAGAAATTGAAAAAATTCCACACCTGCACAATGTAACCTTCTTCAACTAGAAAGAGAAAGACATGTTTTATACTATCGAAGAATTAGTTCAGCAAGCAGACAACTTTTCTGGTAATGTAGCTGAACTCATGATTGCTACTGAAATTGAATTGACCGGTCGCAGCCGCGAAGAAATATTGACAATTATGTCAATAAACTTGACAGTTATGAAAGACTCCATCGTAGATGGACTTACTGAAAGCAAATCCGTATCTGGTTTAACAGGAGGCGATGCTGCCAAGTTAGATGCCTATATGAAATCTGGTAAAACCCTGTCAGATTCCGCTGTCCTATCCGCCGCAAGAAATGCCATGGCCGTTAATGAATTGAATGCCAAAATGGGCTTAGTCTGTGCCACTCCGACAGCAGGATCTGCAGGCTGTCTACCAGCTGTGCTAGGAGTTGCTATTGAAAAGCTCAATTTGACAGAAGAACAGCAACTTGACTTCCTATTTACAGCTGGGGCTTTTGGTCTGGTCATTGCCAACAATGCCTCCATCTCTGGTGCAGAAGGAGGCTGTCAGGCAGAGGTCGGCTCTGCCTCTGCTATGTCTGCCGCAGCCCTGACACTGGCAGCAGGTGGAACTCCCTACCAAGCCAGCCAAGCCATCTGCTTTGTCATAAAAAATATGCTGGGTCTGATTTGCGATCCCGTCGCTGGTCTGGTAGAAGTCCCTTGTGTCAAACGTAATGCAATGGGAGCAAGCTACGCCATGGTAGCTGCAGATATGGCACTGGCAGGAATTGAATCAAAAATCCCTGTAGATGAAGTCATCAATGCCATGTACCAAGTTGGCTCTGCCCTACCAACTGCCTTCCGTGAAACTGCTGAAGGAGGCCTTGCAGCTACACCGACGGGTCGTCGCCTTGCTCAAGAAATTTTTGGGGAAGATTGACAATAATGTAAACCAAAAAGGACCCTAACGGTCCTTTTCTTATTATGGCTTCGGGCTAGTTTTCTCATAGAGAAAAACGAGAAAACTACCACCTATGCTGGTGGCTGGCAAGGCTTTGAGCTTCTATTTTTTTCCTGTTATAATCTAATTTGTCAAGTTAAATAAAGGAGGAGTAAACTAGTCCAGTGGACTAGTTTAGCATGGTTAAAACCGTTACAGTTTATCACATACCAAATGTATGTCACTCCTAAGTACTGCAGAAAATCCATTTACTAAAAAATTAGACGGGACTTAATTGATATTTTCCATCACCTATGTCCATACAGCGTGGAAATCAAAAGTTTTGGGCTAGAGGCTACTATTCAGTACCGTTGGACTGAACGAAAAAGCAGTTATGAAATACATTCGTGAGACAGAAAAAGTCTAGCATCGTGCTAGACCTCTTCTAATTTATCTTAGTACCAACCATTTGCCAACCAGAAAGCCTTGGCTGCAGACCATGAACCATAGCGACTAGCAACGTAAACATCTGCTACACGCTCTTGGTTTTCTGGTGAGTAATCACCATTCAAGTAAGTATTTGTCAACTGGTAACGACCAATGTAGATACCGTTACGTGCATCATAGCTACCGCTTGATTCCTTCATTGCAATCCATTCTTTTGCTGCTGTATCTTCAGCACTCAAATTTGAAGAATAAGTGCTAGTTGTTACTGTTGCAGTAGAAGTTGATGTTGTTGTTGATTGAGTTTGTTCAACTGAACTCTCTACTGCCTTCACTGTCACATCACCCAATTCGATAACTTGACCGACATGGATAAAATCTAAGTTGGTAATCTTATTCTGCTCTGCTAATTTTTCAACAGTAGTATTGTGTGTTTCAGCAATTTCAGACAGGGTATCACCAGACTTTACAGTATAGGTTTCTGCACTGACTACACCCGCAGTCAAAAGGGAAATTCCCGCTACCAAGCCAGCAATAGTTGTTTTTAAGTTTTTCTTTAATGTAATGTTCATAATAGTCACATTCCTTTCTGTCATGTGTCTATCATACCCTCTAACTATTACTTAGACTTTGTGAAGTTGTTACAAATATTACAGAAAAATTGAGATTAGACTATAAAAACGCTATTTCTAGCGTTTTTTACTCATTTTTTCAATATAAATAAGAGTCCAGCTAAAGCTAACATAACTAAAATTGCTAACGTATCTGCTAACTTCCATTCCAAAATCCGGTACTTGGTTCTCCCATCTCCGCCTTGATACCCACGCGCCTCCATCGCCGTTGCAAGAGCATCTGCCCTCTTAAAACTTGATGCGAATAAGGGAATCAAAATAGGAATAACTGACCTTACCTTCTGAATAAGATTTCCCTCATTAAAGTCCACTCCACGAGCTCTCTGAGCATTCATAATCCGAGTGGTATCATCCATCAAGGTCGGTACAAAACGCAAACTCATGGACAACATCAAACCAATTTCATGCACAGGAACTTTAAATTTCTTCAAAGGTGCAAGCCCTAACTCGATACCATCAGCCAAACTGAGCGGTGTTGTCGTCAAGGTCAATAGGGTTGAGAAGAAAATAATCAAAACAAAGCGAACAAAAATAATCGCCGCCTGTTGCAAACCCTCAACTGATAATTTAAAAATCCAAAATTCCCATAAAAGTGTCGCTCCAGGTGTAAAGAAAACCTGAAAGAAAGTTGTAAATAGAATAATTCCTATCATCGGTTTCAAACCATTAATAAAAAATGATAAGCGAATACGAGATAAAACAACCATTCCTAAAACAAATGCTATCAACAAGGCATTGGTGACCAAATTATTGGCCCAAAAAATCATCAATAGAAATCCAAACATTGCTAAAAGCTTACTTCTTGGATCCAAGCGATGAATAATTGAATCCCCAGGAATATAGCGACCTAAAATTAATTTATCCATGTGTCACCATCCCCGTAAATTCTTCAATTGTAATAGGAAGACGTTCAAATACAAAGCCTCTTCTCTCCAAATTAGCTGCAAACTTAGTAATCTTAGGCACTCCCAACTGAATACTCTCTAAAAAATCTACCTCTTGAAAAATATCGACTGGTTTACCAGAACGGACCAGCTTTCCCTTTTCCATAATGTAAACAAAATCAGCATAGTTAGCCACATCGTCCATCAAATGAGTTACCAAAACGATTGTCATGCCTGATTCATGAAGCTTTTCGAAAATATCCATCAATTCCTGACGCCCCGCAGGGTCCAATCCAGCCGTTGGTTCATCCAAAACTAAGATACTTGGTTCCATTGCCAGAATCCCAGCAATAGCTACCCGACGCATTTGACCACCAGATAGTTCAAAAGGACTACGCTCAAACAAGCTTTCATCAATTCCAACCAAGGCCAATTTTTCACGCGCAATCGTTTCAGCCTCTTCCTGAGAAACTCCGAAATTTTGTGGACCAAAAGCAACATCTTTCAAAACTGTCTCATCAAACACTTGACTTTCAGGAAATTGGAAAACGAGCCCCACTTTCTTCCTTACTTGCTTAATATCCTTATTTTCAGATGTTGCTGTAATCACAACATCATCAATGACTACTCTTCCTTCTGTTGGTACATTTAATCCATTCAAGAGTTGTAAAATCGTTGATTTGCCCGAACCCGTATGCCCAATAAGGGCCGTGTAAGAGCCATCAACAATCTCCAAATCCACACCAAAAAGCGCACGCCCCTCAAAAGGAGTGCCAGCTTGATAGGTATAGCTTACTTCTTGGAGATCAATTCCCATAAAGTTTCCTCTAATTCTTCCTCTGTAAAATAGCGGAGCGGTAAATCAAGTCCAGTCTGACGCAAAGATGAAGCCAGTTCTGTCGTAAATGGTCTATCCAAGTCTAAATCTACCAAATCTTCTCGCATAAATAGTTCATTTGGAGTGCTAATTGATTCAACCTGTCCATTTTTCATCACGATAACTCGGTCACTCAATGCAACCTCATCCAAATCATGTGTTATAGAGATAACCGTCATACCATGACGCTCCTTAATTTCACGGACAATTTTAATCAAGTCGAGACGACCTTCTGGATCCAACATAGACGTAGCCTCATCCAAAATAATAATTTTTGGACGTAAGGCAACCACTCCAGCAATCGCCACCCTCTGCTTCTGACCACCAGATAAACGAGCAGGCTCACGAGTTTTAAAATCAGTCATTCCAACCAATTCCAAAGCTTCGTCAACTCGACTACGCATCTCCTCCAAAGGGACTCCCTGGTTCTCTAAACCAAATGCAACATCATCTTCAACTGTAGCACCCACAAATTGGTTATCTGGATTTTGAAAAACCACACCAATCAAGCGTCGCTTCTCCCATACATTATCAATGGTTAAGGCATCACCGTCAATATAAATATCACCTGATTCAGCTTCCAACAAACCATCAATCAAACGAACTGTTGTTGATTTACCCGAACCATTATGTCCAATAATAGACAACCATTCTCCCTGTTTCACGTGAAACGAGACATCATTTAGGGTATAGCGTTCATCCTCTTGGTTGTATTTATATTTAAGATTTTTTACTTCGATAATATTTGTCATCATTTAAAAGTATCTTTGAATAAGTAAGAGGCACCCCTGAAATAATCATAGCCTGAATATAGGGTGAAGAAAAGTGCAATATAGAGTGTTATTTGCCCCACGACGTTCCAGTGTAAGAGCAGGAAAATAACTGCAAACATCTGTGAGAATGTTTTGATTTTTCCTGGCATAGCCGCAGCTAGAACTGTTCCTCCATTTTCCACCAAGAGTAGACGAAGACCTGTCACTGCCAATTCACGACAAATAATAATTGCAACTACCCAAGCTGGAGCAAAGCCAAGCTCTACAAGCATGATAAATGCTGTCATCACCAAAATCTTATCTGCCATCGGATCCGCAAATTTTCCAAAGTTTGTTACAACCTGCCATTTACGAGCCAAGTAGCCGTCTAGATAATCCGTAATACTAGCTAATGCAAAAATAAGTGCTGCCAACACATGACTAATTGTTGAATCCCAAACGGTCAGTAACAAGATAAAAATTGGGATTACCAAAATCCTACCTATCGTCAATGCATTGGGAATATTTTCTTTTTTCATTCTAATACCTTTATTGCCCTTATTCAAAATTTAAAGTGACCGACCCTGTATCGGCTGTCAGAGCTGATATATCTAACTTTTGGCCACCTACACTTACCTCTACTCCTTTGACAACACCAAGAACAAGTGTAGTAGAAGTCACTCCTTCTTCAATAGTAGTAGTTACTGTTGGATTATCAGGTGTTAGTGTAACGCCCCCCTCTAACAAGGTGTCAGAAAGGCTGATCCAACTCGTTGTATTTTTTGCTGTTACAGTCACTTCTACTGGATAAGTCACTGTTTTAAGGGTCGCAACAATGTTAGAACCTGATCCTGAAATAGTCACATTTTCTGTAGCGGAACTACTTGAACTCGTTGAATTTGACTGCGCCTGCTCAGTAGAACTCGTCTCTGTGCCACTACTTGCTTCAGATACAGATTGCTCAACTATACTATATGACGTTGTAGTAGGCGTAATAGATGCTCTATTTTGGAGCCTGCTATGAACAATATAAGTCACAAAAATAATAATCAAACCCGTCGCAAGTAATAAGTAAATCAACGGAAGATAAGAGTTCTTTTTACGTTTGCGAACCTTATAGCTTCTTTTCAATTCTGAAGATCGGAGTTCTTCTTCTCCATCTTCATAATATTTCACTAAACTATTGGTCTCGTAAGCATCCAGTAGGACATCTGCATCTAATTCCAAAGCCTCAGCATATGCTTTTAAAATAGAATGAACATCATCTGAGTTTGCAATAAAATCAAAATCATTGTACTCAAGTGCCTGCAAATATTTAGCTTGGATTTTTGTTATCCGTTGCAAGTCAACGAATGTCCAACCCCGTCCTTCTCTAGCTGTTCTAAGTACTTCACCTATACTCTTTTGTCTCATACATACCCTCTCTCTATCGCTCATCATGTACAGTATACTATTCTAACAAAATTCCAAGGAAATTTCGACGGGTTGCGCCCACTTATTTTGGAAAAATCGTGAAATCTGTCATATCACAGTGTTCAATAAAGCGACGCCCTGCCTCTCTGATGTCATCTAACTGAAGACTTTGTATCATTTGAGGTATATCAAAAACATTTTCATATTCTGAATACTGAGAAACAAAGTGACTAGCTGTAAACTCAAGAGAATTTAAGCTACGAATAAAATCTCCATACATCTCGTTTTTCAACAATTGTAAATGATCCTCTGTCACATCTGCATCATCCTCAAATTTCCTAAGTGCTTTCATCAGCATACTAGAAAGCGTAATGGGTTCTTGAGTATCTCCCGAGATAATCAAATAGTGGTACTCAGGTGTAACCTCTAATTGGAACTGGAAAGAAGAATCAATTTTTCCCTGCTCGTATAACTGTTGGTATCGTTTTGAAGTCCAACCAAACAACATGGCAAATAAAAATTGTAAACTGAGCCGATATTTCTGAATAGTCTCCCTATCAACCTCGTCATTTCCCCGTAAACCAACAGCCAATTTTGGGGTAGATACTTCAAATTGTTCTGAGAGATGCTCCTTTATCGGCAACTTTTGGACACCTGCCAATTCAAACGACTGAGCTGGATTATCCATCTGAGCTACTTGATAACTTGAAATTTGTTTCCAAACTGCCTCTAAATCAAAATTACCAATAACGAATAAATTCATGTTACTTGGATGATAAAACACATCAAAATTCTCATGTAAATCATCCGCAGTAATTGCAGCAATTGATTCAACTGTCCCTGCTATATCATAGGCCAAGGGACTTTCTGGATAAAGCGATGATAAAATTCCCGTAAACAAGCGATAATCTGCATCATCTTGATACATCTCAATTTCTTGTTCAATAATCCCCTGTTCTCTTTCTACATTGTCTTCTGTAAAATACGGTTCTCGAACAAAAGATTGTAAAAGTGATAGAGACTCCAATACTTTCTGAGTCGTTGAAAATAAGTAACTAGTCTGTCTAAAACTGGTATAAGCATTTGCGCTTGCTCCCAATTTAGCAAACTCATTCATAATATCCTCTTCATTCTCAGTTTCAAACAGCTTATGTTCTAAAAAGTGTGCAATCCCTGCAGGATAAACAACACTATTACCATTAGCCAGTGTAAATCGAGTATGAATACCCCCAAAATTGGTCGTTAGAATTCCATATGTCTCATGGAAATCTACTTTAGGAAGTAAAACAACTGTCAACCCATTGTCAACTTTCCCATAAAAGACAGATTCTTTCATGTAAGGATACTTCTTCTCAACTAACTTCATTCTTCTGTCCCCTCCATAAAGTAAACAGCCTGTAAATTAATCATCTGTCCTACTCGAATGACATCGTCTATTGATACCGATTTGATAGCCTCAATCCAATCTAGCCAACTTAAATTTCTATTTCCTAAGGTAACTTGATTATATACTTGTTCTATCAAATTATTCTGCCTATCCTGAGCCAGGGTTGCCGAATGAATCAACATATTTTTTGTCAACTCTAATTCTTCTTCTGTAAATTTACCACATTTTAAATCAAGTAGTTGTTTACTAATTAACTTCATTACCCTGAGTCTATTTTCGCGGCTAATTCCAGCATAGACCTTCAGCATTCCTGAAAAAATAGAGACCTGACTTCCAATTGTATAGGCCAAACTTTCTTTCTCACGAACATTCATAAATAACTTCGAATGGGAGAAAGCACCTAGTAGACCATTAAATACCATCAAAGCCGGATAGTTTACATCGTTGTAAACCACCTGTAAATGATATGCCAATTCCAAAATGGACTGCCTTGCCTGTTTACGCTCGATTTTTTCTTGCGTGATGTTTGAGTATTCTTGATGATATTCTAACTCTAATTTTGGATTTCTATAAGTAAAACCAAAATCTTCAAGTTTTCTTTTTACTTGTTCTCTGTCAACCTTCCCTAAGACAAATATATCAATTTTATCCATACGCAACATATTCCGATAAATCTGAAAGGTTGATTCTGCTGTTTCTTTTTCAACCAAATCAAGCCTACCGACGCGTGGAATTTGAAGAGAGGGATCTTTATAAAAAAGCTTACTCATTTCAACATCTGCATGATAAAAATTATCTTCTATCTCTGACTGAAGAAAATTGATTAAATTCGTTTTTTCAACCTCGAAAATCTGACTATCAAATCCTCGCCCCTTTTTCAGTGGTCTAAATATACACGTGTATAAAAAATCAAGAATCTCTACTGTAATATCCTCATTTTCTGGCAAGTGACGAGGACTGACATATGAAATTGTCACATCTACACAGTGCACCCTACCACGTTTTGAAACTGAGGTCGAGAACTGAGCACCATACAATTCTGCCAATCTTCTCCGAACAGCCTGAGCAGTCTGAAATTCTTGGTTACCCATTTCAAAAATATTTGCAACTAACACACGACCAGCAACGGTAGCCTCACTCATTTCAGCTGCAAAGCGAATACGTATACGATTTGTCGTAAACTGATCTGTATCAATAAAATGAAGATCTACTCCCTCTTGTAATTTCATCTTCTTCCTCTTTCAAACATTGTACCTTCCATTATACCATTTTGTGATATAATATTCTGTAACGAGGTGACTTATGGAATTTAAATTATTTGATGACTACATCACATTACAAGCATTATTAAAAACGACCGGTATTCTCCATTCAGGAGGTGCCATTAAAGGTTTCTTAGAAGAAAATACCATTCTTTTCAATGGAGAGGATGAAAAAAGACGCGGTAAAAAAATCCGTATCGGAGATGTTATCACACTCCCAGACCACAACACCAGCATCACAATCGTCGCACCTAGTGCAGAAGAAATACAGCAACACCAAGAAGATCAAGCTGAAAAAGAACGTGTGGCTGCAATCGTTAAAAAGTTAAATCAAGAAAATAAAAAGAATAAGAAGCAGGTAAAGACTCCTAAAAAAGCAACTAAAAAGACTGAAAGAAAACCTGTTCGTTTCCCTGGTATGTAGACATGTGGCTAGAACGATTAGAGTTACAACATTTTCGAAATTACAACCAATTAGATATTGAGTTCCACAAAGGGCTCAATGTCTTTTTAGGCGAAAACGCCCAAGGAAAAACCAATATTCTAGAATCTATCTATGCTTTAGCTTTAACACGAAGCCATCGAACACGGACAGATAAGGACCTACTACAGTTTCAAGAAAAGGAATTATCTATTTCGGGTTTACTCCATCGCGCAAGCGGTAAAGTTCCACTTGACATTCACTTGACAGATAAGGGGCGAGTGACCAAGGTCAACCATCTCAAACAAGCAAAACTTTCTAATTACATTGGACATATGAACGTCGTCCTATTTGCTCCAGAAGATTTACAGCTGATAAAAGGTGCGCCTGCTTTAAGAAGAAAGTTCATCGATGTCGAGCTCGGGCAAATCAAACCACTCTATCTCTCTGACCTATCGAATTATAACCACGTTTTAAAACAAAGAAATACTTACCTCAAATCTACAGATAAGATTGATGAGAACTTTCTATCCGTGTTAGATCAGCAACTTGCTGAATATGGTAGTCGTGTTATCCAACATCGTATTGACTTTCTAAAGAAATTAGAGGAATTCGGAAATAGAAAAGTTCAAGATATTTCAGATAAGAGAGAGGAACTAACTATCGAATATCAATCCTCAATTAAGTTTACTACTTCTGTCAATTTAATTGACATATTCTTGACGGAATTAGAAAGGTGTCGCAAACGTGATTTATTTAAGAAAAATACAGGAGTTGGACCACATCGAGATGATGTAGCTTTCTTTATAAATGGAATGAATGCCCATTATGGTAGCCAAGGACAACACCGCAGTCTCGTTCTGTCACTCAAACTGGCTGAAATCGAGCTGATGAAAGAAGTCACACGAGAGTACCCAATTCTACTCTTAGATGATGTTATGAGTGAGCTGGATAATAATCGTCAAATCAAGCTACTAGAAACTATTACAGATACGATTCAAACATTTATTACAACGACATCTTTAGACCATTTACATAAGCTACCTGATAGTTTAAAAATCTTCCATATTGAGTCTGGTAAGGTTACTGAGTCAGAATAAGATTATTTACACTGTTGTCAATAAAATTTACAAAAAAGTAAAGACCCTGTCAATCAGGGTCTTGTTTTTGTTTACTGTACTGAATAGTTTGGAGCTTCGTTTGTAATTTGAACATCGTGTGGATGACTTTCTTTCAAACCAGCACCTGACATTTCTATAAATTGAGCATTTTCATGCAATTCAGTCAAGTTACCAGCACCTACGTAGCCCATACCTGAGCGAAGTCCACCAACCATTTGGAAAATCATATCTGCAACAGAACCTTTATAGGCTACACGTCCTTCAATTCCTTCTGGAACAAGTTTGTTGGCTTCATTTACAGATGCTTGGAAGTAACGGTCTTTTGAACCTTGTTTCATGGCTGCGATAGAGCCCATACCACGATAGGTCTTGAACTTACGACCTTGGAAGATTTCTGTTTCGCCTGGTGCTTCATCTGTACCAGCAAACATAGAACCAAGCATAACGGCATGACCACCCGCAGCAAGTGCCTTGACAATATCTCCTGAATACTTGATACCACCGTCAGCAATAATGGTTTTACCATATTCACGCGCAACACCAGCTGCATCATAGATAGCTGTCACTTGTGGTACACCAACACCTGCAATGACACGTGTTGTACAGATTGAACCTGGGCCAATACCGACCTTCACAACATCAACACCAGCTTCATAAAGAGCACGAGCTCCTTCAGCTGTGGCAATGTTGCCGGCAATCAAGGTACGAGTTGGGAAGTGATCACGGATTTCTTTAATCTTACGAAGAACACCTGCTGAGTGACCGTGAGCTGTATCGATGACAATCGCGTCTGCACCCGCTTCAAAAAGGGCTTCTGCACGTTCAAAAGTATCTGATGTGACACCAACAGCACCCGCAACCAAAAGACGACCAAATTCATCCTTCGCAGCATTTGGGAACTCAATCACTTTCTCAATATCTTTGATGGTAATCAAGCCTGACAAACGACCATTTTCATCAACCAATGGCAATTTTTCAATACGATGCTTGTGAAGAATAGACTCCGCAGTCGCAAGATCTGTTCCAACTGGCGCTGTTACCAAAGCATCGCTTGTCATGTTGGTCGAAATTGGCTGTGAATAGTCGGAAATGAAACGCATATCACGGTTAGTAATAATACCGACCAACTTACGATTTTCTAATGTTTCAACGATTGGCACACCGGAAATACGATAAGTAGCCATCAATTTCTCAGCTTCAGCAATGGTGTGTTCTGGTGTTAAGAAGAATGGATCGATAATAACACCATTTTCAGAACGTTTTACCTTACGCACCTCATCAGCCTGCTCTGCGATAGACATATTCTTATGGATGACACCCAAACCACCTGCACGTGCCATAGCGATAGCCATTTTACTATCTGTTACAGTGTCCATGGCAGCAGAAATAATCGGAAGATTAAGGGTCAAATTTGGTGCTAATTGTGTTTTTAAATCAATATCATGTGGTAAAACATGACTTTCAGCCGGAATAAGTAATACATCATCAAAAGTAAAGCCTTTTTTCAAAAATTTAGTGTCCCAGTTTGACATTTTCTTCCTCTTTTCTTATTTAATATGTAGCGTGATTGCTATTTGTATTTTAATTATGATAACATTTTGAAATCATTTGTCAATCATTATTCGCTTTAATATCATCATTCCTAAAAATTCAGAAAATTCCATTCAGTTTTATATAAAATTCGAACGTTTGTTTTTTGCTACGTCGTAAAATAAATGAAAAAAGCAACATTTTCTCAACATTGCTCTTTTATTGTTAACCTTATTTAAAATAGTTAATTCCCATAGCAGATTTCACTTGGTCAAGAGTTGTCGCAGCAACTTGGCGAGCTTTTTGGCTACCTGCTTCCAACATTGCATAGACCTGTCCCATATCCTGTGCAAACTCCAGACGGCGTTCACGGATTGGTCCTAATTCTCTCTCTAAAATGTCCAGCAAATAACGTTTAGTCTTCACATCGCCCAAACCACCACGTTGATAGTGCTCCTTCATAGCCTCAATCTCAGCCTTATCTTCTTCGCGCCCAAAAACGTCAAGATAGTGGAAAACCATGTTTCCTTCAATCTTACCTGGGTCTTCGATACGGATATGGTCTGGGTCTGTATACATGGACATGACTTTCTTCTTGAGCGTATCCATGTCATCTGCCAGATATATACCATTTCCAAGTGACTTAGACATCTTGGCATTGCCGTCCAAACCTGGCAAGCGACCAGCTGCCTCATTTTCAGGATAAATGCCCTCCGGCTCCACCAAAATATCAGTCTGATAAGCATGGTTAAAGCTACGAACGATTTCACGGGTCTGCTCAATCATAGGTTTCTGGTCATTTCCAACAGGGACAAAATTTGCCTTGAAGGCTGTAATGTCCGAAGCTTGAGACACAGGATAGACCAAGAAACCAGCTGGAATTCCTTCGCCAAATCCCTTCTGAGCAATCTCGGTTTTTACAGTTGGATTACGTTCTAGACGTGCAACAGATACCAAGTTCATGTAGTACATGGTCAACTCTGCCAATTCAGGAATTTGACTCTGGATGAAAATCGTTGTCTTAGCTGGATCAAGTCCTGCTGCTAGATAATCTAGTGCTACGTTTCCAACGGATTCAACAATCTTTTGCGGTTCCTTTGCATGATCTGTCAACGCTTGTTGATCTGCTAAAAAGACAAAAAGTTCATGTTGACCTGCATCCTGTAATAAAACACGATTTTTCAACGAACCAACATAATGTCCAATATGTAATTTGCCTGTTGGACGGTCTCCTGTTAGGATAATCGGTTTACTCATAAAATATTCTCCTTTTACATAATAAAAGCCCACGCACAGAAAACTGTGCGAGGGCGTCAAGGACACGGTGCCACCTCACTTATAAGCATTAAATAAGCTTACATCTTTTTGCACATAAGGCCTGCTAGCCGAATCCTTATTTATTCAGATTCTATTCACTCAGTCCATTCATAAGCGACTCTTGTTTGTTTCCACCAACCACAAACTCTCTAAAAATTATCCACTTACTACTCTTCTGATTGATTCCTATTATAACCGCAAAAAATTAGAAAGTCAAGCTGACAAAGCCTTGACGATACTGTCTAAATTAGGGATAATAGAAATTGCTTTTATAACACTAACCAAGGAGAATATATGAAAGAACGTATAAAGGACTTTATCTCTGTCACACTCGGATCAGTTGTCATGGCCATTGGATTTAACAGTTTTTTTCTAGAGAATAATATCGTATCTGGTGGTGTCGGAGGTTTAGCAATCGCACTCAATGCTCTTCTGGGGTGGAGTCCATCTGACTTTGTCCTCTACTGTAACA
The DNA here is from genome assembly GCF_044427445.1 of Streptococcus sp. 2020WUSS084. Classification (NCBI taxonomy): domain Bacteria; kingdom Bacillati; phylum Bacillota; class Bacilli; order Lactobacillales; family Streptococcaceae; genus Streptococcus; species Streptococcus sp. 2020WUSS084. The sequence continues at coordinate 35,668 of NZ_JAOTGC010000003.1, read as the reverse complement.
TCCCTTTATTAATCATCTGTTGGTTTTTCTTAGGAAAATCTGTATTTATCAAAACTGTCTATGGTGCTGTCATTTATCCTCTTTGCATCAAGTTGACAGCAGGTTTACCCAACTTGACAGAAAATCCTCTCCTAGCTGCTATTTTCGGTGGAATTATCCTAGGTTTTGGACTTGGGCTTGTTTTCCTTGGAAATTCTTCTACTGGTGGGACAGGTATTCTTATTCAATTTATTCACAAGTACACCCCTTTATCATTAGGTCTGACAATGGCTATTATTGATGGTATTATCGTTGGTCTTGGATTTATTGCCTTCGATACTGATACTGTTATGTACTCGATTATTGCCCTAATGACCATTACTTATATTGTCAACCGCATGATGTCTGGTACCCAATCTTCTCGAAATATCATGATTATTTCTCAAAAATCAGAAGAAATTAAAGACTATATTACTAAAGTTGCTGATCGCGGTGTGACAGAACTTCCAATTATCGGTGGCTTTACAGGGGTTGACAAGCGCATGTTGATGACTACCATCTCTATTCCAGAAATGCAGAAACTGGAGACAGCGGTATTAGAAATTGATGAAACTGCCTTTATGGTTGTTATGCCTGCGAGTCAGGTGCGTGGACGTGGCTTCAGTCTTCAAAAAGACCATAAACATTATGATGGAGATATTTTGATTCCAATGTAATTCATTGAAAATTCAAGTTCTTTCTAGTACAATAAAACTAATAGACAGAAATAGAGGAGAAACTATGCTTACAGTATCAGACGTGTCGCTTCGCTTTAGCGACCGCAAATTATTTGACGATGTCAATATCAAATTTACAGCAGGAAATACCTACGGTTTGATTGGTGCAAACGGGGCCGGTAAATCTACATTTTTAAAAATTCTTGCTGGTGACATCGAGCCATCAACAGGTCATATTTCACTTGGACCAGACGAACGCCTTTCTGTACTACGTCAGAACCATTTCGACTATGAAGATGAGCGCGTGATTGACGTTGTTATCATGGGAAATGAGCAACTTTACAGCATCATGAAAGAGAAAGATGCCATTTACATGAAGGAAGATTTTTCTGATGAAGATGGGGTTCGTGCTGCTGAATTAGAAGGTGAGTTTGCTGAACTTGGTGGCTGGGAAGCTGAAAGTGAAGCTTCTCAATTACTCCAAAACCTCAACATTTCAGAAGACCTCCACTACCAAAACATGAGCGAATTGACTAACGGTGAGAAGGTTAAGGTTCTCTTGGCTAAGGCACTTTTTGGTAAACCAGATGTTCTTCTTTTGGACGAGCCAACCAACGGTCTCGACATCCAATCCATCAACTGGCTCGAAGATTTCTTGATTGACTTTGAAAATACGGTTATCGTCGTGTCCCACGACCGCCACTTCTTAAACAAAGTATGTACCCATATGGCCGACCTTGACTTCGGTAAAATCAAGATTTTCGTCGGTAACTACGATTTCTGGAAACAATCCAGTGAATTAGCAGCTAAACTACAAGCTGACCGTAATGCCAAAGCAGAAGAAAAAATCAAGGAATTACAAGAATTCGTTGCTCGTTTCTCTGCCAATGCTTCTAAGTCTAAGCAAGCTACTTCACGGAAAAAGATGCTGGATAAAATCGAGTTGGAGGAAATTATTCCTTCTAGCCGTAAGTATCCATTTATCAACTTCAAATCAGAACGTGAAATCGGTAATGACCTCCTAACAGTTGAAAACTTAAAAGTTGTCATCGATGGTGAAACGATTCTTGACAATATCAGCTTTATCCTGCGTCCAGGTGACAAAACTGCTCTTATTGGTCAAAACGACATCCAAACAACTGCTCTCATTCGTGCTCTTATGGGCGATATTGAATATGAAGGTACTGTCAAGTGGGGTGTCACTACTAGTCAATCCTACTTACCAAAAGACAATACTCGTGACTTTGATACAAACGAATCTATTCTTGATTGGCTCCGTCAATTTGCCAGCAAGGAAGAAGATGACAATACCTTCTTGCGCGGTTTCTTGGGACGTATGCTCTTCTCGGGTGATGAGGTTAACAAACCTGTAAACGTCTTGTCAGGGGGCGAAAAAGTGCGCGTGATGTTGTCAAAACTCATGCTCCTCAAGTCAAATGTCTTGGTCTTAGATGATCCAACCAACCACTTGGACTTGGAGTCAATTTCCAGTCTGAACGATGGTTTGAAGGCTTTTAAAGAGTCCATCATCTTTGCCAGCCACGACCACGAATTTATTCAAACTTTAGCAAACCATATCATCGTCATTTCTAAAAACGGTGTTATCGATCGAATCGATGAAACTTACGATGAATTCTTGGAAAATGCTGAAGTACAGGCTAAAGTACAAGAACTTTGGAAAGCATAATAAAAAGGCGATTTATTCGCCTTTTCTTTTAAATCTATGAAAAAAATATTTACAAAAACATCCATTTATTATCTCTTATCTTTCCTTATTCCGCTGACTATTATTTCTATCGTCTTAGCATTTCAAGGAATCTTGTGGGGAAGTGATACAACAATATTGGCCAGTGATGGCTTCCACCAGTATGTTATTTTTAATCAAACATTACGAAATACTTTACACGGAGACGGCTCTCTCTTTTACACATTTTCAAGTGGTTTAGGACTCAATTTTTATGCTCTATCCTCCTATTACCTAGGTTCATTCCTATCTCCAGTTGTCTTTTTCTTTGATTTACAATCCATGCCTGACGCTATATACCTTGTCACTATTGTCAAATTTGGATTGACTGGGTTGTCAACTTATGTCAGCCTAAAGGGTATCCATAAAAATTTGAAAGAAGAATGGGCACTATTACTCGCTACTAGTTTTTCTCTGATGAGTTTTAGTACAAGTCAATTAGAAATAAACAACTGGCTAGACGTTTTTATACTCCTCCCACTAATTCTTCTTGGATTGCATCGATTATTAAAAAAACAGGGTCCGATTCTCTACTACATAACATTAACATGCTTGTTTATCCAAAACTATTACTTCGGTTATATGGTGGCTTTTTTTCTAACATTATGGACATTGGTTCAATTATCATGGATAGATAGTCAGAGAATCAAAAGATTTATCAACTTTACAATAGTGTCAATTTTATCTGCTCTAAGTAGCATGTTCATGTTGTTACCAACCTACTTGGATTTAAAAACTCACGGTGAGACATTTACAAAAATTGTCAACCTAAAAACCGAAGACTCTTGGTATCTGGACTTCTTTGCAAAAAACTTAGTTGGTAGCTTTGATACAACAAAATTCGGTTCTATTCCAACGATCTCTGTTGGTCTCGTTCCATTAATACTCGCTTTATTATTCTTTACATTAAAAGAAATAAAACCAACTGTCAAACTCTCCTATGCTCTATTCTTTACATTCATTATTTCAAGTTTCTACCTACAACCACTCAATCTTTTTTGGCAAGGTATGCATGCGCCAAACATGTTCCTCTATCGTTATGCATGGGCTCTATCAATAACCGTTATCTATTTAGCAGCAGAGACATTGGTACGACTACGTCAAGTAAGTATTAAAAATTTTACTCTGATTGTTTCATTTTTACTCATTTGCTTTGCTTCTACCTTTATTTTTAGAGATCATTATGAGTTTCTAATGGATGTAAATTTCCTACTCACACTAGAATTTCTAATAGCCTACTTCATTCTTTTTGTAGCAATGATTCGCTATAAATCATCCTTAAAATGGACTAATATTGTATTATTGTTCTTCACTTTCTTAGAACTTGGATTACATAGTCATTATCAGGTTCAGGGGATTTCTGATGAATGGCATTTTCCTAGCCGATCAAACTATGAAGAAAAATTGACAGATATTGACAGTATTGTAAAGTCTACAAAGACTACAACTGATTCATTTTATCGTATAGAACGTCTATTACCACAAACTGGCAATGATAGCATGAAATTCAATTACAATGGTATTTCTCAATTCTCCTCCATTCGAAACCGTGCTTCCAGCTCAGTACTAGATAAGCTCGGTTTCCGTTCAGACGGTACCAATTTGAATCTTCGTTATCAGAATAATACAATTATTGCTGATAGCCTATTCGGAATCAAATATAATTTAGCTACTACGGACCCAAATAAGTTTGGTTTCACACTGAATCAGAGTCAGTCTACTATTAATCTTTACGAAAATAGTTTTAATCTAGGGTTAGCACTATTGACTGAAGGGATTTACAGAGATGTCAATTTTACAAATCTGACTCTCGATAATCAAACAAATTTTCTTAATCAACTAACAGGGCTATCTAAAAAATACTACCACACTCTATCAGATGTTGTTTCACAAAATACAGTTGAACTGAACAATCGAATGACTGTCAACAAAGTTGACAATGAGGATGCTGCAAAGGCAACTTTCTTAGTAAATATACCTGCAAATAGCCAGGTATACTTAAATTTGCCAAATTTAACATTCTCAAATGAGAATCAAAAAAAAGTTGTCATTACTGTCAATAATCAGTCAAGTGAGTTTACACTAGATAATGCTTTCTCTTTCTTCAATGTGGGGAGCTTTACTACAGATGTACAAGTTCAAGTCGATGTATATTTTCCTGAAAATAATCAAGTTTCTTTTGATAAACCACAATTTTATCGATTGGACTTATTAGCTTTCCAACAGGCTATTTCCATTCTCCAAGAAAAACAAGTAGTAACAAAAACTGATGGTAATAAAGTAACCGTTGATTTTGTAACCGATAAAGAAGCCTCACTCCTCCTTACTTTACCCTATGATAAAGGATGGAATGCAACCATTGATGGTAAACCTATCAAAATCCAAAAAGCGCAAGAGGGTTTTATGAAAGTGGATGTAAGTCCAGGTCAAACTAAACTAGTTTTAACCTTTATACCAAATGGTTTCTATCTAGGTTTACTGATTTCTTTTGGTGTAGTTTTTGTATTTTTCTCCTATCAATTCATTGGATACTATTATTCTAAGAACCGAGAATCCTAAACTTTCTCGGTTTTTTTCTTGTAAAAAAACAAAAAACCTTGATTTCTCAAGGTTTCCTATGCTTTATCTACTCCGCCAACAGATAATTGTACGTTAAAATAAGTTAAAATAGATAACAAAAATAGCGATAATCAAGGGTTTGTCACTTATCTAGGGAGTAATGAAAAGAAGGAATTTGACCAAATTTTGACCACATGAAATTTTATAAAATATTTATGTATTTCCTAAATTATGCAGAATTTTTATAAAAATACAGTCTGACCAAGTTTTGACAAAGAAGCATTTCGGAGTAACTAAAAAATTTAAAATTCTATTAACATTCCTAAAAATTGTTGGAATAGCGTAGTCTTTCCGAAATTTTTAGGAATCCAAAAAATCTTCCTACAATAAGTAAGAAGATTTTTTCATTTTAGCCATCTATCCTTGTTTGCGTCTTCTTGCACTTGCAAGACCAAGACTAGACAATACTGTCAGACCCGCGAGTGCCAACAGACTTGTTTGCTCCCCTGTGTTTGGCAAGGTCTTAGCACGTTCAACACGTGAATAAGTAATTTTGTCACCAACCTGCGTTATGCCAGCTTGTTTTCCAATTTTAGTATGTACTACAGATGTTGCTTTCTTCCCATCAACGTAGTCAATAACTACCCCGTTAGCATCTAGTACTGGGGTAGCAATACCACCTGCATTGTTGATAGTTTCAGCCTTATCCTTCAACTCAGCCAAGCGTTTAGCCTCAGCCTCAGCACGGTCTTGTTCCGCCTTCAGGTTAGCCAACTCTTCGTAGTGAGCAGTTTTCTTAGTTGCATCATCTTTAAGGGTTGCAAGTAACTCCTTAGCAGTCTCATACTCTGCACGAGCAACTGCAAGGGCTTGATTAGCTTCAGTAAGCTTAGCATTCAAGACTGTAAGAACTGCACCCTTATCCGTCAAAGCTTTAGCAAGTTCATTGTACTTAGCAGTAGCTTTTTCAGAGTCAGACTTAGCCGTGCTTTGTTTAGCAATAGCATCAGTAAGGGCAAGTTGTGCAACCTGGTCAGCCTTCTTAAGCACTTCCAAAGTTTCTTTTTCTTGTGCAAGTACCCCTTGGGCGTTTTCATCTGCTGAGCGAGCCTCTACCAGTTCAGCCTTAGCCTTAGATAGAGCGTTAGCCTTGTCGATAGCACTCGCTTTAGCTACTGCAAGAGTTTCCTTAGCAGACTGCAATGACGCTTGGTCTTTTTCAAGTTGAGTTTCAGCATCTTTTACTGCTTGCTCAAGAGCAGGAATATCTACTGTACCTGACTTCAAGTCAGAAAGTTGTTTTTGAGCGTCTGCAAGGGCTTGTTGTGCATTAACATATGCAGTATTTGCATTTTGGTAAGCTACATTTGCTGTTTGGGCATTATCCAAAGCAGTATCATAAGCTGATTGAGCTGCTGCGACTGCTGATTCGTCTACTACTGTTTTAGTTACTGTTTCATAAATAGGGGTAGTTGTTGTAGTACCACCTGTTACTGTTGAATACTTATTAGAAATTGGAGTACCTACAGTATCGCTAAATGTAACAACAACCTTAGGTACACGCTCCCCATGACCGTCTTTGAACGACAGTACATCGAGGGATACCCCTACAGAGCTACCACCCTCTACAAGACCTAACACTTTAAGGGCTGTAGAAAAATCAGAGTTATTCCCAACACCATTTACAATATTGTAAAGAGGGCGATACAACTGATGACCTACCGCTGCCACTACCATAGACTTCAACTCTGCCATCGTAGAAACAGTTGCATCTCTATCATCAAATTGAGCAATATTTGCAATATTGTTAATGATTGTAGTGGTTTCGTTGTTTGCAATACCCTTGGCAATGACTGTTACATCGTTAATTGTTCCACTAGCTTTGGTAAAGAAACCACTAGCAACAAGCTGGTCATGAGTCATACCTTGGTAATTAGCAAACAGACCATTAAACAAAGCATCTGTAGTATCGTTCGCTACTGCCACACTAGACTTAGTTACATCCAACAAAGGAGTACCTAGTTTAGAACGTAATTCATTAACCAATGAGGCATAGAAAAGACTCAAATCTGTGCGTTGCTCTTCTGTAAGGTCATGAACTTTTACAGGAGTAGAGTTATCGGTATCTGAGAAAGAGTAACGAATGTTCTCAGTCCAAGATTGGAACTCAGCAACACCCGGAGATGCCAACAAATCGCGAACGTTCACTTTAACAGAAACAGTAGAGCCTCCGCTCTGGTAAGAGATTCCCTTAGCTAGAGCAGACTCGATATCGGCAACGGTTCCCGTACCATTAGCGTAGTTTTGGATAGCCTTCAGATAGTCTGCGTTGGTTACAACACCGTTTACACCTGAGAAACGCCCTGACTGAGCAACACCAGAATTTAATGTAGATGTACCACCAATAGTCTTAGTCTCAGTACCAACCTGAACAGTTTCAGTTACAGTAGTACCCGCCTTGGCAGTATCAAGAGCTGATTTAGTAGTAGATACTTCTTTTTCAGCGTCTGACTTCGCTTTAGTTGCATCCACCAAAGCAGTTGCAGTTGAGTCAACGTCAGCTTCCTTAGACGCTACTACCCCTTCTTGAGTTGCGATAGCTTGAGCCTTGTTGGTTTCAGCCAACTGTGCAGACTCAAGAGCCTGTTTAGCTTCTGCTAAGTCAGTAGTATCTTTAGCAACAGCTTCAGTAAGGGTATCTACATCTTTCTGAAGTTGAGTTGTATCCGTAGTACCTGAAAGGTCTGCTACTTTCTTCTCGGCATCGGCAACCGCACTTGCAGTTTTTTGAGCATTAGCATCAGCATCAGATACGACACCCTCTTGAATAGTTACCGCTTCTGCTGTTGCATTTGCAGAATTTTTAGCAGTATCTACAGTTTCATTAGCTGTAGCCAACGCTTCAGACTTGGCATCGGCATCAGTTTTAGCATCTGCCACGACCTCAGGTGTAACCTTGTTAGCCTCTTCAATTTGAGTATTCAAGTCAGAAACCTTAGATTCACCCGTAGAAATAGTTTCTTCCAAACCACCTACAACTGCTTCTTGTTCTGTAACTGCTTGGTTAGCTTGGTCTGCCTCAGTCTTAGCTTCAGACACCTGCGCATCAGTTACCTTGGTTTCAGCAACCACCTCAACCGAAGTAGCCCCAGTACCAGTTACAACTTCTTCAGCACTCACTACCCCGCCTACTAGCATTGAAGTAGTCAATACAGATACAACCGCACCAGTGCGTAGCTTTTTAATGGTACCATGACCTTTAACATCGTTTTTTAACATAATATGTTTCTCCTAAATAGCTTTTTAAGGATATTATACCATATTTTATAGTATTTAAAAGCTATTTTACAAAAATATTCGCTTTTGGAGTAGTTCTTTAAAGATATTAAATACAGTAGTATAGGTTCTAAAAGAGGTATCAACATGAAAACAACAAATTTAAGGGCATATATCGGTAAACGGATTCGTATTCTCAGAATCCAAAAAAACATGACCCAGCAACAACTAGAGGAGTATGCCGACCTCCCTTTAAAATACGCCTATAAACTCGAAAACTTAGAACCAAACATAAAAATCCAAACACTTGAAAAAATCATGTCTGCTCTTGATACAGATGTAGAAACATTTTTTGATATCTCGCTAAAAGAAAACAACCCTCTGACCAATCAATTACTGTCTCTGCTTGCTGAGCTCCCTAAAGATAAACAAGAGCGACTCTTAAAACTTATGATAAATTTAATAGAAGAAGTTGAAAAATAAGCCAAGTCGAAAAATGACTTGGCTTTTTGCATACTCTAATCTATGTAATTATCAAATCCATTTCGTGTTTGAACAGATTTGATAAACTGTTCAACATTCTCCCAGTCCTCAAACTCCTCAACTATCTTAAACATTTCCAATCGTTCAGCTAGTTGGCAAAATACTGTAACATTCTCCTCTGATTCAAAAATCTTTTCAATTAAAGGGAGATAATCAAGCACATTCGTTAATAGTTGCTCATTTTGCAATAACATAGGTAGAGCATAATGACGATTACTTGATTTCTTCATCTTCTCCAATATCTTAGGGAATTCTTTGTTTTCAATACGATATTCAATAATATCTGAAACCTTTTTCATTATTTCTGCATCATTATTTTGAATGCCTTGGTATATGTTTTCACCAAGTTCGTTAAAGAGTTCATTGTCAAAAATAGCATTATATGCCTTATCACTGATAATTGTTTTATCAGTAGAAGGATTTCCCTGATAGATTTTCTCAAGCGTTTTGGCCCTTACCGCTTTGTCAATCATATCAACTACATATTCTAATATAGCTCTATAACCTTTTTCCTCAGAGGAGAATTCTTCATATTCTTTAAATTCTTCTAAATCTTTCACAAAATTCAACGTAACACAAGCCAACAGTAATTTTTCTTTTTGTTCAACAATATCTATAGACATAAATAGCACCTCACATATTTTTTCATTAGCTTAGCATAACCGATGAACAAATTCAAGTGCACTTTATTCCGTTAGTGAAAGCGGAAAAAGCCTATTACATCAGTACCTATACGTTAGGGCGACATACGATTTTTTGTGTGTTAATATGAAAATGTGAGATAGCTATCACACACTAATACATACCTTCAATAAATTTGAAAAGCCGTGAATTTATTGGTGCATTCAATAAAATGGTTGGAAAGATAGGTTTTCTTATGGAAACTAAACAAACAATACTTCAAGGAATTTTCCTTGGAGCAAATAGAATAAAAAATTACGAGACTGGACAAGAAACTGGTCAAACCCAATTTAGTGTCGGTGTGCGAACTGCAGACGGTCGATTCAATCAAACAAATATCAAAGCGGATACGGTTAATGTCTCTGACTTTGCTTCTTTGTTTGATGAGAAGGTAGAAATCATTCTCGAAAATGTTTCTATTAATGCTTATATAAGTGGGAATCGCGCTGCACTTTCGGTCAAAGCTAAGTCTGCTTTTATTGAAGTGATTTAATGGACTAGGAGGCATGTCCTCCTGCTCCTTTTATTTAGTAAGAAAGGAACTTTTATGACAACTATATCTTGGTTATTTTTATTATTTGCTGGAATTCTCTATTTTATAGTCAGATTCCATGAGATTCAAGAGAATAAAAAGCAAAACGCAATACTGCGATTAGAATTGCCTCTCATCACTTCTGATATCGAACAAGTGATAGAAAAGACAGCAAACACATCAAAGAGTAAGCTACTTTTTGATAGTCGCTACATCAGGTATCTATATAGCTCTCCAAGTCAGGATAGCCATATTATAAGCTTTCCTATTATGCTTGATGGAAAAGTGGATACTGATACAGAAGGCTACTTGACGCAAGTCTTTTTAACACATTTTAATCAGTTTTTAAATAACACACAATCTTATGTGTACTGGTCAGATAAGGGTGAACGGTTGCAATTTACCTACCAATTTGGGGAGTTGCTACGGTATAACAACCAGTATTATTTGAACCTTCAAATTTCCTTCTCATACCAGGGAGTTTAAGAAATGAAATGCTTTCTTGATAAAAATCTCTTTGATTACGGAAATTATTTCTTCTGGGATATACCAGTTGAGCGTGTACCACACGCTCTTTTAGTAGGTTCCAGCGGTTCTGGTAAGACTTATGCGACAAAAATTTTTTTAGCACGTTTTGCACACACCTACCCTAGAGCCACGTTTCTGATTGGCGACTATAAGGCTGATTCTGACTTTGCTTTTTTAGATGGATGTAAAGGATTTAAGCGTTTTAATGATGTCGCAGAACTCCTTACTTTAGCATTATCAATTCTTGAAAACCGTCAAAAGGGGCTTGATAAGTCCAGAGAATTTGTAGTAGTCTGCTTTGATGAATTTACTGCATGGCAAAATAGCCTTGATAAGAAGGAGCGTGACCAAGCTATAAAAGACTTTACACGTCTTATTCAATTATCACGGTCATTTTCTATATTTGTAGTCGTTTCCCAGCAGGACGCTCATAAGTCAACACTTGGCTTATCACGTGATTCCATAGGTACAGTGATTGCACTAGGTAAATTGTCTAAAGAAACGGTCTCAATGCTCTTCTCTGATGAAAAAGAGAACATCATAAGAAATAACTCCCGAGGGGTAGGATATATGAAAATCAATGGAAAAGAGAGTCGTCACATCATAGTACCTAGTTATAACATGCGACCGCTAGAAAATTTGATTCTGGAAGCTGTGCAGCGTTCAGACCGTTATTTTTAATTTGATGAGGCTGTTGCCCCGTAGCCTTCAGGCGAAGGATTGGCTTACAGCCTCTTAACGGGGATTCTGTAAAGACCCCCGTCCCATAGTAATTACCCCTTATCACTAGATATAGTCCACTTTTACCATGTAGTTAACTAAAACAAAATTTACCGCCTAGTTAACTTTTCGTACTTGGGCGGAGAGAGGATAATTTATGACATACGAAATTGAAGTAATTCTTAATAATAACAATGAACGAAAAACAGTTATTATGACAAGCGTTGACGAAATAACATTTGTTATCAAACCCACAGAAGATACAGTCGGTGATTATCCAGATAATTGGCATCAAATTGCTTCAACGCTATCTGAGATAATAGCTAATAAACTATCTCTGCCTATTCTTTTTGGAAATTATATTCCATTAAAAACACCTCCAGCAGGCTATACAGATGGATTCACCTTTCAAGACTTGCCTTACTATTTTGCAATTGCTTGGCATCAGACCAACTTTACAATGGGTATTATATTAAAGTTCAGTGCATCTGCATTGTCGCAATATAAATCTAGTTATCAAGACTTAAACGGTAAATCAATTGACGTCCACAACATGGCGCAATTACTGGACGAGGATTACTATGAATTACGTCTTTCACGTATTGACTTTGCCGTTGACTATTTTAACTATAAGTTAACTGTCAATGACCTCTACCAAGGATTGAAAACAAAGCAATACATCATTACCAATAACAAGGGACGTAAAAATATATCAAAAATTAGTGCTCAAGAGGTAAATGGATATGCTCAAACTGTTTATATTGGTAGCAAGAAAAAGAATATTAACGCTTTACTTCGTATCTATAATAAGTACCAGGAGCAATTAGATAATCAAGGACGGTATATGCACCTCACAAAATTCTGTGATTCTTGGATTCGTATGGAGGCTTCCTATAAAGGAACTTATAGTAATCAAATTCTAGCTCTGCTACTAACATTAGAAAGCTCTGAAGACTTGAGCAAGCTAATTGTCAATAAAATACTTGATAAGTATTGCTTCTACGAATCAACTAATGGAGAAGCTCTTGATGTAACAAGTGATTTAATGAAAAGTATGGGAGACTTTCCAGCACTAGAATCATTATCTTCAAGGAATAATGACCTGATGGCAACAATATTATATTTAATGAAAGGTAGTGGCTTCTATCCACTTCTATGGAAAATAGAAACAATATGGGGAACAGAAGCACGTAACCACTTCATCATCAGGCTAGTTCAAGAATACGATGCCAACTATGTACCAAATCCAGATGTTGGAATATGGTTATCTAAGTTTGGTGACAAACTCTCTAATCTTAATTTTAAAGATTTACTTGAAGATGCTTTTCAAATTTTTTATCAAAAAAACAACATCAACCCTAAAAATTCCGCCAAGAACAATAAGAATGATGTTGCCGATTAACTGAGATAAGACTAGGCTTATCCCTAGTCTATTATCTCATAATTTAGAAGGGAGATAAAGTCATGGAAATAAATAAATTTACTATTGACTTAGCAAATATCACTATTAAGCTTCCTGATTCGAAGATTATTGTAGATAAAGATGAATATGAAAGACTGAAGAAAAGTGCTGTAGAAGGGCAGTATATGACTATGAATGATGTCCTTGAAATGCTTTCAGTATCTCGTCCATGGTTTCTTGAAAATGTCCTATATAAATCGGAAATTCGTTCGAAGATTGATATTGACCAAAATCCAAATGGTTTTGTGAAATACCCACAGAACCAAGGTGGGCGTTATTATTTTCTAGCTAGCAGGACACGAGAATACTTTGAACAAAATTTTATAGAAATTTTCAGGTAAATATGCTATGATAACCAAGACAAATCCTTGGTTATCTGCTTTTAGAAAGAGGTAATCTTATGGCATCCTATAGACAAAGAGGTAAGAAAAAATTATGGGACTATAGAATCTTTGATGATAAAGGAAAAGTAATAGCTTCAAATTCTGGATTTAGAACTAAAAAAGAAGCTGAACTTGAAGCAATTGAGATTGAGCTTAGACTTCTAAAAGGGGCTAACATTGATAGACAAATTAGTTTACATGAACTTTGGAAAAAATGGTATGAGCTACATATCGTTCCTTTAAATAAAAAACAGGCAACACTCAACAAACACATAAAACGTGGCAAACTAATTGAAGAGTTTTTCGGAAATATGCCTTTAGTAAATATAAAGGCTAGTCGCTATCAACTCTTTATCAATCAATTTGCCAAAACTAATGGTCGTGATAATGTTGCTCGTTTAAATTCTGAAGTTAGAAAAGTGTTGGAATTTGCTAAGCAAGACCGACTTGATTTCCATGACTTTACAATAGGTGTAAAGATAACTGGATTAGAGCCAGCAAAATCAAAAGAAGATAAGTATATTCATAGTAAAGCAGATTATAAAAAATTAGTTAACTATCTTTACAACAATGTAAATTATATTGACAATTTAGTTTACTACCTGCTTTACATACAATTAAAAACTGGTATGAGATTTGGAGAGGTACTAGGCTTAACTTGGGATTGCATACTTTGGAAAAGCAAAGAGATTGTAACTTATAGGCGATACGATTCAGCGAAAAATGAGTTTACAGACCCTAAAACAAAAACATCTGTACGAAATATTCCTATTGATGATACTGTAATAGAGGTGCTTGATAAATTGTTAAAAGAGCAAGATACAATTGATTTCGATAATCCAAATAATCTTCTATTTGTTAATCCAATTTATGGTGTACCTTCAAATAAAACTGTCAATACTTGTCTAAGTGAACTACTTCATCAATTAAATATAACTCCAAAAGTCCTAACAGCTACTGGTATTCGTCATACCTATATCAGTATTTTACTGGCTGAAGGAATCGATATTTGGACACTTTCGAAAATCGTAGGTCACAAAGATACAAAGCAAATTATAGAAACTTACTCTCATCTTATTAAGGAAAAAGAGGAAGAAGAAACTGAAAAAATTAGAAAAATCATGTCAGCAAACACTTGACCATTTTTTGACCAAATTTTCCTATTGTATGATTATTCATGTCGCTTTTTCACAATTTTTTCATTCTTTTCCAATATGCAGTAAAAGCTGAGATAGTTCTAAATTCATTGACCAACTTTTGACCAAAACAAGAAAAAACCTTGATTTCTCAAGGTTTCCTAGTCTTTATTTACTCCGCCAACAGGGCTCGAACCTGTGACATCATGATTAACAGTCATGCGCTCTACCAACTGAGCTATGGCGGAAGAAATAGTCCGTACGGGATTCGAACCCGTGTTACCGCCGTGAAAAGGCGGTGTCTTAACCCCTTGACCAACGGACCATTTTTAGAACAATAACTAGTATAATACATGTGACTTTGTTTGTCAATACATTTTTTTGATTTTTTATTGTATTGACAGAGTGCTTTGTTTAATGTAAAATAAAATGGTTAAGGTTCCATAGCTCAGCTGGATAGAGCATTCGCCTTCTAAGCGAACGGTCGCAGGTTCGAATCCTGCTGGAATCATTTAGACCTACCTCGTGTAGGTCTTTTTTCTTGCCATAATTCATAATTAATATATAAAACTGGCAAAATTAGACCAATAAGGGCATATTCTTCAAATTGGAAGGATAGGTGAGTAGATATAATGACACCTAGCATAAACCCTATAATGGTCAATAAGATGTTTCTACCTGTTTTTCTAAGTTCTGAATCTTTTTCAATAACTCCTTTAAACCAGAGATAAGCAGCATTTTTGACATTCCCTGTCATCATCACATTGGCATACGGAGCACCTCGTAACCTTCTAAATGTTTCTACTTGAATAGAGGCTACGAAGGCTAGACTAGCAATTGTAAAAGACGCAGGCATAATAGGTGAGAGAATGATAGTTAGTAAAATAAGAACTAACATCATTACACTGCTACCAAAGTGCCAAGACCATGTTTGTTTTTCAAAATACCTTCTTGCTAAGTAGGTAAAAAATTGTCCGAATACAAAAAATAAAATGGGAATGGAAAAATTAACTACCTGCGCAAAGTTACCTTTAGCTAAAAAATAAGCTAGGGAAATAACATTTCCAGATTGTACACCAGCAAAGCGACCACCCTGAGTCACAAAAGTAAAGGCATTTAAATAACCACTGATAAACGTTAATGAACAAGCAATTCTCAATCCCTCAAAAACACGATAATCTTTTTGATTCATTTTCACTCCTTGTTTCACGTGAAACTACTTATGATATGGGCTTCCCTGCTGAATCATAAATGCACGATAAATCTGCTCGATGAGAACTAATTTCATTAGTTGATGGGGAAGTGTCAACTGTCCAAAACTCATCAACAAATTAGCTCTTTTTTTAATACAAGAATCGAGACCCAAACTACCACCGATGATAAAAGTTATATCTGAATACCCATTTACTGCAATATCAGATAGCTTTTGACTAAATTCTTCCGATGGAAATTGTTTGCCTTCTATCGCTAAGGCAATGACAAAATCTCGCTCTCCAATTTTAGACATAATTCTATCGGCTTCTTTTTTTAATATTTGTTCATTCTCTGCCTGACTGGCTTTATCTGGTGTTTTTTCATCAGGAAGCTCAATCATATCCAACTTAGTAAATCGTCCCAATCGTTTACTATATTCTGCAATACCTTCTTTGAGGTACTTTTCTTTCAATTTTCCAACGGTAATCAATTTTATTTTCATAAAATAATTGTAACATATCCACAAGCATACGACAGAAAATATTTTTAGAAAATCAGGATATGGCTACAGTTTTTCACATAATTCACAGAGTTATCCACAGGTTGTGGATTGATTTTTGAAAACTTTAAGTTATAATTAAGAAAGAAATAGTACTCTTAAGGAAAATTAAAGAAATGGAAAGGATTCCTTATATGAAAAAATATTTGAAATTTGCGATTTTATTTGTAATTGGATTTTTTGGGGGTCTTATCGGGGCCTTATCAGCCTCTTTCTTCCAGCCACAGGTTCAACAAGCAAATTCTGCTATCACTAGTGTCAGCAATGTTCAATATAATAATGAAACTTCCACCACAAAAGCTGTAGAGAAAGTACAAAATGCTGTTGTGTCTGTTATTAATTACCAAAAGTCAGCTAACAATAGTCTTGGTGCTATCTTTGGAAATATTGAATCATCTGACGAACTAGCCGTTGCTGGGGAGGGATCTGGTGTTATCTACAAAAAAGATGGTCAATATGCCTATATTGTGACAAATACGCATGTTATTAATAACGCAGAAAAAATTGATATCCTTTTAGCATCTGGAGAAAAAATTAGCGGTGAACTTGTTGGTTCCGATACATATTCTGATATAGCTGTTATAAAAATATCAGCAGATAAAGTCACTGCTGTTGCTGAATTTGCTGATTCCGATACAATTAAAGTTGGAGAAACTGCTATCGCAATTGGTAGTCCTCTAGGTAGCGTCTACGCCAATACAGTTACCCAGGGTATTATTTCTAGCTTAAGTCGGACAGTTACTTCACAATCAAAAGATGGACAAACAATCTCAACCAACGCTATTCAAACTGATACAGCTATCAACCCTGGAAACTCTGGCGGACCGTTAATCAATACCCAAGGACAAGTGATAGGCATTACCTCTAGCAAAATTACCTCAAGTTCTGCAAATAGCTCAGGCGTGGCTGTAGAAGGGTTGGGATTTGCTATTCCTGCAAATGATGCCGTAGCTATTATCAATCAGCTTGAAAAAACTGGACAAGTTAGCCGACCTGCTCTTGGAGTTCATATGGTTAACTTGACGACCTTGTCAACTAGTCAATTAGAAAAAGCTGGATTATCAAATACGGAATTAACATCCGGTGTCGTAATTGTCTCTACACAAAGTGGACTACCTGCAGATGGAAAATTAGAAACTTTTGATGTTATTACTGAGATTGACGGAGAAGCTATTCAAAATAAGAGTGACCTCCAGAGCGCTCTCTACAAACATCAAATTGGAGATACAATCACTGTAACTTATTACCGCAATAATCAGAAACAAACTGTTGACATTAAGTTGACACATTCTACAGAAGAACTTAGCGAATAATTGACAAATGAGACTTTACACAATTGTAAAGTCTCATTTTTTTTGCTAGAATAAGGATATATGGAAGAATTACGTACAATAAATATTTCAGAAATCCATCCCAATCCCTATCAGCCAAGAATTCATTTTGATGAAAAGGAGCTACTTGAGCTCGCTCAATCTATTAAGGAAAATGGCTTAATTCAACCGATTATTGTAAGAAAATCTTCTATTATCGGATACGAATTATTAGCTGGAGAAAGAAGGTTGCGAGCCAGTCAATTAGCTGGACTGACTACAATACCAGCAGTGGTAAAAGAACTGACTGATGATGATTTACTCTATCAGGCTATCATAGAGAATCTGCAGCGTTCTAACTTAAATCCGATAGAAGAAGCAGCCTCTTATCAAAAATTGATTAGTAGAGGGTTAACACATGATGAAGTTGCTCAAATCATGGGAAAATCAAGACCATATATCAGTAATTTATTGCGCCTACTAAATCTATCATCTCAGACTAAACAAGCTGTAGAAGAAGGAAAAATTTCACAAGGGCACGCGCGACAATTGGTGTCATTTTCAGAAGAAAAGCAAGCCGAATGGGTTCAACTCATTTTATCAAAAGATTTAAGTGTGCGTACGCTTGAAAAATTAATAGCTGCAAATAAGAAAAAACACACTAAGCTTAAACAACGCGACCAATTTTTAAAAGAACAGGAAGATTCACTCAGTAAAACTCTTGGAACAGCTACAAAAATTATCAAGAAGAAAAACGGAAGCGGAGAAATTCGAATTAGCTTTAATGACCTCGATGAATTCGAAAGAATTATCAACAATTTTAAATAGACTTGTTTACAATTTATTTTTATAAACACTCTTTTCCACACTAAAATCATTACAAAAAGTCAGGACCAGCAAAGGTTCTGACTTTTATTCACATCTTGTGGAAAACTTTTCTTAATAGTGTGGATTTTTAAAATTATCTGTGGAAAACTTTTGTTTTTTATGGTACACTATTCTAACGAATATAATGTGAAAGGGGGAAAATATGAACCAAGAACAACTTTTTTGGCAACGATTTATTGAATTAGCAAAAGTAAATTTTAAGCCATCTATTTATGATTTTTATGTCGCTGATGCAAAATTACTTGGAATCAACCAGCAAGTTGCCAATATTTTCTTAAATCGTCCATTTAAAAAAGATTTTTGGGAAAAAAACTTCGAAGAGTTAATGATTGCCGCTAGTTTTGAAATCTACGGAGAACCTCTTGCCATCCAATATCAATTTACAGAAGATGAACAGGAAATTAAGAACATTACAAACGCAAGAAGTTCAGTGTTTCACCAGGTACAGACACCTGGGCCGGCTACTCCTCAGGAAACTTTTAAACCGGTTCATTCTGACATAAAATCCCAGTACACCTTTGCTAATTTTGTACAAGGAGACAATAATCACTGGGCAAAGGCTGCAGCTTTAGCTGTATCTGATAACCTAGGTGAGCTCTACAATCCATTATTCATTTTTGGTGGTCCTGGTCTTGGAAAAACTCATATTTTAAATGCGATTGGAAATAAGGTTCTAGCCGATAATCCCCAGGCAAGGATAAAATATGTCTCATCGGAAACATTCATCAATGAATTTTTAGAACACCTCCGTCTCAATGATATGGAAAGTTTCAAAAAAACCTATCGCAATCTGGACTTACTTTTAATTGATGACATTCAGTCTCTCCGTAATAAAGCAACAACACAGGAAGAATTTTTCCATACTTTTAATGCGCTTCATGAAAAAAATAAGCAGATTGTACTCACAAGCGACCGTAATCCCGATCACTTAGACAATTTGGAAGAAAGACTAGTAACACGTTTCAAATGGGGGTTAACCAGTGAAATCACTCCACCTGATTTTGAAACACGTATCGCAATTTTACGTAACAAGTGCGAGAACCTGCCTTATAACTTTACAAATGAGACGCTATCCTATCTAGCTGGGCAATTTGATTCGAACGTACGTGACCTTGAAGGTGCCTTAAAAGATATCCATTTGATAGCCACTATGCGGCAACTGTCTGAGATAAGTGTCGAGGTTGCTGCTGAGGCTATTCGATCAAGAAAACAAACAAATCCACAAAACATGGTTATTCCTATTGAGAAAATCCAAACCGAAGTGGGAAATTTCTACGGTGTCAGCTTGAAAGAATTAAAAGGTTCTAAGCGTGTTCAACATATCGTTCACGCGCGACAAGTTGCTATGTTTTTATCACGTGAAATGACAGACAATTCCCTTCCAAAAATTGGGAAAGAATTTGGTAATCGAGACCATACAACCGTTATGCATGCATACAATAAAATAAAAACTCTCCTCTTGGATGATGAGAATTTAGAAATAGAGATTACCAGTATAAAAAATAAACTTCGTTAACCTGTGTATAACTTTTAAAAAAACTTCTGTTTTTTCCACAAGTTGTGAACAAGTTAATTTCCGCAGTTTTATTGGTCTTTCATCACTTTTCCACAAAATACACAGAGACTACTATTACTATTAACCTTATAGATAATAAATAAAGGAGAATCCATGATTCAATTTTCTATTAATAAAAATATATTTCTACAAGCACTTAGTATTACTAAACGGGCAATCAGTACAAAAAATGCTATTCCAATTCTTTCAACAGTAAAAATTACAGTAACTAGTGAAGGAATCACTTTAACTGGTTCAAATGGACAAATCTCGATTGAACATTTTATTTCTATTCAAGATGAAAATGCAGGACTTTTGATCAGTTCTCCAGGCTCCATTCTCTTAGAAGCTGGTTTCTTTATTAATGTCGTATCCAGCATGCCGGATTTAGTCCTTGACTTCAATGAAATTGAACAAAAGCAAATCGTTTTGACAAGTGGTAAGTCTGAAATCACATTAAAGGGAAAAGAAGCAGAACAGTATCCTCGTTTACAGGAAGTTCCAACTTCAAAACCATTGGTGTTAGAAACCAAAGTATTAAAACAAACAATTAATGAAACAGCATTTGCAGCTTCTACACAAGAAAGTCGTCCTATTCTTACGGGTGTTCATTTTGTTTTAACAGAAAATAAAAATCTAAAAACTGTTGCAACAGATTCACACCGTATGAGCCAACGGAAATTGGTCCTTGATACCTCTGGTGATGATTTTAATGTTGTCATTCCAAGTCGTTCTCTCCGTGAATTTACTGCAGTTTTTACAGATGATATTGAAACAGTAGAAGTCTTCTTTTCAAATAATCAAATCCTTTTTAGAAGCGAGCATATTAGCTTCTATACACGCTTATTAGAAGGTACCTACCCTGATACAGACCGCTTAATTCCAACTGAGTTTAAAACAACTGCAATTTTTGATACTGCAAATCTTCGTCACTCGATGGAGCGTGCTCGTCTTCTTTCAAATGCAACCCAAAATGGTACAGTAAAACTAGAAATTGCTAATAATGTTGTATCGGCTCATGTAAATTCTCCAGAAGTTGGACGTGTGAATGAGGAATTAGATACTGTAGAAGTATCAGGTGAAGACTTAGTAATCAGCTTTAACCCAACTTACTTGATAGAAGCATTGAAAGCCACAACTAGTGAACAAGTGAAAATTAGCTTTATCTCTTCTGTCCGTCCATTTACACTGATTCCAAATAATGAAGGGGAAGATTTTATTCAATTGGTTACACCAGTTCGTACCAACTAAATAATATTAAGGAGGCTGGGCAAAAAGACCAACCTCGCTTCTCAGGGTTCGTGTCAACATCTCAGCGCAGTGGTTGATTGGCAGATTTGTTCGTGTTTTACACTCCAAATCTGACCTAATCAACTGTGCGGGGGCGGGAAGACGAACTCTTTTTTTGACCAGTCGAGTTCTTTCCCGCTCCCTTTATGTTATACTAAAAAATAGCACCTAGCTTATTTTTATATATTTAGTGATGGGGAATAAATGACGTTATATATATTAGCTAATCCTAATGCTGGTAGTCATACTGCTGAACATATCATATTCAAAATAAAAGAAAGTTATCCACAGCTTGCAGTTAACATTTTTATGACAGTTGGGCCTGAGGATGAAAAAAATCAAATAGAGGCTATTTTAAAGGAGTTTGTCAGTAGTGAGGACCAATTAATGATTTTAGGCGGAGACGGCACCCTATCTAAAGCCTTGCGTTTTTGGCCAGCTAGTCTACCGTTTGCTTATTATCCAACAGGATCTGGAAATGATTTTGCAAAAGCAATGAATATAACATCGCTCTATAGAAGTGTAGATGCTATTTTAGAGGGAAAAACAAGTCGGATATATGTTTTAAACAGTTCACATGGAACGGTTGTAAACAGTATGGATTTTGGCTTTGCAGCTCAAGTTATCAATGGTTCAACGAATTCAATTTTGAAAAAAATTCTGAACAAGGTAAAACTTGGGAGGTTAACTTATCTATTCTTTGGTATTAAAACATTATTTTCAAAACAAGCTATAAACTTAGAATTAACTCTTGATGGAAAATCTTATCAGTTAGGTAATCTCTTTTTTATTTCTGTAGCAAATAGTCTTTATTTTGGTGGAGGAATCATGATATGGCCAACAGCAAGTGCTAAAAAGAAGGAAGTAGATATTGTTTACTTCAAAAATGGAAATTTCTACCAACGTCTACAATCATTGTTAGCCTTATTAACGAAGAGGCATGAATCTTCTCATACAATTCAGCATTTAACAGGGGTAGATGTAGTTTTAAAATCAAAAGAAAAATTATTATTGCAAATAGATGGAGAGATATGCACTGCAAATGAGGTAACGTTAACCTATCAGGAAAGAAGTATGTATCTTTAAGGAGGAAGTATGTATCAATTAGGATCCTTTGTCGAAATGAAGAAGCCTCATGCCTGTGTCATCAAATCGACCGGCAAGAAGGCCAATAAATGGGAAGTCATCCGTCTAGGAGCGGATATCAAAATCCGCTGTAGCAACTGTGACCATGTAGTCATGATGAGCCGGCATGATTTTGAACGAAAAATGCAACAAGTGCTGCCTAGTGAAACCTAGTTGACAGTTTGCAACTGCTGGTTGCGAATTTTTCCTAAAAAGTGCTAGTCAACTGTTCCTTTCTAAACTATAATAGACTTAGAAAAAAAGAGGAGGACATGACCATGAATCAGTTAGCACAGCAAATTCGAGTTTTACGCACAGCCAAGAACCTATCCCAAGATGAGTTGGCAGAGAAACTCTATATCTCCCGTCAGGCTGTTTCTAAGTGGGAAAATGGCGAAGCAACGCCAGACATTGACAAACTGGTCCAGCTGGCAGAAATTTTTGGTGTCAGTCTGGATTATCTGGTTTTAGGAAAAGAGCCTGAGAAGGAAATTGTGGTGGAACAACGAGGAAAAATGAATGTTTGGGAATACTTGAACGAAGAATCCAAACGACAGCTTACAAGAGGAGATTTTGTCTTTCTCATTCTTTTTTTCATTGTCTTCTTATGTGCAATGTTTATTAAGCATTATTTTTAACGAAGCTTGCCAATCGGCAAGCTTTTTCTCTATTTTTCTGCTATAATAGTCATGATTGAATTTTTAATTGGAGAGTAAAAAACATGGCTTTAACAGCAGGAATTGTCGGTTTGCCAAATGTTGGTAAATCAACCCTATTTAACGCAATTACAAAGGCAGGAGCTGAGGCAGCAAACTACCCTTTCGCGACCATTGATCCAAACGTCGGCATGGTAGAAGTGCCCGATGAGCGTTTGCAGAAGTTGACAGAACTCATCACTCCTAAAAAGACAGTGCCAACCACTTTTGAATTTACCGATATTGCTGGTATCGTAAAAGGTGCCTCTAAAGGTGAAGGGCTTGGAAATAAATTCTTGGCCAATATCCGCGAAGTTGATGCAATTGTCCATGTGGTGCGTGCCTTTGACGATGAAAATGTCATGCGTGAACAAGGCCGTGAAGATGCCTTTGTTGATCCTATCGCAGATATTGATACTATTAACCTAGAATTGATTTTGGCGGACCTAGAGAGCATCAACAAGCGTTATGCCCGTGTAGAAAAAATGGCCCGTACGCAAAAAGACAAGGATTCTGTGGCAGAATTTGCAGTTCTTGAAAAAATCAAACTTGTCCTAGAAGACGGAAAATCTGCTCGTACAGTTGACTTCACA
Organism: Streptococcus sp. 2020WUSS084; assembly: GCF_044427445.1. Classification (NCBI taxonomy): domain Bacteria; kingdom Bacillati; phylum Bacillota; class Bacilli; order Lactobacillales; family Streptococcaceae; genus Streptococcus; species Streptococcus sp. 2020WUSS084. Next base: position 12,200 of record NZ_JAOTGC010000003.1, on the reverse strand, counting down.
GATGAAGAACAAAAAATCGTTAAGCAACTCTTCCTCTTGACCACTAAACCAGTCCTCTATGTTGCCAACGTCGATGAAGACAAGGTAGCAGATCCTGAGTCTATCAGTTATGTTCAGCAAATCCGTGACTTTGCAGCAACAGAAAATGCAGAAGTGGTGGTGATTTCTGCGCGTGCAGAAGAGGAAATTTCAGAACTAGATGATGAAGACAAGGGTGAGTTTTTGGAAGCCCTCGGCTTGACAGAATCTGGCGTGGACAAATTAACACGTGTAGCCTATCACTTGCTTGGTCTAGGCACCTACTTTACAGCAGGAGAGAAGGAAGTTCGTGCTTGGACCTTCAAACGTGGTATGAAAGCCCCTCAATGTGCTGGCATCATCCACTCAGACTTCGAAAAAGGCTTTATCCGTGCCGTTACCATGTCTTATGATGATTTGATTCAGTATGGCTCTGAGAAAGCTGTTAAGGAAGCAGGACGCCTCCGTGAAGAAGGAAAAGAATATGTCGTTCAAGACGGGGACATCATGGAGTTCCGCTTTAACGTATAATAGATAATCAGGTTGGAATGCATTTTCCAGCCTTTTGGTATTAAGGAGAAAAAATGACACGATTGATCATCGGTCTCGGAAATCCCGGAGACCGCTATTTTGAAACCAAGCACAATGTCGGCTTTATGCTGCTGGATAAGATTGCTAAGCGTGAAAATGTGACCTTTAACCACGATAAAATTTTTCAAGCGGACATTGCTACTACCTTTATTGACGGAGAAAAAATCTTTTTGGTCAAACCAACGACCTTCATGAATGAATCAGGTAAGGCTGTCCATGCCTTAATGACTTATTATGGTCTGGATGCAACTGATATTTTGGTGGCTTATGATGATTTGGATATGGCTGTTGGAAAAATCCGTTTCCGTCAAAAAGGATCAGCTGGTGGCCACAATGGTATCAAATCCATTGTCAAGCATATTGGAACACAGGAATTTGACCGTATCAAGATTGGTATTGGGCGTCCTAAAGGAAAAATGAGCGTTGTAAACCATGTCTTGTCTGGTTTTGATATAGAGGACCGTATTGAAATCGACTTAGCACTAGATAAACTTGACAAGGCTGTCAACGTATATCTCGAAGAAGATGATTTTGATACAGTAATGAGAAAGTTTAACGGATAATGAATATACTCGATTTACTTCACAAGAACAAGCAAATCAATCAGTGGCAGTCTGGCTTAAACAAGTCAACCCGCCAACTATTATTAGGACTCACTGGAACCAGTAAGTCATTAATCATGGCGACTGCCTATGATAGTATGGCTGAGAAAATAATGATTGTGACTGCTACTCAAAATGATGCTGAGAAATTAGTTGCAGATTTAACAGCCATTATTGGAAGTGAGAATGTTTACAACTTTTTTACAGATGATAGTCCTATTGCCGAGTTTGTTTTTGCATCAAAAGAACGGACTCAATCAAGGATTGACAGTTTAAATTTCTTGACAGATTCTACCAGTTCAGGAATTTTAGTTGCTAGTATGGCTGCTTGTCGGGTCTTATTGCCGAGTCCTGAGACTTATAAAGGTTCTAAAATACAGCTTGAAGTTGGTCAAGAAATAGAAGTTGACAAACTTGTAAATAATCTTGTCAATATCGGATATAAAAAGGTAGCTCGTGTCTTAACTCAGGGAGAATTTAGCCAACGAGGTGATATTCTAGATATTTTTGACATGCAAGCAGAAGCTCCTTATCGAATAGAATTTTTTGGAGATGAGATTGATGGCATTCGTATCTTTGATGTCGATAGTCAAAAATCCTTGGAAAATCTAGACGAAATCTCTATCTCTCCTGCTTCCGATATCATTTTGTCTTCGGAAGACTATAGCAGAGCTAGCCGATACATTCAGACAGCTATTGACAAATCGACCCTAGAGGAGCAACAGTCTTATTTACGAGAAGTTTTAGCGGACATGCAGACGGAGTACCGGCATCCAGATTTGCGTAAATTCTTGTCCTGTATCTATGAACAATCATGGACGTTGTTGGATTATTTGCCAAAGGGTTCTCCCTTATTTTTAGATGATTTTCATAAAATTTCCGATAAGCAGGCTCAGTTTGAAAAAGAAATTGCAGACTTGTTGACAGATGATTTACAGAAGGGTAAATCAGTGTCAAGTTTGAATTATTTTGTCTCAACTTATGCTGAATTGAGAAAATACAAACCTGCCACCTTCTTTTCAAGTTTTCAAAAAGGTTTAGGCAATGTAAAGTTTGATGCTCTTTATCAATTCACACAGCATCCTATGCAGGAATTTTTCCACCAGATTCCATTGTTAAAAGATGAATTGACTCGGTATGCGAAATCAAACAATACCGTTGTTATTCAAGCGAGTTCTGATGTGAGTTTACAGACTTTACAGAAAACTTTACAAGAGTATGATATTCATCTTCCAGTACATGCAGCAGATAAGTTAGTAGAAGGTCAGCAACAGGTTACGATTGGTCAGTTAGTTTCAGGTTTTCATTTGATGGATGAGAAACTAGTTTTCATCACTGAAAAAGAGATTTTCAATAAGAAAATGAAGCGTAAGACACGTAGAACCAATATTTCTAACGCTGAACGTATTAAGGACTATAGTGAATTAGCAGTTGGTGACTATGTTGTTCACCATGTTCATGGTATCGGTCAATACTTAGGAATTGAGACTATTGAAATTTCAGGCATTCATCGTGATTATTTAACGGTTCAATATCAAAACTCCGATCGCATTTCTATTCCTGTAGAACAAATTGATTTTCTCTCCAAATACTTAGCGTCCGATGGGAAAGCTCCAAAAGTTAATAAACTAAACGATGGCCGGTTCCAACGAACTAAGCAAAAAGTTCAGAAGCAAGTGGAGGATATTGCAGATGATTTGATTAAGCTTTATGCGGAGCGTAGTCAGCTGAAAGGCTTTGCCTTTTCACCAGATGATGAGAATCAGATTGAGTTTGATAACTACTTTACACATGTGGAAACCGACGACCAACTTCGTTCCATTGATGAAATCAAACAAGATATGGAAAAAGACTCTCCAATGGATCGTTTGCTGGTAGGAGATGTCGGCTTTGGTAAGACAGAGGTAGCTATGCGCGCTGCTTTCAAAGCAGTCAATGATGGCAAGCAAGTAGCTATTCTTGTTCCTACGACTGTTTTAGCCCAGCAACACTATGCTAATTTCCAAGAACGGTTTGCAGAATTTCCCGTCAATGTGGATGTTATGAGTCGTTTTAAAACAAAGGCAGAGCAGGAAAAAACACTTGAGAAGTTGAAAAAAGGCCAAGTTGACATCTTGATTGGTACCCATCGCCTTCTATCAAAAGATGTTGTTTTTGCTGATTTAGGTTTACTGGTTATTGACGAAGAGCAACGGTTTGGTGTCAAGCATAAGGAACGCTTGAAGGAATTGAAAAAGAAAATAGATGTCCTAACCCTAACTGCAACTCCAATTCCTCGGACATTGCAAATGTCCATGTTGGGAATCCGCGATTTATCAGTAATTGAGACTCCACCGACAAATCGCTATCCTGTACAAACTTATGTGATGGAAACAAATCCTTCCGTTATCCGAGATGCAATGCTTCGTGAGATAGATCGCGGAGGTCAGGTTTACTATCTTTACAATAAAGTTGACACCATTGAACAGAAAGTGTCTGAATTAAAAGAATTGGTTCCAGAAGCTACTATAGGATACGTCCATGGACAAATGTCGGAGATCCAATTAGAAAATACTCTCTATGCCTTTGTAGAGGGTGAGTATGATATTCTAGTGACCACAACAATCATTGAAACAGGTGTTGATATTCCAAATGCTAATACACTGTTTATTGAAAATGCAGATCATATGGGACTGTCAACTCTTTATCAACTTAGAGGACGTGTTGGCCGTTCCAGTCGGATTGCCTATGCCTATCTCATGTACCGTCCAGACAAGTCCTTGACAGAAGTAGCTGAAAAACGCTTGGAAGCCATTAAGGGCTTTACAGAACTAGGATCAGGTTTCAAGATTGCCATGCAAGATTTGTCCATTCGTGGTGCGGGAAATATTTTAGGTGCTGCTCAGTCAGGTTTTATTGATTCTGTGGGATATGAGATGTATTCACAATTGCTGGAACAAGCCATCTTGGAAAAACAAGGCAAGGCGTCTCAGCGTCAGAAAAGCAACACTGAGGTCAACCTACAGATTGACGCCTATCTACCAAGTGACTACATTGCTGATCAACGTCAAAAAATTGAAATTTACAAGCGTATAAAGAATATTGACAGTCGTGTCAACTATCAAGAATTACAAGAAGAATTGATAGACCGTTTTGGAGAGTATCCTGATGTAGTAGCCTACTTACTTGAAATCGGTCTATTGAAGTCATTTTTAGACCAAGTTTTCTGTCATACAGTTCTTAGACGACAACATCAAGTGACAGTGACATTCGAACCTATGGCTGGCCAAATTTTCCTAACGCAAGATTACTTCGAAGCACTATCTGCTACGAATTTGAAAGCTCAGATAACGGAAAATAAAGGAAAACTAGCTGTTGTGTTTAACATTCAACAGAAAAAAGAATATGAAATATTAGAGGAATTGATTTCTTTTGCCGAAAAATTAAAAGAAATTAAAGCAAGGAAGGCAGAATAAATTTCTCAAATACCTTGAAAAATGGTAAAATAATGAACTGAGGTAAAGTATGAGACTAGATAAATATTTGAAAGTATCCCGCATTATCAAGCGTCGAACAGTTGCGAAGGAAGTTGCCGATAAAGGACGAATAAAAGTCAATGGGATTTTGGCGAAATCTTCAACAGATTTAAAAGTAAATGATCAGGTTGAAATCCAATTTGGTAATAAACTACTCACTGTAAAAGTACTTGAAATGAAAGATTCGACTAAAAAAGAAGACGCACTGAAAATGTATGAAATTATCAGTGAAAAAAGGATAGAAAAAGATGAAGAAATCTAAAATTCTACAACTGAATAATGCCTTTATTCAGTCGGAGCGTAAAAAAACTCAGCATCAATTGGCAGAACGCCAACAAAAAAATCGTTTTATGGGTGCAATTCTCATTCTAGTTATCTTTCTTTTTATGTTGCCTGCCTATAATCTTGTTGGAACTTACACTAATATTCAGCAGCAGGAAAAGAAGCTTGCTGAATTGGAAAAAAATTACGAAGAACTGACCAAAGAACAGAAGCAGGAAGCAGAGATGGTTGCAAAATTGAAAAATGAGGAATACGCAGCAAAGTATGTTCGGGCTAAGTATCAATACTCTAAAGAAGGGGAATTTGTCTACAATATTCCAGGGTTACCAAAATGACCGAATCTATTTTTAAAATTGTAGAGCAATTTTTACAGCATTCTGATGAAAAATTAGAAGAGTTGAATCAAAAGAATAGAGAATTAAAGTTAGAAGAAAATGAATCGTAGAAAGGAGGGAGTATGCAGAAAAAACTGCTCGTATGGTTATTGCCAGTTTTATTTGGATGGCAGGTGGTCGATAGTACAGAAATACCATTTGCACTCACAGCGCAAGAAGAATACGAATTGACTCATACTATCTATGATCAGTATTTTCAAACTATCCCTCAAAACCCAAATGTTTTTCAAACTGAGAATCTTTATTCGGATGAAGAACTGACTATAGCAGGTGGACAATTACAGCCGAACCAACGTTTTTCTATTACGGATGTTCTAGTCAATAGCAAAAAAGAATTGGTTTTCCAAATAGATGACAAGGGTTACATTCTTGCAAGTAGGCATCTACTATTTGATGATGTAATTGTTACAGAAACTACTGTTGAGCAAACTTATTGGACAAAAAAAGGTTTCGCATTGCTAACCTCACCAATTGCTAACGAAGCTACGGAAATAAAAAATGATTTACAACCCTATCAAGCTGTTATGGTTTCTAAAATCGTAACAACTTCCCTAGGTGATTTTGCCTATGTTACAGATAAAGGTTGGATTGCAGTAAATAATCTTTCTAAAACGGATAATAGAGTAGAAGCCGTTCAAGAGTTGTTGACTAACAAATATTCCAAAGATACTATTGGTATATATGTGAAACAATTGTCAACAGGTCAAACTGCAGGTGTAAACCAAGAGAAACTATTCTATTCTGCCAGCATTGCTAAACTACCAATTCTTTATTACGTTCAAGAGCAACTGAATGCTGGGTATATTGATTTGACTACTAAAGTGAAATATACAGCCGAATCTATATCCTTCCCAGGAGCTTATGTTGCTGGAGGAAGTGGTTCACTGTCAAAAACTCCTGACAACAAAGATTATTCAGTGGAAGAATTGATCAATAAGACTGCTAAAGAGTCAGATAATGTAGCTAGTAATTTACTTTCTTATTATGTAGCTAATAAATTCGATTCCAATTTTTATCAAGTAATAACTGCTAAAACAGGTAGTGAGTGGAGTATGGTTACACGTGAAACTTCGGCAGAGGTAGCAGGAAACATGATGGAAACCATTTATAATCAAAATGGCTATGTGCTAGAAAGTTTGTTATCTACTCAATTTGATAATCAACGTATTTCGAAAGACATCTCAGTTCCAGTTGCTCATAAAATTGGCGATGCAGATGATGTCAAACACGATGTAGCGATTGTTTACGCAGGATCTCCTTTTGTTTTATCTATTTTTACAGATAAATCAAATTATGATGAGATTACACAAATTGCAAATGATATTTACAGGATTTTAAAGTAAATGAAAGATAGATTTTTAAAAGTGACACTGGATGGTCACTTTTTTGATAAACATAAGAAAGTACTAGTAGCCGTATCTGGTGGGTTAGATTCTATGAACCTATTCCATCTTTTATACGAATGCAAACAAGTGTTAGGGATTGAACTTGGAATTGCCCATATTAATCATGGACAGAGAGAAGAATCTGTCATTGAGGAAAAATATCTTAAACAGTTAGCAGAAGAAAGTAATGTTCCCTTTTATCTGTCCTATTTTGAAGGTGTTTTTTCAGAAGAAGCGGCGCGAAAATGGCGTTATGGATTTTTTGCTACAATCATGGAGAAGGAAGGCTACACTGCACTAGTGACAGCCCACCATGCAGATGATCAAGCAGAAACTGTCTTTATGCGATTGATTAGAGGAGGGCGTTTACGTCACTTATCAGCAATTCAAACGATTCAGCCTTTTGCAACAGGGGAACTTATTCGACCACTTTTATCTTTTAAAAAGGCAGATTTTGAAAAGATATTTCATTTTGAAGATTGCAGCAATGTAGATTTCAAATATTTTCGAAATAGAGTCAGAAATGACTATTTACCAAAGTTAAAACAGGAAAATCCTAAAATCGAACTTACTCTCAATAATCTTGCAGTTGATACAAATAATCTATTTCAAGCGCTAAGAGATTTGACACAGGATTTATCAGTTACAGATGTGATGAGTTTTCAACAACAGACACCTGCGGTACAAAGTTATCTATTAGAGGAATATTTTGAAAAATTTCCTGATTTACAGCTCTCTCGTCCACAATTTAATGAAGTATTACACATCTTGCGTTCAAAAGCTAACTACTATCATTTATTGAAAAATGATTACATGTTAGAGAAGGATTATCATCGTTTTCAAATTTATAAAATAGGACCAGAGACGGATAGTCAACCAGAAAAAATCATGATAAAATCAGAGGGTATTTTTTCTTACGGTTCATATATTTTTTCTCTCAATCATCCTTTGGAAGAAGCGGATAGTATTTTATATTTTCCTACAGAAAATCCAATTGTAGTGAGGAGAAGGCAGGCTGGGGATACCATTTTAATAAACGGAGTAAATAAAAAACTCCGCCGTTGGTTTATTGATAATAAAATCTCACAGAAAGTTCGACAAAATGCGCTTATTATCGAGCAGAATGGAGAAATTTATGGAATTACGAATCTTGTTAGCAGTGATTTGAGTAAATCAGTAAAAAATGATATAATCAAAGCTACCTTATATATAAAAATGAAAGAGTAGAACAACTATGTTGGACAAAGATATTAAGAAAATTCTTGTTTCAGAAGAAGAAATCGTTGTAAAATGCAAAGAACTCGGTCAAATTCTAGCAACAGACTATGCAGATAAGAATCCTATTCTTGTAGGAATTTTAAAAGGTTCTATCCCATTTATGGCAGAATTAATGAAACATATTGATGCCCATGTAGAAACGGATTATATGGTTGTTTCTAGCTACCATGGCGGAACGGAGAGTTGTGGTACCGTTAAGATTATCAAGGATTTGGACAATAGTGTTGCAGGTCGACATATCATCTTCGTAGAGGATATTATTGACACTGGTCGCACATTAAAAGAATTGAAAGAACTCTTTGCTTTGCGTCAGGCAGCTTCTATTAAAATTGCCACTCTTCTTGATAAACCAGAAGGTCGTGTTGTTGAAATCGAGCCAGACTACACTTGCTTTACTATTCCAAATGAATTTGTAGTTGGATTTGGCTTAGATTATGATGAAAATTATCGTAATCTTCCTTATGTTGGTGTACTCAAAGAGGAAGTTTACACAAAATAGAAAAAGGTTTCCTACTATATTATGAACAATCAACCAAATAAAGGATTTATAAAAAATCCTTTTCTCATTATTCTCGTTATTGCCACTATTGTTACAGCCTTTCAATTTTTTAACGCTGGTCAGCAAGTAGCAACTCAAGAAATCAGTTATTCACAAGTAGTAACTGAATTGAAAAATAATAATGTATCTGAAATTACTTATCAACCAAATTCAAGTGTTATTGAAATTACTGGTAAGTACAAAACAGAACAGGAAGCTAAAGATGAGTTAGCTTCATCTATTAAGTTATTCCAAGTTTCTAGTAAAGTTAAGTATAAAAACTTTAAGTCGCTAATTTTACCGTCAGAAACGAATTTGTCAGAGCTACAAGCTCTTGCAAATGAAAATGGAGTAAAGGTTACTATTAAACCTGAAAGTTCTAATGGACTATGGTTGAACATTATCTTTAATTTGTTGCCACTTGTTATTGCTGGTGTATTCTTCATGATGATGATGAACCAGGGTGGTGGTGGAGCACGTGGTGCAATGAACTTTGGACGGAATAAAGCTAAAGCTTTGGAACAAAGTAACATCAAGGTACGTTTCTCAGATGTAGCAGGTGCAGAGGAAGAAAAACAAGAATTAGTTGAAGTTGTTGAATTTTTGAAGGATCCAAAACGCTTTACTAAACTTGGAGCACGTATTCCAGCAGGTGTGCTACTAGAGGGTCCTCCAGGAACCGGTAAAACCTTGCTTGCCAAAGCAGTAGCGGGTGAAGCGGGTGTACCATTCTTCTCCATTTCTGGTTCAGATTTTGTTGAAATGTTTGTTGGTGTCGGTGCCAGCCGTGTTCGTTCATTATTTGAAGATGCAAAAAAAGCAGCACCAGCCATTATTTTCATCGATGAAATTGATGCTGTCGGTCGCCAACGTGGTGTCGGCATGGGTGGCGGTAACGATGAACGTGAACAAACCCTCAACCAACTCTTAATTGAAATGGATGGTTTTGAAGGGAACGAAGGGATCATTGTCATTGCCGCAACCAACCGTAGTGATGTTTTAGATCCAGCCCTTCTTCGTCCAGGTCGTTTTGACCGTAAAGTATTGGTTGGTCGTCCGGATGTTAAGGGACGTGAAGCAATACTTAAAGTTCATGCGAAGAATAAACCACTAGCAGCAGATGTAGATTTGAAATTAGTAGCACAACAAACACCAGGATTTGTTGGTGCAGATTTAGAGAATGTTCTTAACGAAGCAGCCCTTGTAGCTGCACGTCGAAACAAGACTGTCATTGATGCTTCAGATATTGATGAAGCAGAAGATCGTGTTATTGCAGGTCCATCTAAGAAAGACCGTCAAGTTTCAGCCAAAGAACGCGAAATCGTTGCCTACCATGAAGCAGGTCATACAATTGTTGGTCTCGTACTATCAAATGCACGTGAAGTTCACAAAGTAACAATTGTTCCCCGCGGTCGCGCAGGTGGATACATGATTGCCCTCCCTAAAGAAGATCAAATGCTTCTATCTAAAGAAGATATGAAGGAGCAATTGGCTGGTCTTATGGGGGGTCGTGTTGCGGAAGAAATTATTTTCAATACCCAAACAACCGGTGCCTCAAATGACTTTGAACAAGCTACACAGATGGCGCGTGCCATGGTTGCAGAATATGGTATGAGTGAAAAAATGGGACCAATGCAGTATGAAGGCAGACATGCAATGTTTGGTGGACAAACAACTCAAAAACATATTTCTGAGCAAACTGCATATGAGTTAGATAATGAAGTAAGAGATTTGCTAAATGAGGCTCGAAATAAAGCTGCAGATATTATTCAATCAAACCGTGATACACACAAACTGATTGCAGAAGCACTTCTCAAATACGAAACTCTTGATAGTGTTCAAATTAAATCTCTGTATGAAACAGGCAAAATGCCAGAGAATATTGAACACGATGACGAAGATGTTCATCCCCTTTCTTATGAAGAAGTAAAAGAGAAAATTAATACGAAAGAGTAGTATAAAAATACTCTGGGCAAGACATTCCATAACGGATCTGCCCTCACTCTCAACCACTAAAATAACCACCAAGCCTTCGCTAAGTACATAATCTTGGTGAAGGCTTTTTTACATGCTACACATCAGAAACAGGGTATTTATACTCATTTAAAATCAAAAATAGCCACCTACCACTCAAAGTGGATATGGAGCGTTTCGATTTTGTTATTTTTTTAGAAGAAAACAGCTACTTGAAATCCACAATCCTCAACTCAAACTTATAAATTAAAATTTCACATGTTATAAGTAGCTTAGACTTGCTATTTTTGATTTTTATTGAGTATTACAAGAAAAACGAATCAATAGTTATTTATCACAATCTTAGAAATATACAAATATAGTTTTAAACAGCTAGACCTTTAGACATAGCTATGGTTCTTTCAAGCCATACTGGTAGTGGAACTAAGAAATGAGGAACCAAAAACCAATATAATAACTCCCTTCTGGAGCAGAATGCAATGTTTTTCATAGAGTATCAATAGCAAATGCACTTTAAAAAAGAAAAATCAAATAAAGTAAGCTAGACAAAAATGTCCTGTAGAAAGCCAGCACTTTTCGATAAACTTAAACCATCAACAAAAGGAGATTAAGTAATGGACTTCGAAAAAGTGTATGCAAGCGTCAAAGGTATTGTAAACAAGGCTCGAAAAGAGTTTTACATTAAACTATGGGATCGAGATGATTGGGAACAAGAAGGAATGATGACCTTGTTTGAATTGTTGGAAGATCAACCGTGGCTAGTTGATGAACAAGTTCAATTATATTGTTATTTCAAAGTCAAGTTCAGAAATCGAATCAAGGATCGTATCCGCAAACAGGAAAGTCAAAAACGCAAGTTTGACCGTATGCCACATGAAGATATTCACGAATTATCTCACGCAATACAATCACCGGGATTGATAAACGATGAACTATTAATGTTGAGAGGTGCCTTGAGAGATTATCGAAAAAATCTGAGCAATGATCAACTTGATAAATACGAAAAATTAATTAGCGGACAATGTTTTAATGGTCGTCGTGAAATGATACGTGATTTACAAATTCATTTGAAAGACTTTCGCTAAAGCTAGTCACTAACATTATGTTAATCAAATTAAGAAATTGGGCAGAAGTATCATAAAAAGTTCTGTTCAGTTTCTTTTTATATAGGTTATAGCAAAGAGAAGAAGGAATAGGAGAGGAGTGACTAAATGTGATACTCAGCCAATAGTAACTTATACTCATTTAAAATCAAAAATAGCCACCTACCACTCAAAGTGGATATGGAGCGTTTCGATTTTGTTATTTTTTTAGAAGAAAACAGCTACTTGAAATCCACAATCCTCAACTCAAACTTATAAATTAAAATTTCACATGTTATAAGTAGCTTAGACTTGCTATTTTTGATTTTTATTGAGTATTAAGTGCTGGATTGACTGATTCAGCGGTATTATTTGGAATTAACCTTATTCTTTAGTATCTCCATAGAACTTTCGGTAAATTCTCAAAGTAAGTTCTAGTTCCCGTCCTTCCAGAAGTTACTTTGAGAAAACTGCATAAAATCAACAGAATTTAGTCTCAGACTAAGTTCTGTTTTTGCCTAAACTGCTGATTCAAGGGAG
>NZ_JAOTGC010000002.1:0-192068 GCF_044427445.1 Streptococcus sp. 2020WUSS084 | reverse complement strand
TATTCAAGAGCAGGAAAAGCATGATATAGCACTTGATAAATTGAGTGTAAAAGAGTATGAAGATCCCTTTAGGGATAATGGCAAGTAGTACGAATGCCTCTTTAAGAGGCTAGTGACGAGTCAAAAGCAGTGAGGCTTGAACAAAGTGAAAGCCAGCGTCTTTAGGCGCTGGCTGGTGATGTGGGCTTACAGCCCTTGTTCAAACCACCCGTTTGACGGGTGGTCATGATTTATTATTTGCTCCATACGGAACTTTTGCGGTTTCATTCCTTGGCGTTCATAAAAACGGACAGCTCCTGCATTGTCAGCCCATACATCCAAGGTAAGATTGTGGCAACCCTGCTCCTTAGCATAGGAAAGAGCAAATTCATAAAGTTGCTCGCCAATTTTTTGACCACGCGCCGAATTGGCTACACACAAATCATCAATAAACAAGGTTTTAACTGGTTCTAAAACATCGCCTGTTGCGATAGATAATTCACAAAACAAATGCCCAACCGCTTGTCCCTCTAGCTCAAAGACAAAAATAGGCTTATCTGGATTTTCCAAAAGTGCTACTAATTCAGCCTCAGAAAATTTTTGACCTGCACTTTTAAAAATATCTGGTCGTACCTGGTGATGCACCTGTAAAATATCTTGAAGCAATTCATTTAATACCGGAATATCAGACTGTCTAGCTTTACGGATTGTCATAATACTCTCCTTTTGAGTTTTTATTATTATAGCACATGTTTATTTTTTAACAAAATAGGTCTACAGACCGATGAAGAATCTGAAAATTCGAGTATACTATAGGTGTATCCTAAAATTTTTCATAAATCTCCTAAAAAATCAGCTGGCCAAGGCTGGTTTTTTTGTTGTCTTAAAACGAGAATGTGTACTGTAGAAAACTACTAATACTCTTCGAAAATCAAAATTATCCGTTGTCAACTTGCCTTGATGAGTGAAAAGCTCCAGTGGAGCTTTTCAGCCTGTTACCTTGAAATAAGAAAGTAACAGAGTTCTATCTTCGGCTTCGTTTCCTAGGCTACTGTTGATTTTCATTGAGTATAAAGCTTCTCCCTCTTTGACGCAAAATGTTTTTGCTTCATTTCCAACCTCCCAGAGTCACTTCCCTGACTCTGGGAGCCCCAAAACACAGAAAAAAGCCTACTGCACAACGCAGAAACGTTGATACAATAGGCTTTTTCATGTTATTCCTCGCTCTTTTATTTCTAGGCGAGGGATAAAACAGTCTATCCCCAGACTGTTTTATTTTACCGCATCCTTAAGAGCTTTACCAGCTTTGAATGCTGGAACTTTTGAAGCTGCGATTTCGATTTCTTTACCAGTTTGTGGGTTGCGACCTTTACGTGCTGAACGCTCACGAACTTCAAAGTTACCGAAACCGATCAATTGTACTTTTTCACCAGCTGCAAGGTAGTCTGCTACTGCTCCGAATACTGCATCAACAGCTGCTGCTGAGTCTTTTTTAGTCAATGAAGTTGCTTCTGCAACTTTTGCAATCAAATCTTGTTTATTAGCCATTTGCTAAGTCCTCCAATAATTTTCTGAGTTATTACTCACTTCTATATAGTACCGAATTTTAGGCGTTTGGTCAAGTTTTTAATGCTATTTTACTGTCTTTTTCTGTAGATATCAACAATGAATTGGTCGTTGTACAAATCAATCGTATTCGCCTTTCCATACAGATCAAATTTGTTTTTCAGTTCTGTCAGTTGAACCTGTACTTGCGCTTGTTCAGAGTCTATTTTTACAAAGGCAGGTAGTTTATAATTTTTTTGTAAATAGGCTAATACCTCTGCTTTCGGCAAGGATAAACTTCCAGCTGATATTTCTGTTATCCGTAACAAAATACTGCCATCTTCCATTTTGCTAGGTTGAAAATAAATATAGAGTGGGATAGTCACACCAAAAATCTGATAGCTGCCTTCAAAAACAACTTGCTGACTCGTTACGAATAATTGATAGGAAAACTCTTCCGTCTGATAATCTTTTAGATAGTTAGTGAGGGTTTGGTTGAGCTGTTCCCTATTAGTGGAGAAGGTCCCAACCTTGGTATCTTCTGTACTAGTCTGAACGAGCGTTGTTAAATCCTCTCTATCTGTTTGAATCCGTGTATAGAGGACTATTCCGCAACCAATCAATAAAGCCAACTGGGCTAAAAATAGCCATTTCCAAATATTAAGGTTCCCAGCTTTCCGTGGTCTCATTCATTCTCTCCAATATCGCTTTTTTCATAATCTCATATCCAGTATTATTGGGATGGAAACTGTCTTCCTCATACAGTAAATTATTGGTAACTTGGCTACCATTTTGACTAATACCAGCCTCCCCTTCCAATCCTTTATAGAGCAAATCATTGATCGGAACAAAGTAGACATGTTGATATTTTTCAGTTATCTGTTCTGTCATAGTATTCCAATTATCAACAATTGTCTGCATTTCTGTCAATTCAGGAAAATTGAGGTAGAGTGGATTGTAAATCCCGACAACATAGATGGGAAGATTTGGATTATTCTTACGCGCTGTCTTAATAATTGTATCCAATCGTTTTCCGTAATCTTTTGCGGGCTTATCAAAAGTTGAAACTTTGAGATTGGCAATGTTTTTAATAATAGCCTTGCGCAAATCGTTGCCACCAACTGTCAGAGTTAACAGATCTGCTGTTTTTAAGTAGCTTATCAGCTCTCCATCTTCCTTCATTCGCTTAAGAATCTGATTACTGGTATTCCCAGAAACTCCGAAATTTTTATAATCTACTTCATAACCATAATCGTTAGTTAGAGATTGAGCCAACAAGGGAACAAAGCCCCCCTGTCCAGTTGTATCTCCAACACCTTCTGTCAAAGAATCACCAAGTGCCACATATCGAAAACTGATTTTTTCTGATACGGTAAGCTCTTGTCTGGAGATGCGAGATGAGGCAACAGGAATGAGTTGATGAAATAGAAAAATCGACCCTAGAATTGCCAGAAAAAAGAAAACAAAGCCTTGAATCAACTTCCTGTTATTCATAACGAATCAAAATAGCCCAGGCATCCTCACCGGTATGAGTTTGAATAATGGAGCCTGTCTCCAAGACAGAAATTTCTTTTGAGACGTACTCTTGTAATTGACTCTTCATTTCATTTGCAAAATCTGCCGTTCCTGAATAGGAAATACCAATCTCGGCTACTTTTTTATCTGCTAGAGTTGCCGTGAACTCTTCCAGCCATTTTTTAAAGGTCTTATTGCCTCGTCCTTTGACAATCGGAGTCAGCTGATGGTCTTTCATTTCCATGATGACACGGATATTGAGTAGGCTACTCAACATCCCTTGAACACGTCCAATACGACCACCCTTGACTAGATTTTCTAGGGTCGATACACCGATGTATAATTCCGTTTTTTCTTTGACTGTTTCAATAGCTGCAAGGATTTCTTCTTTGCTGGCACCTGCTTGTGCCATGCGTGCTGCTTCTACAACTTGGAATTTTTCAGCCTGATCTGTAAAGCTTGAATCAAGTATTGTCACATCAGCACCAGAAAGGGTTGCTCCTTGTCTAGCAGCTTCTACTGTCCCTGATAAGGCATGCGACAAGAGAATGGCAATAATCTGACTGCCGTCTTTAGCCAATTCAGCAAAAGTTTCCGCAAAGAGTCCTACTGGGGGCTGACTTGTTTTGGGCAAGTTTTTTGACCCACGCATGAGCTCCAAGAATTCTCCTTCTTTTAAATCGTTGTCAGAGTATACGACTCCGTCAACCATTACAGATAATGGAACAACTGTTATATTCAATTCTTCGACCAAACTGGGTTCGATAGTCGTACTTGAATCCGTAACAATCTTAATCTTTGACATATTTCATCCTACAATTCTCTTCAATTTTGCCATCTATTATAACAAATTTTGACCAAAAAATAAACTTTGGACATAAGCAAAAAGGCTAGTCGTCTAACCTTTTTCTACTAATTCTTTTGCTTGATTACGGGCTGCATCTGTGATTTTGTCACCGGCTAACATCTTGGCAATTTCCTCAATACGCTCTTCTTTGGTCAAGAGACGGACACGAGAAACAGTCGAATGTTCGTCGGATATTTTCTCAATAAAGAACTGATAATCTGCAATAGCAATGACTTGTGGTAGATGAGAAATCGCCAATACTTGACCATATTGTCCGATTTTATAAATTTTCTGGGCAATTGCCTGGGCCACACGTCCAGACACCCCTGTATCCACCTCGTCAAAGACGATGGAAGTCTTACCTTCTTTACGGGCAAAGGCTGACTTAATGGCCAACATCAAGCGAGACAATTCTCCTCCAGAAGCCACCTTAACCAGTGGTTTGAAGTCTTCACCAGGATTGGTGGAGATGTAAAATTCTACTGTTTCATTTCCTTCTCGATTAAATTTTCCTTTAGTAAATCGAACTTGGAAACGAGCTTTCTCCATATACAAGTCTTGCAATTCTTGGCGAATAATATCTTCTAAAACAACAGCCAATTCATGGCGTGATTGGCTGAGCTGACCTGCTCGTTCAACCAATTCTTTCTCTAAGTTCTTAAGCTGAACTTCCAAATCATCTCCAGATAAATCATTGCCTGTCAATAGATTGTATTCTTCACTGATTTTACTAAAATAGTCCAAAACATCATCGACAGTTCCACCATATTTCTTCGTAATGGTATTGAGCAAATCCAGACGACTTTCCAATTGCAAGAGACGATTGCCGTCAAAATCTAGATTATCGACCACATCGCTGAGACGCTTGGTCACATCTTCAACAACATAATAAGCTTCTGTCAGGCTAGAAGAGAGCTGTTTGTAGTCTGGATCAAATTCTTCCAGACTTTGCAAGTCACTCATAGCTGAGCGTAGGTTGTTCAAGCTTGAAAAATCTTCATTGTCTAACAGTGCATAGGCATTGGTCAGTGTATCTGCAATTTGTTTGTGGTTGAGCAGTTTATCTCGTTCCTGATTGAGTTGAATATCTTCACCAGACTTCAAATCCGCTGCTTCGATTTCAGCAATTTGGTATTCCAACATCTCAATCCGCGCCTTGTGTTCTTGCTCATTTTTTTGCTTTTCAAGAACTCGTTTGCGAAGACTACGATAGGCATCAAAGGTTGTCTGATAACGGTCTTTAAGACTCCAAAATTCATCTTCCCCGAAACTATCCAAAAGACGGATATGGTGCTGGGACTTCATCAATTCTTCCTGGTCATGTTGGCCATGAATATCTACTAAATATTGCCCAATCTGTTTCAAGACAGATAAATTGACCATTTGTCCATTGACACGACTGACCGAACGGCCATTTTGTAGGATTTCACGACGGATAATGAGCTCGTCAGCTACTTCAATCCCCTGTTCAAGCAAAATCTGCTCGAGAGCTCTGCTATTTTCAAAGGAAAAGAGCCCTTCAATCTCAGCCTTGGCGGCCCCATGTCTGATAACATCTGTCGTCGCACGCGCCCCTAACATCAGGTTCATGGCATCAATGATAATGGATTTACCTGCACCTGTTTCACCAGATAGGATGGTCATCCCATTTTCAAAATTCAGTGATACCTGCTCAATAATGGCGAAGTTTTTAATGGACACTTCTAGTAACATGGCTACCACCCTCTAACCGTCTGTTCGATTTGCGAAATAATACCTTCGTTTGTAACAATGAGCAGAATACTGTCATCGTCAGCAATCACTGAAAAAACATGTTCTTGAAATTGTTCCAAAATCTGGCGTTTAACCACAGCAGAGCTTCCAGGTACCAGACGGAGATTAATCATTTTATCCATCACTGAGACTTCAAAAACATTCTGCGATTTTACCTTAACAAGACCTGCCTTTGGTAAACCATAAATATATCCCTTATCCGCTGATGGAACCTTAATAATGCCAAGTTCCTTGATATCACGTGAAACCGTTGCTTGTGTCGCATTGACACCCATTGCTTCTAGACGTTCAACAATTTCTTCCTGTGTATCAATAGGAAATCGGACTACCAAATCTTTAATGACTTCTAATCGTTCTCGTTTATTCATCCTTTTTAAATTCCTCATGTGCTTGATAGACTGTAGTTGTTATGACCTCTTTATCAATCTGGGTTGGTTGTGTTGATTTTTCTAAGTGCGCTAAAAATTCGATATTGCCATGACCGCCTTGAACAGGGGAAAAGTTAAGGGCTTTGACTGAGAAGCCTGTTTCCACGGCCATTTTTGTCACTTCTTCCAATACTTTCAAGTGAACGGATTTATCTTTGACAATGCCATTTTTCCCAATCTGTTCACGTCCAGCCTCAAATTGGGGTTTGACAAGGGCAACAACCTGGCCGCCCTCCGCTAAAATACGATGGAGTGCTGGTAAAATCAGACTCAATGAGATAAAGCTGACGTCAATGGACGCAAAACTTGGTTGACCAAGTTCGAAATCTCCCAGCTCAGCATAGCGGAAATTGTACTGTTCCATGCTGAGCACACGCTCATCCTGACGTAATTTCCAAGCGAGTTGATTGGTCCCTACATCCACAGCGTAGACCTGCTTGGCACCAGCCTGCAGCATAACATCCGTAAATCCGCCTGTCGAAGCCCCAATGTCAATCGTCGTTTGACCCTCAACTGATAATTGGAAAACCTGTAAGGCCTTCTCCAATTTGAGACCACCACGGCTGACATACTTGAGTTTTTCCCCCTTGAGCTTGAGTTCAATTCCCTCATCAATCTTCTCACCGGGTTTATCATAGCGTTCGCCATTGATCACCGACACAACCAGTCCAGCCATGACGCCGCGTTTGGCCTGCTCCCGCGTCTCGAAAAGCCCCTGTTTAAAAGCTAGTACATCTACTCTTTCCTTAGCCATTGATTCGTAAACTTTCTATGATTTCTTTGATTTTTTCTGTTGAAAATGGGACTTGTTTAGCCACTTGATCTAGCTCGTTGATTGCTTGATTCAAACTATCTTCTAGAAATACTTTTGAGGCCTCCAAGCCCATCAGAGCAGGGTAGGTAGATTTCTCAGCCAATACATCTTTTTGGGGAGTTTTTCCGATTTCCTCAAAAGTGGCTGTCACATCCAAAATATCATCCCGAACTTGAAAGGCTAGACCAACTAATTGACCTGCTTGTCGCAAATGGCTGATTACCGCATTCGATTGTCCAGCAATCAAACCTGCTGCTACAAAGGGAAAGGTCAATAATTTCCCTGTCTTATTGGCATGAATGGCTTGTAATTGCTCTAAGGTCAAATTCTGTCCTTCTCCTGCCATGTCTAGGACCTGCCCGGCAACCATTCCAAAGGTCCCAGATGCCTGGGAAAGCTCTCTCACGAGAGCAAGGATGGTCTCAGCTGGTAAATCAACTTGGGCTAGGAAACCAAATGAATCTAGAAAGAGACTGTCCCCTGCTAAAATAGCTGTTGCTTCATCGTAAACCTTGTGGTTGGTCAAGCGACCACGACGGTAATCATCATTATCCATAGCAGGCAGGTCATCGTGAATCAAACTTCCCGTATGGATCAACTCGACACATGCTGCCACTTGGTAATGAGCTTGTTTTAATTCCATTCCAAAGGACTCTAAGATGGTCAATAAAAGCAAGGGACGGATTCGTTTCCCGCCAGCCTGTAGCGAATAAAGAACCGATTGGTTGAGGCGTTCTGCTACCTGAGGTTGGTAAAAGTCTGCCATGGTTTCCTCAAGTCGCTGCAATTTACTGGCAACCATTAGTCCATCTCCGCTTCACTGCCATCCGCCTGCATGACCTTGACCAAGGTCTTTTCAGCTTCTGCTAGTGTCTTTTGTAGGTCTTTCGATAGGACCATTCCTTTTTGAAACTCAGCAAGTGCTTCTTCCAGAGCCACATCGCCTCGCTCCAATTTGGTTACGATTCCTTCTAATTCAGCTAAGTTTTCTTCAAATGTTTTCGTCTGTTTGGACATGTTTTACCTCCACATCAAGTTGACCATCCTTCATCTGGATGGTTAGGTTTTCACCCATTTGTACATTTTCTACACTATCGATCACCCGACCATCTTGACGAATCATGGCGTAGCCACGGGCCACGATGCGACTGGTATCCAGCATAGTCAAGGCCTCAATCAGCTTGTCCGCCTTGGCCATCTTATTGTCATAGATATTAGCCATATTGCTCTTCAAGAGTCGTTCCTGCTGGATAATTCTCTCTTGGAAACTCTCTACTTTACGACCTGGATGCACACCTTGTAATCGTTGCTGTAGTAAGAGACTAGCCTGTTTCTGCTGGCTGTAGAGTTCTTTCATCCGTGTCTGCAATTGATTGGTCAAGCGGTCTAATTTTTGCAAATAACCATCATACAAGCGTTCAGGCTGGCGGAACATGACTGACTGGCTAATTTTCTCAAGCTGACCTCTTAGGAATTTCAAACGATTGGTCATGGCCTGATAGGCTCTATTTTCCTGCTGATTGAGGTAGCCCAGTAAGTCTGCCTTGGTCACAGGTGTTGCTAATTCTGCGGCAGCTGTTGGGGTAGCAGCTCGTTTATCTGCTACAAAATCAGCCAGAGTCGTATCAGTTTCATGACCTACGCTGGAAATGATTGGAATACGGGATTCAAAAATAGCCCGAACCACAATTTCTTCATTGAAAGCCCAAAGGTCTTCGATAGAACCACCGCCACGACCAACAATCAAAACATCCAAGTCATCCCGTTCATTGGCTCTTTGGATATTGGCAACAACCTCCTGAGCAGCACCATCTCCTTGCACCTTGGTCGGATAGAGAACAATCTCTACGCCTGGAAAACGTCGGCTAACGGTTGTAATAATATCCTGAATAACAGCTCCACTCGGACTGGTAATGACACCGATTTTCTTGGTAAACCGTGGCAAGGCTTGCTTGAATTCTTCTTTAAATAAGCCTTCCTGTGTCAGAGCTTGTTTGAGCTGTTCAAACTTGATTGCCAAGGCTCCAATACCATCTGGCTCCGCTTTTTCAATGACAATGGAATAAGAACCATTTGGTTCATAGAGCTGAATGCGCCCAATGACATTGATTTTCATTCCCTCTTCAAGCTCAAAGCCCAGATTCTTATAGACGCCTGCCCACATGGTCGCTTGGATGACTGCCTTGTCATCCTTGAGCGAAAAATATTGATGGCTAGGGCGTTTACGGAAGTTGGACACTTGACCTGTCAAATACACCTTCTCCAAATACGGATCGCGGTCAAACTTTAATTTTAAATACTTAGTTAGATGACTAACCGATAAATATTCAACCATGTCCACTCCTTCTATATTGTATCCCTACTATTATACCAAATTTTGCACTTTTATACAGAACTAGGCTTATTATTTCCGATAGCTTTCCTGTGTTTTTTTCAACAATTTGCTATATAATAGTTTGTGAGAAAATAAGAACTTGTTGATAGGTTCTAAGGAGATTTATATGAAAATTGATGATTTACGAAAAAGTTCTAACATTGAGGACCGCAGGGGACAATCCAGTTCTAACTCATCTTTCTCGTCTGGTTCATCTGGCGGAAATGTTCTATTAGGACTACTCTTTTCACGACTTGGTTGGAAAGGAAAACTACTTGTTCTTGTCCTTTTATTAGCCTTCGGAGGCATGTCAAACCTTGGTGGGCTGCTTTCCCCATCAACAGGGACTAATCCTTACCAATCAAGTCAAGTCACAACGACTGGTACAGATGTGTCTGATGCAGATGCTGAATTCATGAGTAAGGTTTTAGGATCGACAGAAGATTTTTGGGTCCAACAATTTAAAGCCAATGGTTTAACCTACAATGCACCGACTATGGTTTTCTATACTAACCAGACCCAAACCGGATGTGGAGTTGGTTCCGCCCAAGCTGGTCCATTCTATTGCTCTGCTGACCGCAAGATTTATATTGATACTTCTTTCTATCAAGAATTGTCTAGCAAGTATAAGGCTGCTGGTGACTTTGCCATGGCCTATGTCATCGCTCATGAAGTTGGTCACCATGTTCAGAATGAATTAGAAGTTCTTGGGGCCTACCATCAAAAACGGGCTCAACTATCCGATAAGGAAGGCAATGCACTAAATGTTCGCTTAGAATTGCAAGCTGACTATTATGCAGGAGCCTGGGCCAAATATGTTGATGGACAAGGCATCTTGGATGCTGGTGATATTGACGAAGCTATGAATGCTGCCCATGCAGTTGGTGACGATACTCTTCAACAGGAAGCCTACGGCCGTACTGTTCCAGACAGTTTTACCCACGGCACTTCTGAGCAAAGGAAAAAATGGTTTAATCTCGGTTATACCTATGGTGACCTTGCTCACGCCGATACATTCTCCGTAGAGAAACCGTAAACATCCATAGCCTCTCGTAGCAATAAAGAAACTCTTGCAACATACACTTTTGCAAGAGTTTCTTTATAATATACAACTGACAGAAGCCAATTTATACATACGGTACCACTTTTAAATATGAAAACCGAATCATGTAAACTTACTCATCAACTCTAATTAGAGCGGTATCCTAGTTTCAAACAATATCACAATTATTATTTAGCAAACTTTAATTATTTCCAGTTATCTCTGCTGCAGACTGCACAGTTCCGTTTGGAATAATCACTGTTTTCAACAAATTATTTTCCTCGTGAATACGTCTGTATAAGATAACCATGTAGACTGGGAATAAGATGAGAAAACTATATGTTGCATGACACAATAAAGCTAAACCGATTAATTCTGGTATAATATTTAGGAAATAGTTAGGATGCTTTACAACACGAAACAACCAATGATCAACAAAACGATGATCTTTTACCAACATGAGCTTAACTGTCCAAATATCACCTAACAATCGTGTTACCCAAAATAACATTCCCATTGAAAACAGCAAGAATATCAAACCTAAGCTACTAAGTGTATCAAACTTGGTGTGTCGCACTACTGCTTCAACCAAACATGATAAATAAAATAGAATATGTACAATTGTTAATAATTTAGTATTTTGAACACCAAATTCTGAACCGCCGTCTTTCAAAATCCGTTTTTCGTTTTTAATTGAAATCTTCAAAAAATAGATTCTCACCAAAAAAATACAAATAACCAAAAAAACAATCATAAATCCCTCCTGTATTTTAACAGATTTTATCAAACACATTCATTATACAAAGTTAGACTGTCGCCATTCTATTCCTATCCTGTTTTTTTCCTATTTTCCATTTGAGACTATAATAAAAGAGACCTGTTTTCAAAAATGGATGAAATCATGTCTCTTTTATAGTCTTTTAGTTTACTTTTAGTACTCGCTCCAAAGGTTTGGGGAACCTTTGGAGGTTGGAGATAGGGCGAAGCAAGTTCGCTTCAATAGCTGCAGACAGCTTGTACAGTCGAGTGACTATGCAAGGTTGGAGATAGCACTTGCGGAGCAAGTCACCCCTGCAGAGTACAGCAAAGCGAATTCAAACAATCCAGTGGAGTGTTTGAAGTTGGAAATAAGGAAACGGAGTTTCCTCTTACGTCGAAGTAATAAAAGAAAAACTAAATGTCTATATTATAATTTTACCTATATCAATTCATTACTATTCGCTGTAATTTGTGATTGCAAATGAATCATAAAACGCATAGTTTGTGTATCAGAAGCATAAAAAGTGTACGGAAAGCCGTGTTTTTCTAATATTTTCTGTACAATAAACAAACCAATCCCTGTGCCACCATCTTTCTTATCACGGCTGTAGTCTGGTCGATAGAATGGACGAAAGACTTGATCCAATTCCTCGTCACTTAAAACACGTTCAACCTGATTTTCGATTATTAATTGATTTTGGCGCAGTATTACACGAATAATAGCTTCTTTACATGAGTACCGAAAGGCATTATCTAAAATATTCTTAATAGCTTTTAAAAAATAAACAGGATTTCCTTCAATGAGAACCGGTGATAGTTCTACTTCAAATTGATAGCCCTTAACCTCTGCCAAACTCTGATAACTTGTTAAAGAGGAATCAATCAACTGATCTAATCGGATTTGTTCTCTGCTTTCCTTTAAAGCCATATCAAGATTTGTCGCTTCTAAAATAGAATGAACTAGCTCAGATTGCTCCTGCAAGATTTCCTTGCATTTTTTTAAATATGTATCATGGTCCTTAAATGGCCCCACATTATAAATCATGCCTTCGACTAACCCCAACATACTAGCTATTGGAGTTTTTAATTCGTGTGATGTGATGCGGAGGAAATCAGACTTCTCTTTCTCACGTGCCATAGCACGTTCATTTTCCGTTCTTAATTCATCGATACTTGACAATAACTTGCTATACAGGCTGTTAATATCCTGAGCCAATGCTGTTATTTCATCTGTTCCTACAACAGCACAACTGATTCCGGATTCTAACGATTGCATCCGTCTTGTTGTTTCTGAAATTCTTGCTATTCTACGAGTGGACAGCCTACTGTAAACAAAAGCTACCGAAACTGCCAGAACAATAATCAACAGCAATATGAATGGATAAAAAGTTACCAATGTTTGACTGACATCAGATAACGAGTGGAATCCATAATTAAATAACAGATAATATGTAACTCCTTCTGCAGATGTTATCTCGGCTCCCCAAGAGCCAATTTCATCAAAATCCCCATTTTCTAAATACTCGTTCTCATGCTTTTTAGCCATTTCATCATTGGGGTCTGGATAAATAATTTCTCTATCACTCGAAAAAAGACTAATAATAATATTCGGAGTTTTTCTGTCGAAATCATCAATCTCAGATATAATCTTAGCTTCTGGCATCCCATCCAATTGTTTAGCCACAGTCATATAATCGTGTCTCAATTCCTGTTTCTTAACTTGATTATAATATATAGGCATGGCATAATACAATAACCCTAACAATGTTACAGAGATGATAGAAATCATCACAGCAACAACTATGAAATTTTTTCTAGCAATCCCCATATCAAGTATCCTCTATTTGATAACCACGACCAACTACTGTCTTCAAAGGAAGTGACGGCAATTTTTTACGTATATTCTTGATATGATTATCTAAGACACGACTATCCAATTCCGTATATCCCCATATTCCCATCATCAAGTTATCACGACTAACAATTTTCCCACGTCGTTTAGCTAAATATAGTAAAACTTCATATTCTTTTTTCGTCAATTGAACTTCTTCTTCTTCCATATAAACTGCCCCGCTAGTTGGTTGAATAAGAATTGTTCCTATCTCAATGCTATCTGTATCTCCTTTTCCTCTCAAAATATTCTCAATCCGTTTTACCAATATAGTTGGTGAAAATGGTTTAACAACATAATCACTTATAATCTGATTAAAACTAATAAGCTGTGTATATTCGTCACCCATGGCTGTCAGCATCAAAATTGGAATCTGAGAAGTTTTGCGAATTTCCTTCAGTACTTCCAAACCTGTCATAGACGGAATCATGATATCTAAAACAATTAAATCGAATTGTTCTTCTTGAAACCTTTCTAAAGCAACCTTTCCATCAAAAACAGATTCTACCTGATAACCATGTTCTTTTAAAAACTCACAAACAACTTGACTAATAACTATGTCATCCTCGACAACCAAGATCCTTGACATTTTTATACCTCCTCGTAAAGTTCTATTATAAAATATTATTATACTTCAATTATATACCGATTCGTACAATGGTGCAACTCTATCATAGATAAATAGAGCACCATGTTCTGCTATTTCAGCTTTCTTTTGACTTCTTTTGTTTAAAACAGATAAAAAACAGATGAAACCAAGGACATATATAGATTGGTTTGATAAACTGAACTAAACAAAAACGAAAGGAGCTATCCCATTATGTGGAGTCCAAAAAAATTAACCGTATTAAAATGGTTTGATATTCTCATTCTAACAATTATTTTATTTGGAGATGGAATCATCAACTCTACTCTCCAATACATAGCCTTACAAAATCAAACTACAACTCTTCAAGAAAATTTGACATTTTCACCAATGGATAATTATAAGGCTTTGGCTCTACAGTTAGTTTGGCTCACAATAGCCATCTTCTATCTATTACTCCGAAATTTTGATTTCTCAATTTGGAAAAAACATATTTTTATTACTCCTTGGGTTCCATTACAAGCTGTGGCTTTATTCATTTTTTCTGCATTATGCTTGGATATCTATCATCTAGTATCCTATCAGTTTCTAGCTTCCAACACTCCATCCATGTTTCAACTATTTCCTAACATTGATTTATCACTGATTTTGTACTCATTGTTGAACGGATTTTATGAAGAAATTTTCTTCCTTAACCTGTGCTTACTGGTTAACCCTAAATATGCAAAATGGGCATTTTTATATTCGTTAATTATTCGATGCAGTTTCCATACCTATCAAGGTTTAATTAGTGCACTCGGTTTAGGCTTAATTCTAGGAACTATTTTCTATCTACTTTATCAAAAAATAAAACCTAAAAATTTATTACCATTTTTCCTAGCACATGCTGTGGCTGATGTTATCGGTTTAACTATTCTATCATATATTCTATACTAGTTATCTAACAGATAATTTGAACACAAGCTATCCTCATATCACTAAAGACTGAGTGGATCCCTACTAGTCATGACCACCCGTGAAAACGGGTGGTTTATTTTGTGTAATTTAGAGAAAAGGGTGCCAAAAAACGCATAAAATCATGTTGCTAAGAACGTTGATTTTATGCGTTTTACTATATGACCTATCTCAATATTTTTATTGAAATTTATGTTTATGCCCAACTATACTTCTCAGAATCAATGTCCATATCTCATCTCAGCCTAGTATAGATTGACAGATTTATTCTACATTCCCAGTTCAGCCTCTGCAGCTATTGCGAATGGCTCATTTTATATTCAATCTCCAAAGATTTCCTAAAACTTGGATCTGTACGGAGGGTAAAACAATTCAATCACTATTATAGGCATAATCTCTACTCTATTAACCATATGTATATACAAGTAGAAATTACACGACCAACATTTACTTCGATTCTTGCTTACGTTTTGTACGATAAAGTACCTGAGCTCCTACAAGAAGAGAGAGGGCAGTTAACGTATAGATTGGAGAATCAGCTTGTCCAGTAGATGGAAGGGTACGTGATTTCTCGTTTGAACGATTCACACTAGATACTTTCTCCATATTTTCAGAAAGACGTGATTTCTGATTCATAGCAAGCTCTACCTGATTTGCCACCGTTTCGGCATTCACTTTATCTTTGATAGTAGAAATTGGAGCAGAGTTATCCGAATCTTTAATAGTCTTAGAAGAATCTGGAGTATCACTATTTTCTGCTTTACCAATCTCTTCAGTTGACTCTGGTTTCATTGGGCGAGACAAATCTGGGGTATCCATTACTTTTGGAATATCCAATTTTTGTGTACCTGCTGAACTGTCTGTATCTTCGATAGGCTTAGGTGATTCTGGTTTAACACTGTTTTCTGTTTTACCAATTTCTTCAGTTGAATCTGGCTTCATTGGAAAAGTGGAATTTGGAATAATAATATTGTCCGTTGCTTTCGGAGTTGCCAATTCTGGTTCAACATTATTTCCTGGTTTTTCGGTCTCTTCAGTTGAATCTGGCTTCATTGGAAGAGTGGGATTTGGAATAATAATATTGTCCGTTGCTTTCGGAATTGTTGAGTCTGGTTTATTTGCTGAATCATCGATTGTTTTTTCGATAGGCTTAGGTGATTCTGTCTCAACATTAATTTCCGTTTTTTCGGTCTCTTCAGGTGTTTCTGGCTTCATTGGAAGAGTGGAATTTGGAATAATAATATTGTCCGTTGTTTTCGGAGTTGTTGAGTCTGGTTTATTTGCTGAATCATCGGTTGAGTTTTCGATAGACTTAGGTGATTCTGTCTCAACATTATTACCTGGTTTTCCGGTCTCTTTAGGTAACTCTGGTTGCATTGGAAGAGTTGAGTCTGGAACATTTGGTTCTGTCTGTTTAGGTATTTCAGGTGTCACCATAGGTGTCATATTTTCTACTTTTGATATACCTGTTGACTTGTCTACCACCTTATCTGTATCTTTTGGCTCACTAGAAACAGGAACCAAAACTTTCTTAGTTTCATGGTTAAGAGTTATTTTGGAAGAATACTTTTTCTCTTTGTTTTTATCATTAATGGTATGACTAATTTCTGTACTTACAAGTTTTTGAGAGTTTCTGTTTTTCTTACCTTTATATTTTAACTGATAAGTTAAAGAAATTGGTTTGTTAGTTTGATAAGCCTCGATTAAATCAGCTTTATTAAGATCCAAGGTAATAGTTGTTTTCGAGCTAGAAAACAATGATGTGAGCCAAAAAGAAGAAGGAGAAGGAGTTGTAAGCTTTGCTTTCGGATGACTTAATTCTCCTATAATTTCAGCGTCATTTTCTATAGTATCTACCAATGTCACTTTAGTCAATACATCTTTAAATTTTTCTGCAACATTCTCGTCAATATTTAAAAACTCGCCCTTATCCCCAGACATTTTTTTCAAGTAGTCATCAAATTTATTCTTTTGTTCATCATTCTTTGTCACATCAACAGCGTAGAAATGAATCCCTTTCTCAGTAGCAATCTTTGCTTCTGCCTGAGCAGAGAGGTTATGATTGTAAAAGACATTTTTTCGACCGTAGAAAATGTAATCAACGAGGGAATTTGCAAACAAATCAATTGCTTTTTCAGAGGTATTTGTCAAACCAAGCTTTTTACCGATGTAACTGAGAGTATTCGTAGGTAACTTAGCCTTATCTAATTCTGTTTTTAAATTGTGCTTTATTTTTTGAACAATTTGATCTCTAAATGTCAACGGCTCTAGCTTACGCTCATAAAAGCTACGGAAATGGTAGCCTTCACCAATTTGTTTATCATAATTGAAGTTCTTTTCTCCTAACTTCGAACTATCTACATCAGCTAAATCAATATAGTCTAACGGATTTTTTACAAATGCTCCAAGAATTTTAGTTAATCCTGCTACAGTAGATACCCCATCTAAAGCCTTATTGAAACGGGTAATACCAATCTTATCCAAGAAGTTTATTAAACTCTGTGCATCATCCAACAAGTTTGCTCTGCGGACAGTCACATCAAATGTAAATGGCCAAGGCAATAGAGGGTTAGTATGCACCACTTTATCTTCATTGATTGTCTTATACTTAGTTTCTGTTTTCGCAGCATCCGTCAAATCATAACTAAATGTAGACTCCCCTTGTGACAGAAGTACAATATGTTTGCGTTTCCCTGATTTCTCGCTTTCTAAAATGCGACGTGCTTCGTGGATTGCTCCCTGCATATCTACGCCCCAATTGTAATTTTGTTCAGCATTGGAAAAGAGGTTATCTATTGTATCTTTCACATTGGTCTTATTAACTTCTTTAGATTCAGACAACTTGCGATTAAAACCGATTACACGCACAGAGTTACGAGAATTATGATCATTGGTTGGGTCAGTCATCTTTTCGACAAGCTTTATAATGTTATCTTTAGCTGTTTTTTTAGCCTCTTCATCCATTTTTTTAGATGTATCCACCAAGACAACTATTTCTGCACCCTTATCAATTTCTTTCGGCACAATTTGAGTTGTTACTGTGACAACTCCATCTTGCCCTACTTCTGCTGTTCGAGAAACTGTAAAAAGCTCTTTAGGAGTTTTATCCACTGTACTAGATACTGTTTCATTTGGTTTTTCAACATTAGTAGAATAGTCATCTACTTCCTTCTCCACATACTGAACGGCTGGTTCTTCTTTTTCTGTTGCTTTTCCTTCAGAAGAACTAGTGTTTTCAGCAACTTGCCCCGTTGGCTCTGAAGCGTTTTCATTCGTTAATGCCTCAGGAGAAGCAGATTCTGCATTCGATTTTGGTAAGTCCGAAGTAGAAGAGGACTCAGCCACCTCTCCTTCCTTGTTTTCATTATCTTGGACAACTTTAGAGTCTTCAACGACGGCAGTAGCCATAATCGGAGAAGTGCTATCTGTCTCCGCAGTTTTTTCCAAAGTAGGTGTTTCTGCATATACTGTCACAGTATTTTGGGGATAGAGCGCTCCCGATAAAGCTACCCCCGCTCCCAGCGAAACAAGTCCAATTGATAGCTTCCGCAAAGTGAATTTTGGATGATTCATTATGATTCCTTCTCCTTGTTCTCTATAAATTTAGAATGTATTTTCGCCCTTCTTTAGGTATTTTCAAAAAAGGAAGTATGGATGTCAATGGTAAATAACTTTAGTATCATTTTGTTCAAGAAGCGTAGAGCTTTTGGGAAAAGAATAGGCACCTTGTGTATTCATAAGGTGCCTAAGTCCTTCTGTTAACTGCTTACTTCACCTATCAAGTCAAGCAAGCATGATTACAACTCAAAGTTCCTATTTATCATTAACAATGACCATATCACAAAATGTGCGAGTCTATTACTACACAATCCATTCTACCATATAATTTAAAAACAGAATTTGTTTTTTCTCTATCGTTTGTTTATGTTTATTCTATTCAAAAAATGATAATTGGTCTTTGAGTCTGTTATCACACACATTTATACAAGTGATAAATATTGCAATGAGTCCTCAAACTCTACTTTCACCTCTATAAGCAAATAATTCATTGAAAGAAAAATTTTAACTCTTTTAATTTAAAGCTACACAATGCCTCTCATCTGTCGCAAATGAAATTTTGAGAGAGCTTTGTCATCGCCTTTTACTCACTTTCTGTTATCTTTTTCTTGCCAATAAATAGAGCAAATAAGAATAATACGATTGATAACATTATATTGGCAACTAAGCTCGTTTTTTCACCGGTCTTAGGCAGGCTTCGAACTTGGGTATTCTCACCACTATCATGTGAGTTAGTTCTCACAGATACATTTTCTTTTATACCTTCGTCTCTTACAGTACGAGCCATTTTCTCTTGCTTAGTAGGCATATCTTTTTTCGAATCATCAAAAATAGAAACCGTTTCTTCTTTTGATGTCTCTGCATTTTGCTCTACTTTTTTGTCAGTCAGCGTTTGGCGCACAGGTGGCAAAATAGTTTGTTCAAGTGTGTCTGATTGTTCGATATTTTTGGTAATTTCTTTGCTAGGTTGCTCTTCCTTCTCGTCCTTTTTATCTGGTTTATTAATGCGGTGACCATTTCCTTTTTGAACCGTTACGACTTCCCAAGCTACCTGTTCACCTTCTTTATCAAACGCTCTAAACGATAAGGTTTCTCCATTTTTTAAAACACGACTACCCAAATCAAATTCGAATCGACCTGTTGAATCAGTTGAAGTTTTACCAATTATCTCCTCGCCATTCTGAGTTGATACTAATTCAATCATTACATCTGGAGCTGTTTTGCCACTGATGTAACCATGATCTGTAGTGACTTTTTCTACTTGAAATGGTAAATCCGTCACGTCTTCATCTTCCAAATATTGCCCTACAACTTCTTCCTTACTAGCGATGATATTATTTGTAACCGGGTCAATGATTTCAAAGCGAATTCTCTCACCTTTTTCAAAAGGCAATTGTAAATCTTGAATTTGGAAACCAAAAAATCCTAATTCGTCCACTTGAACTGGAGGATACTGTTTTCCTTTGATTGACGAAACCATGCGAACGTAGGCATTAAGATGTATCGTTCGACCGACAATATAATCTTTTTTATTATGCAGTTTAGGTACAATGATAGGATCTTCATCTGTCGCTTCATCCATATCTGCATCTTGTAAATAAGTTGCTAAAGATGCCATAACAGATTTATCCAATAATATACTTGAACCATCAACTGTATCAAGATGGACAGATACCAGATCCTCTTGTTGATTGTGAGTCAATCTGTAGTACTTATCCTCTGATTGTAGGGCAGGCAAAGCAATCTTATAGTGACCTGTCTCATCAGCAATAGCTTCCATGATAAACTCTGAAGTATCAGCATTGTATAGATGTACACGACCTAAAGGAAATGTAGTTCCTTCCAAAACTGAAGTCGCACTTGATAAAGGTTTTACTGTCATTTGTGAAGATACTTTTTCTTTTACCAATGGTTTTACAATAGTATTAGTAATCACCGGCTGACCATCTTCTGGTACAAAAGACAAAACCAATCTATCATCTGCTTTAAATTTTGAACCTGCTAAACTCTCGGAAAAAGTAACCTCAAATCGTCCATCTTTAGGATCAATTAGTGTCTTATCAGAGACAAAACTACCATTTATTGATAGATAGACTGAACCTTTGACAGAGGTATGACCAATAACTTTGCTCGTATGTTCAAAAACTGGTTCGATGAACACTTGATGCATTCCAGTAGATGTTTTTTCTAATCTTTTTGCTGGAATTTCATAAGCCTCTGGATGTCGATTAGTCCTCACTACTACCTTACGTTCTTCAGAATCTGCCTCTAGAGTCCAAAACTGTTTCGGCAAAGCACTAATTTCCACAGTTTGGCTGTGAGCAAGTGGTTTACTCAACCGATAAGAAAAATCTCCCTTATCATCTGCTTCCAAAATATTCTCAATAGAAGTAACTGCTTCCCCATCTATCGTAATCGCTACATATCCACCAGGAGTGGTATTCCCTGAGATGGTTTGATCTCCAGCTTGAATCGGAGCAACCTCTAGATGGTTTTCAATAAATGGAAGTTCTTCCTCCGTATCCTCCATCTCTTCCGATTTTTTTTCTTCACTCGGTACCTCATCAGTCACTTCCTCAGCTTCAGCATTTTCCGAAACTGTATTGGTAAGCGATAATTCCGTGCTTTCTAATTGAGTTTCAAGAGCTGTAGCGTCAGTCTCCTCAGCCATTGCGGTTTCCATATTCATCCCTGTGCCAATCCATAGAAAAGCAATTGCCACCGAAACTAAACCCACCTTACTTTTTCTCAACGAAAAAATCTTGCTATTCATATTTTCTCCTTATATCTGTATTAACAATTAACGACACATATTGTCCTAGTTTTATTATAAAAAAAACATCTCATAGAACATTGTTTTTCATTAGTTTTTTATCTGTTTCACAGTTGTCTGTAATAAATAGCATGCTACATTTCGCAAAAACTTTGCTGGCTCTCATAGTCATTTAGTTTTTCTTTTATTACTTGTAAATACAATTTCTAAGTTATGGCACATTCAAAGTAAAGAACAAGCGCCTGAATTTTTCTATGATGCAGATCATTGTTTTTATCTCGGAGTGCTCGCTTTAATTCGTCAACTTATACTCAATGAAAATCAAACTAGGCGATGCATATGCAGATAGAACTGAAGTTTATCAAATCAAGTCAACAATGTCTGATTTTGATTTTCGAAGAGTATTAAATAGGAGTGGGTTTATTTGTCATGATGCCACTTGTTTATTTTGTTAACTATCACTTCATAAAACATGATTGTCCTCACAATAAAAAAAGCACCCGAAGGTGCTAGGTAAGACCATCCTACCGACTTCACGTTGAGGTAGGTAGAAAAATTCATTAGGCGTTGAAAGCGTCAGTCAACTGTGGCACCACTTGTTTCTTACGTGAAACGGCACCTGCAAGGAAGGCGTGGTTGTTTTCCAACTTGAAGTTGAAGGCTGCTTCTACCTTGTCCATGTTGCTACCGAGCGCAAGGATTTCTGAGTTTGAGTTAACGATGTCTGTAATCATCAAAACAAAGTCAGAGTAGCCATTTGCTACTGATGCTGCTGTCATAGCTGCTTCGATTTCTGCTTGGCGTTCCAAGACTTCCGCAATGTCCACTGTGTTAACTTGGGCTACACG
The DNA here is from genome assembly GCF_044427445.1 of Streptococcus sp. 2020WUSS084. Classification (NCBI taxonomy): domain Bacteria; kingdom Bacillati; phylum Bacillota; class Bacilli; order Lactobacillales; family Streptococcaceae; genus Streptococcus; species Streptococcus sp. 2020WUSS084. The sequence goes on along the minus strand of NZ_JAOTGC010000002.1, from coordinate 170,382 downwards.
CACGTCATTGCCATTCAAGCCAAATGTTTTGGCATCGATGTCAATCAATTCTTCTGCTGACTTGCTGGCAAGGTTGGTACCAGCTTTCAAGAGTGCCAAACCGTATTCTTCTAAGTTGACACCAGCAATTTCAGCCAATTCAGCTGCTACCTGTGAATCTGTTACATGAGTAGTTGGCGATTTAAGCAAGAGGGTATCTGAAATCAAACCTGATAGGAGAAGTCCAGCTACTTCTTTTGGAGGTGTTACTCCGTTTTCTTTAAAGGCACGGTAAACGATTGATGATGCTGAACCTACTGGCTCCAAACGCATGTACAATGGATTTGCCGTTTCAAAGTTTGCGACACGGTGGTGGTCAATGACAGCTGCCACTTCCACTTCCTTGATGTCTGCGATAGACTGTTGGAATTCATTGTGGTCAGTCAAGATGACTTGGCTAACACCTTCTGCTTTTGCAGACTCAACCACGCGCGGTGCAGTAACACCAAAATAGTCAAGAGCAAAAGCAGTTTCTTCATTTGGCGTTCCTAGAACTACTGCTTCCGCATCACGACCAAACACTTCACGCTCCAAGTGAGCCCAGCCGTATGATGATGCAATGGCATCTGTATCAGGATTTTGGTGACCAAAAACTAAAAATTTAGACATGTCTACAACCTCATTTTTTCTAATAATCTCCTACATTTTACCATAAATAGAAAGACTTGTGAACATGGACGGGTCGGGATTTGCCAAACGTTTTCAAAAAGAGTAAGATAGAAGGTAGCAATACAAAAGGAGAATCATATGAAATTTTCAGACTATACCTATGTCCGTCCCGATTATGAAGCTATCAAGGCTCAATTTACTGACTTGACAGACCAGTTGGCTCAGGCAAGTGACTTGGAAACAACTCGTACACTTGTGGCAACCGTTACAAAATTACTCAACTTGGTCGATACCCAGTACAACCTCTGGATGATCCGTCATACTATTGACATGAACGATGAGTTCTACAATGAAGAAACCAAGTTTTGGAATGAATATTCGCCACTTTTTGAAGAATTGACAACCAACTACTACCGTGTCATTGTCCAGACGCCTTACAAGGAAGAGTTGTCAGACATCTTGCCTCAAACCTTCTTCATGCAGGCAGAAAACAAGCTCAAGACCTTCTCATCTGATGTTATCCCCTTGTTCCAAAAGGAAAATGAATTGACCGATGAGTACAGCAAACTGATTGCTGGAGCAGAGATTGATTTCCAAGGTCAGACCTACAACCTGGCACAAATGGGGCCATTCGGTCAATCAACCGACCGTGAGGTCCGCAAGGCTGCTTCTGCTGCTACAACTGCCTTCTTTGAAAGCAAGGAAGCTGATTTTGATCGTGTTTACGATGAATTAGTCAAGGTCCGCACGGAAATCGCCCACAAACTTGGCTTCAAGGACTATGTGGAATACGGCTACCTCAAGATGAACCGTTTCGATTACAATCGTGACATGGTCAAGGTGTACCGTGAGGAAATCCTCAAGCATATCGTACCGATTGTGCAAAATCTTCGTGAACGCCAAGCCAAACGCTTGCAGGTACCAAGCCTGAAACACTACGACCTCAATCTTGAGTTCTTAGACGGCAATGCGGTCCCACAAGGTGACCCTGATTTTATCGTCAGCCAGGCCCAAGACATGTACCGTGAATTGTCCGCAGAAACAGGCGAGTTCTTCGACTTCATGATTGAGCATGAACTCTTGGACTTGGTCGCAAAACCAGGTAAAAACAGCGGTGGCTACTGTACCTATATCCCTGACTTCAAGAGCCCATTCATCTTCTCCAACTTCAACGGAACCAGCGGAGATATTGATGTTTTGACCCACGAAGCAGGTCACGCCTTCCAAGTCTATCGTTCGCGTTGGATTCAAAGTCCAGAAGTTGTCTGGCCAACCTATGAAACCTGTGAAATCCACTCTATGTCTATGGAATTTATGACCTGGCCATGGATGGACCGTTTCTTCAAGGAACAGGTGGATAAGTACAAGTTTACCCACTTGGCAAGTGCCCTTCTCTTCTTGCCTTACGGTGTCTTGGTGGATCACTTCCAGCACGAAGTCTATGAACATCCAGAGATGACACCAGCTGAACGCAAGGCGACTTGGAAAAAACTCCAAGACCTCTACTTGCCAGACCGTGATTATTCTGAGTCAGAAGCCCTCAACCGCGGCATCTTCTGGTATCGTCAAGGTCATATCTTTGCTAGTCCATTCTACTACATCGACTATACCTTGGCCCAAGTTTGTGCCCTTCAATTCTGGAAACGTACACAGGTAGATCACGATGAAAATGCTTGGGAAGACTATATCCGCATCTGTGATTTGGGCGGCACCAAGTCCTTCTTGCAAGTGGTTGAAGCCGCAAACCTCCAATCACCGTTCAAAGAAGGTGCCCTTGAAAGCACAGCTAAAGCTGCTGCTGATTGGTTAAATACAGTTAAGGATAGCGACTTATAAAACACAAAAATCTGAATGAATCAAACGACTCATTCAGATTTTTTGATTATATGATACTTGTCCCTAACACATTAAATCTTTTTCGCATCAATCTCCGACCTCTTCACTATTATCCCTTAATTCTATTCAAGTACTCCTGATAGGTCTCTGTCTCCATCAAGGCCTTTGCATTTTCCACTCGAGCCTTCGTTGGGGGCTTGGTCCCCTCTAGTGGATAGGGTCTGCCCAACTCACGCCACTTAAATTCACCAAGATTGTGATAAGGTAGCACCTCAAAACGTTCGACATTTTTTAATGTTTTAACAAACTTACCAAGTTCAATCAAGTCCTCATCTCGGTCAGTCAAATTCGGTACCAGGACATGACGAATCCAAACAGGCTTACCAATGTCTGATAGATATTGAGCACATTCTAAAATAGTCTTGTTACTATGACCTGTCACAATGCGGTGTTGCTCAGGATTCATTTCCTTAATATCAAGGAGCACCAAATCTGTTACTTCCATAAGCCGACTATATTTTTCCAAGTAACGCTCTGTCTTACGGAAAGTCAACGCACAGGTATCCAAAGTAGTGTGAATCCCTTTTTCTTTTGCAAGGGTAAACAGAGCAATTAAAAAATCAATCTGGATGGTTGCTTCACCACCTGAAACGGTAATCCCCCCTTCTTTTCCCCAAAACATACGAAAACGCAGGGCTTCATTCAAGACATCTTCTGCCGTTCTCTCAGTCGCTGCTGGATTGACCAGATCCCAAGTATCTGGGTTATGGCAATACTGGCAACGCATGTGACAGCCCTGCATAAAGACTACAAAACGTACCCCTGGGCCATCAACCGAACCAAAACTCTCTGTTGAATGAACCAAACCTGTCACTTTACGATAATCAATTTCTGTCATCATCTCATCCTCATCATTTTATAAGACTAGTATATCACAAAAATGAAAACGCTTCTATCATTTACTTTCTTTCTTTCATAACTATCATCTTCCGTAAGAAGAAAGCTAAAAGACTAGGTTGCCCTAGTCCTTATCGGTTTCTTCTTTCTCCAGTGGTGTAATCAAGAGTTTTAATTTTGTTACGCGACCATTTTTTACCTTATCGTTAATAAGAACCAGGTGATGATCTTTACTATCTACTTCAAAGGAAACTTTCTCGTCTTGGCTCGGAATGGTACCGACTCCTGTCAGATAATAACCAGCAATCGTATCAACGTTATCACTTTCCAACTCCATCTCAAAATGCTCATTGAAGTCATTCAAGGTCATATTTCCTTGGACGATATAGGTGTTGTCAGCAATTTCTCGAACAAAAATTTCTGTCTTATCGGTCTCATCATCGATTTCCCCGACAATTTCTTCCAGCAAATCTTCCAAGGTAACGAGACCTGCAACTCCACCATACTCATCTAACAAGATGGCCATTTGATTTTGGGTATTTCTCAACGATGTCAACAAATCATCCACGAAAATCGTTTCTGGAACGAAGAGAGGCTCCTGCATAATGCGGCGGATATTGAGATTGTCAAAGCCATTACTGAAAGCTTCTGACAAGATTTTCTTGGTATGAATCAGACCAATGATATTGTCCTTATCGCCATCATAAACAGGGATACGTGAAAAATTCTGCTTGAGGATAGCTGCCATGATGGTTGCTGTATCATCCTCAATATCCACCATGAAAGCATCCGTACGGGGAACCATTACTTCACGTGCCATCAGCTCATCTAAAGAGAACACACCTTGAAGCATTTCGATTTCTTCGGCATCTAAGGTTTTCTCACTCTTTGTCAAAATATATTCAATTTCATCCCGTGTCATTTGCTCATCCGCATCATCAAAATTCATAGGAGTAATACGGCTGATAAGATTCGTTGCAGCTGATAATAACCACACGAACGGACTAACAATTTTTCCAAGGAAAATAATCACTGGTGCAGTAACTACTGCCAGATTTTCCTTCATATTCATGGCAATACGCTTAGGGTACAATTCGCCAAGAACGATTGAAACGAAGGTCAACATAGCCAGTGCAAGCCAGTATCCTGCGGTTTGCGCTGTTGTTGAATTCCCCATCCATTTGGCAAATACAGCTCCTAAATCATTAGCCAAGCTGGCACCTGAAAGGATGGAGATGAAGGTAATACCGACCTGAATGGTTGATAGAAAATTGTTAGGATTCTCTAAAACTTGAAGCAAGCGAATGTATTTCTTCTCACCGTCTGCGGCCTTTTGTTCTACTCTTGAACGATTTAGAGAAACAAGCGCCATTTCAGAGGCTGAAAAGAAGGCATTGAATAGGGTCAATAAGAATAAAATTAACAGTTGTAAATAGATGGTCTGACTACCAGGGTCTTCCATGATGTTCTCCTATAATAAAATTTATAACATTTCCATTATACCACAAATTCTAAAATTTAACATATTTCTTGTTATAAATAGTCCCTCATATCTGTTTATGTTACAATAATCAAAAGGAATAGGAGAACAACTATGATTATTTCGATGAAGAATATCCACTATAAACGACAAGGTAAAACTATTTTAGAAGACATCAACTGGGAATTTAGAAAAAGGCGAGCGTTGGGCTATTTTAGGGCTAAATGGGGCTGGAAAGTCAACCCTCCTTCGTATTTTAATGGCTGAGTTTTGGAAGACATCTGGTGACCTGACTGTTCTTGGAGTGGAGTTTGGCAGGGGGGATATTCCTAGCCTACGCACTAAGATTGGGGTCGTCGGTTCCTTTCTAGCCGAACGATTTCCTATTGATTTGACAGCTGAGCAGATTGTCCTGACTGGAAAGTACAAATCCTCCATCCTCTACCGTGAATACGGTCAAACTGAATTGGATGAAGCCATAGACATGCTCAAAACCATTAAGGCTGAACACTTGATTGGTCGGACCTATGCTAGTTTGTCACAGGGCGAACGCCAACTCCTGCTCATTGCCCGCAGTTTGATGGAAGAGCCAGCTATTTTGATTTTGGACGAGGCTACTGTGGGCTTAGACCTTTTGGCTCGCGAACGCCTGCTCCACCACATCGACTATATCTGCCAACTCCCAACGGCTCCTGCCATTATCTACGTCACCCATCACGCCGAAGAAATCACTGATAATTTCACCCATGTCCTCCTGCTCAAAGATGGCATGGTCTTGGCACAGGGACCCAAAGAAGACATCCTGACACCTGAACTCCTCAGCGATTTTTATGGAAATCAGGTAGAATTGATTGACTTAGGTGAAGGAAGATTGTTCATTAAGCCGATATTATAAAAAACAAATCCAGCCCTAGTTTGAGCTGGATTTTAATCGTTCCACCATCACCAAAAACGGTGGGGTATTGACTTGGTTAAGCGGTTTGTAAAGCATGGTTGTAAAGACGGTTTGGTCTAGCTGGCTGATAAAGTCTAAAACTGCATCCTTCTCAAGAGCTCCACCCTCGTGACCATAGTAAATCATGATAGCCAAGCGACCTCCAACCACCAATCTATTCAGGACTTTCTCAATGGCTTGAAGGGTGGTTGCAGGCAGGGTAATGACTGACTTGTCCGCCGAAGGTAGATAACCCAGATTGAAAATCGCTGCCTTGCATTCATCCACATACTGGTCTAGGTTTTCGTGCCCTGTCAAAACCAATTTGGCATTGGTCAAGCCAGCTTTTTCTAGTTTTTCAGCCGTTGTGGTCAGGGCTTGTTCCTGAATATCAAAGGCCACAACTTTTCCTGCTCTCTGGGCTAAAAATAGCGTGTCATGGCCATTTCCCATAGTCGCATCGACCGCTAGGTCCTGGTCTGTTAATATCTCATCTAAAAAGGCATGAGCCATGTGTAAAGGTCTAAGCATTTTCTCTCCTTAAGTTAATAATCTTATATAATAATCGGTCAAGGTGGCTTCATCCACCTTTTTGCGTTGCTGCAACCACCAGCTGACCGTCTCCACAAAAGTCGTCACAACAAAATGCACCAGCAAATCCTCTGGAAGATTTCTCTTATCCTGCATGTAATCTTCAGCCACTTTGGGAAAAATATCGTGTTTCAACTCCGCTTCCAGTTCTCTTAGAAAATAGGCATTGCGGGACAACAAAAGGCTGGCAACACGATCTTGATTGGTCCGAAAGTGTTTGAAAATATGAACCAACAAAGTCTTCACATCCGCATCTTCACGATCTGTAAATAAATGATGAAAGAGGTCATGACAAAGTTCTTCCAACAGTGCTTCCTTGCTGGCATAGTGGGCATAGAAAGTGGAACGCCCCACATCTGCCAGGTCAATGACATCCTGCACGCGCATATGGTCATAGCCCTTATCATTTAATAAGGTCAAAAAAGCCTGAAAAATAGCTCTTTTTGTTTTTGCAATTCGTCTATCCATTTTTCGTACATTTCAAACAATTTGTTCAGAAAAAGACAAACCGTTTCTCTTGTTTCTAGTTTTTCAGCTCATTACAGTGCATAATAAACCTATAAACAGTATAACACAGAAAGGGAATCTCATGTCATCTTCTAAAAATATATTTATTGCTTTTCTCCTCAATATCAGCTTTTCTATCATCGAGTTTATCTTTGGCTGGCTCTTTGGTTCCAGCGCCATCTTAGCAGATGCTGTTCATGATTTGGGTGACGCCCTCGCCATCGGAAGCTCTGCCATCATGCAAACCTATGCCAACAAGCCTGCTGATAGGGTTTATCCCTTTGGCTACAAGAGATGGAATATTTTGGCCGCTCTCTTGACTTCTAGCATTCTGATTATCGGCTCCAGCTTAATCCTTGTGGAAAACATTCCCAATCTTTTCCATCCCCAGCATGTCAATCAAGCTGGGATGCTGGCACTTGGGATTATAGCTGTCATCATCAATTTCCTTGCTTCCCGTATTGTAAAAAATGGCCATAGCCATAATGAATCCATTCTCAGCTTGCACTTTTTAGAGGATATTTTGGGATGGCTGGCGGTCATCCTTGTTTCCATCATTCTTCAATTTACTGATTGGTACTTTCTAGACCCACTTCTCTCGCTCTGTATTGCTATCTTCATCCTCTCCAAAGCCCTGCCAAAAGCCTGGAACAATGTCAAGATTCTACTTGAAACAAGTCCGCAAGGAGTAAACCTTGAAGAAGTGAAAGGAGTCCTCCTGGCTCTTGAAAATGTCCACGAAATCACTCAACTGAATGTCTGGACCATGGATGGATATGAACATTGTGCGACTGTGACGGTCAAACTGACAAATCCTGCTGTAGCAGACAAGACCAAAGCAAAAATACGGAATTCTCTTATCACCTTCGGTATTATCCAAAGCACCATCGAAATTTTGTAAAAAATTTTAAAAAACCGCACATTTTCCCTGCCCAAATACGAATAAATAGGTATGAAGACAATTATCTTATTTTTCCTTGGAGCTTCTATCGGCTCCTTCCTGGGATTGGTCATCGACCGTTTCCCTGAACAGCCCATTATCGCCCCCTCTAGTCACTGCAATGCCTGCAAGCGACGGCTCAAGGCCTGGGACTTAATTCCAGTCCTATCCCAGCTTTCAACAAAATCCAAATGCCGTTACTGCAAGGCGAAGATACCTTATTGGTATCTGGGACTAGAATTCTTAGCTGGTCTAGTTGTCCTGCTCTGCCATTTTCAAATCCTAAACCTGACCGAAACCATTCTCATCTTGGCAGGACTAGTTTTGACCATTTACGACATCAAACATCAGGAATATCCTTTTGCTGTCTGGCTTGTTTTTACTTTTATAGCTCTGGTACTCTCCCAGCTCAACTGGCTTTTCTGTGGCTTTTTACTCTTGGCCTATCTGACCGAAAAATGGCAAATTAATATTGGTTCTGGTGACTTTCTCTATCTGGCAAGTTTGGCCTTAATATGTGGATTTACAGAACTCCTCTGGATTATCCAGATTAGTTCCCTCCTAGGGCTTCTTGTCTTCACTATTTTCAAACCCAAGTCTATTCCCTACGTACCACTCCTTTTCATTTCAAGTATTCCTATCATTCTGTGCACCTAAATCGAGTTTTTCTCGATTTTTTTGTTATAATAGAAGGCATATTAGAGTTCAACTCCATCAAAATAATTGGAGTGCCTTCTTGATCGGAAGGCAAAAGGAGAAACGTTATGACACTATTTAAGGATGACAGTTTAACCCTGCATACCGACCTTTATCAAATCAACATGATGCAGGTCTATTTTGACCAAAACATCCACAATAAACACGCTGTATTCGAAGTCTATTTCCGTTCACAACCTTTTAAAAATGGCTACGCTGTATTTGCCGGTTTGGAACGCGTTGTAAACTACCTCAACAATCTCAGCTTTAGCCAGACAGACATTGACTATCTGACAGAACTAGGTTATCCGCAGGATTTCCTTGATTACTTGTCCCAATTGGAAATGACTCTCACTGTCCGTTCGGCTAAGGAGGGCGACCTAGTCTACGCTAACGAACCCATTCTTCAAATCGAAGGACCATTGGCACAATGCCAACTAATCGAAACTGCCCTCTTAAACATCGTCAACTACCAAACCCTGATTGCCACAAAAGCTCGCCGTATCAAGGCTGTCATTGAAGATGAGCCCTTGATGGAATTTGGCACTCGCCGTGCCCAAGAAATGGATGCTGCTATCTGGGGTACACGGGCAGCCTTTATTGGTGGAGCATCTGCGACTTCCAATGTTCGAGCTGGCAAAATCTTCGGCATCCCTGTCGCTGGTACCCATGCCCACGCCTTGGTTCAAACATACGGAGATGATTACAAGGCTTTCAAAGCCTACGCTGAAACCCATCATGACTGTGTCTTCCTCGTTGATACCTATGATACGCTTCGTATTGGTGTTCCAGCAGCCATCAAGGTTGCCAAAGAAATGGGAGATAAGATTAACTTCAAAGGGGTTCGGATTGATTCAGGCGATATGGCCTATATTTCCAAGAAAGTTCGTCAGCAATTAGATGATGCAGGTTTTACAGATGCGAAGATTTACGCATCTAATGACCTGGATGAAAATACCATCCTCAACCTCAAAATGCAAAAGGCAAAAATTGATGTCTGGGGAGTTGGTACCAAACTCATCACCGCCTACGACCAACCAGCTCTGGGCGCTGTCTACAAGATTGTATCCATCGAAGATGAAGATGGAAATATGCGTGACACCATCAAGCTGTCTTCTAATGCGGAAAAAGTCTCCACTCCTGGTAAGAAACAGGTTTGGCGCATCACCTCCAAAGAAAAAGGGAAATCAGAAGGGGACTACATCACCTTTGCGGACACTGACGTCACACAGATGGATAATATCTATATGTTCCATCCAACTTACACCTATATCAATAAAACCATCGAGAACTTTGATGCCCGTCCTCTCCTAGTTCCTATTTTCGAAAAAGGAAAACAGGTCTATGAACTTCCAAGCCTAGCGGAAATTCAAACCTATGCCAATCAAGAATTTGATAAACTCTGGGATGAATACAAACGCGTGCTCAACCCACAGCTCTATCCAGTCGACTTGGCACAAGATGTTTGGGATAATAAGATGAACCTCATCAATCGTATTCGCAAACAAACTCAGACCAAATCCATCTAAGAAAGGTATGTTATGACCCTACAGGAAACAATCATCAAGGAATTAGGTGTCAAGCCAAGCATTGACCCCAAAGAAGAAATCCGTCGCTCCATCGACTTTCTCAAAGACTACCTGAAAAAACACCCATTTTTGAAAACCTATGTCTTAGGGATTTCTGGTGGACAAGATTCGACCTTGGCTGGTCGTTTGGCTCAGCTGACTATGGAAGAAATGCGGGCGGAAACAGGTGACGATTCTTATCAATTTATCGCTATCCGCCTACCTTACGGTGTGCAAGCTGACGAGTCTGACGCCCAAGCAGCCCTAGCCTTTATTCAACCAGATGTCAGCTTAACCATCAACATCAAGGAATCAACAGATGCCATGGTGGCTGCAGTCAATGCAAATGGGCTTGCTATGTCTGATTTTAATAAGGGAAATGCTAAAGCCCGCATGCGCATGATTGCCCAATACGCAGTTGCTGGGGAACGCAAGGGGGCTGTTATTGGAACCGACCATGCCGCTGAAAATATCACTGGTTTCTTTACCAAGCACGGCGACGGCGGTGCAGACATCCTCCCCCTTTTCCGCCTCAATAAACGCCAAGGAAAACAGCTTCTAGCTGAACTGGGGGCAGATGAAAAACTCTACCTCAAAGTTCCTACTGCAGACTTGGAAGAAGACAAACCAGGCCTTGCTGACGAAGTCGCTCTCGGTGTTACCTATAACCAAATCGACGACTATCTTGAAGGCAAAACCATCGACCCTCAAGCCCAAAGCATTATCGAAGGATGGTGGAACAAAACAGCCCACAAACGCCACCTGCCAATTACTATTTTTGATGACTTTTGGAAATAATACTCTTCGAAAATCAAAATTATCCATTATCAAGAGCCTTGATGAGTGAAAAACTCCAGCGGAGCTTTTCAGCCGGTTACCTTGAAATATAAAAGGAACAGAGTTCTAACATCAGCTTGAAGGCGCAAACAATGTTCGCTATATTTCCAACCTTCAACTATCTCCCAGATAGTTTTGACGCGAAACATGTTCGCTATATTTCCAACCTTCAACTATCTCCCAGATAGTTGAAGCTAGGCTACTTTTGATTTTCATCGCATAATAAAAAATGGAGCCCTGACAGTTGAATCGTCAGGGGTTTTGTTTTTTATTATAACTTCAAACCATAATGAAAAAAGCCCACGCAGGAAAAAACATCCTGCATGGGCGTCAATGGACACGGTGCCACCTCACTATAGACTCGACTAGAAAAGTCCATAACTTTTTCTCCTCTAACAAGGAGGCGCACGATAAGGGGTGCGGACCGAATTCTCATTGTTTCGAATTCATCGAACCAAACTCACTTTACTAAACCAGACAATCCATAAAATGGATACGAATGCTTGTTTGGCATCAGCCCATTTCATAAACCTCTATCATCTATTCACACCAACCATAGACTCTCTAAAGACAAAGTATTTATTACATTTTCTGATTACTTGTAATTATACGTTACAAAATCAAAATGGTCAAGTAATTTTTAGAAATTTTCTAAACAATTTGAAAATTCAGTTTCAATTGCCTGAATCCATTAAAAACTAACAAAAAGCCACTCTGCTTAAGTGACTTTCTATAAAACTGTACTCACAAGCGAAGCGCTTATATCAAAGACAGCTTTAGCTAGTCAAGGTCATTTTTAAGGGAATACTGACTGTATTTCAAAAAAATAACGATGTGTAACTTAAACAATAGCCTTAGATGGACATTCTGAACCTGTGACGATAGGTTCTAAGACTCCTGTTTGGAAAGGATTATCCCTCTCTTTATCAATGAATAGGTAAAATAGGCTAGTATTCCCCCCATTGTATTGGTCCATAAATCATCGATTTCAAAGACGCGTTGGGCATCAATCAGCAAATCCAGTAGCAATTGTGTGCATTCAATAAAAAGACTGATACAAAAACTATAACGAATCACCGCTCGAAGGCTCCGCCATTCTTCCCTAAGAAACAAAAGAAGAAAAATCAGAGGGAAAAGTAGAAAAATATTAGTGATGTTTTGCAAGAAAATCCATCCTAGGTCCGCCAAACTATCTACCTTGTCCCCGTTGACGATGCTGTTGAAAGGCGTTGGTAAAAGATAGAGACGGCCGATTTGAATAATTCCTGGGGTCGAGAAATCCTTATACTGTGGGTACCAAGTCTGAGGTAGAAAACAAAGTAAAACAATAGCCAGAGCATAGGCTCCAGCTAAGGTCTTACAAATCTGTCTTCCTAGCTTGGTCAAGTTTCCATCTGCTTGGAAGAATTTTCTCATGCTCGAATACCTGCCTTTGCTTTTGCGGCTGCAATACGAGCACGTGCTTTTTCACGGTCTTTCTTGAGCGTATTGGAGCGCAATTGACCACAGGCAGCATCAATATCTGTACCATGTTCCTGACGAACGACACAGTTAACACCATTTTTCTTCAAAACATCAAAGAAAGCAAGAGTACGTTCCTTGGTTGAACGACTGTACTGATCATGTTCACTAACTGGGTTATAAGGAATCAGGTTGATATAGGACAATTTACGGATGTTCTTGGTCAAGTCAGCCAATTCCTGTGCCTGTTCCACTCCATCGTTGACCTCATTGAGCATAATATACTCAAAAGTCACACGGCGGTTGGTCACTTTGATATAGTCTTCGATTGCTTCAAAAAGAACTTCTATAGGGAATTTGCGGTTAATCCGCATAATGCTCGAACGAAGGTCATTATTTGGCGCATGTAGAGATACTGCCAAATTAACTTGGACACCTTCACGTGCAAACTCACGAATTTTTGGTGCTAAACCTGACGTCGAAACAGTGATGTGACGGGCACCAATTGCCAAGCCCTTGTCGTCATTAACCACTCGCAAGAAGGTCATAACATTATCGTAGTTATCAAGCGGCTCACCAATCCCCATTACAACGATATGGCTAACACGCTCATTCTGATTGCGCTCATCCAAGTACTTTTGTACCAACATAATCTGAGCCACAATCTCACCGCTAGTCAAGTCACGTTGCTTAGGAATCAATCCAGATGCACAGAATGTACAGCCGATATTACAGCCAACTTGTGTCGTTACACAGACAGAAAGACCATAGTGCTGGTGCATGAGAACTGTCTCAATCAACATGCCATCTGGCAGTTCAAAGAGGTATTTGATAGTACCGTCCTTAGACTCCTGTACAATCCGTTGTTTGAGCGGGTTAACTACAAAATGTTCTTCCAACTTTTCAATCAAAGATTTTGGCAAGTTGGTCATTTCCGCAAAGGATTGGACACGAGAACGGTAAAGCCATTCCCAAATTTGAGTGGCACGGAACTTCTTCTCTCCGTTTTCTAAAATCCAATCAACCAGATTGGCTTGACTAAATGCATAAATTGATGGTTTCATATTTCTCCCTATTTCTGGCGGATAACAAAGTTACGCTTCACTTCATTCATCTCACGCTTGCTCTGCTTACGCTCACGTTTTTGAGAACGCTCCGTTTGACTCGCCTTAACACCAGCATTCTTCACAGTAAAATGACGCTGTTCCGACTGTTTGTTCTGCTGCTTCCCCTTTTTCTGACGGTCATTGCGATTATTTTTGTTTTCTTTTGGCGCAATAGGCTCCGTCCGCTGTTGATTTCTGTTGCGATTGCGAGAACGACTCCGCTTGCGACGCGGTCTGTCCTCCTCCTCAGCAGGCAAGTCTTGTAGATTCGGATTGGCTAAGACGAAATAAGCACAACCAAAATTACAATACTCCGTCAAATAGTCGTCCAAGCGGCTGATTTTTAAGTCTGATTTAACATTTTTATCGTCTGTATAGAATCCCCTTAATCTCAGCTGCTCATTGCCCCAATCTCCCACGATATAATCAAACTTGAGCATGAGTTGTGAAAAACGTTGACCAAAAATCGTCTGGTCAAAAGCATTCTTGTAATCTTCCAAAAGGTCCAATTCAATATTTTCAGATACAACCTTATCTCCGACACGAGCAAAACTCGGACCAGGGTATTTATTATAGTTATACATTTCAGGTGAAATTTCTTTTTTCATTTGTCCTCCTATCTTATAAAATCTTCATACGTAAAAATCATTTGATTAATAATCTATCTGGTCAGAATCTAAATTCTCACACTTAACCTTATCATTATAACACGATTTATCTGGAAATTCTTCTACTTTACCATTTAGGAGAAATTTCTGACAATTATAATGTTATTCTCGAACAAAAAGGACGATTTACTCGCCCTTTGTTTTCTTCAAATAATCAATAGCCTCTTGAACAGTTTTCACAGGAACTACCTCAATATCTAATCCTGCTTTCTCCGCGGCTTCCTTAGCTTCTTCATAGTTCGTTTTAGCCTTTGGGTTTTTCTTCAAAACTTCTACATCAACTGGATTGTTTGGTACAAAAAAGATACTTGCACCTGACTTAGCTGCCGAAATAACCTTCTTATCAGCACCACCAATGTCACCTACTTTTCCATCCTGCTCGATAGTCCCCGTACCAGCAATAATCCGACCACCACGTAAGTCAGGCTCTGCGAGTTGAGTATAGATGGCAAGTGTAAACATCAGACCAGCACTTGGACCACCAATATCTCCCGTTTGGAAATCAATCGGAACCGAACTTTGAACCTCTGTATGGTCTACGAGAGTGATGCCTATTCCGTTTTTGCCATTAGACAATTTGATAATCTTACCGTCCGCAGATTTCTCCTGACCAGCGCTAATATAACCAACTGTTACATCACTTCCAACCTCCAAGCCACTCACATATTTAATCAAATCAGGAGAAGACTCAAATGTTTTTCCATTAACACTCACAACGGTATCTGCAATATTAAGGACTTTTTTAAAGGTTGAATCATCCGTCAAGGCAAGCACATAGACACCAAAGAAATCAAGATTGACTTCTTTTCCTGCCAAGGTCAATCCTTGATACTTCGCCATATTTTGCGAAGTCTCCATGTAAAACCGTGCTATACGGAAATACTCCTCATTGTCGGCCTCTCCTGTCATCTCTTCAGAGGAACGAACTGTCGTATAAGGATCAAACTGAGCAGCGAATAGTTGTAAAGCTGTAGCTTGTTGGACTGATACATAGGTGAAATTGTAAGAGCCACCCTCTTGGTCTATTTGATTGTTCACCGTTAGTACCTGACGAATATCAGCAGCTCCACCTGGACTTTCCAGATAATAAGGCAGACGAACAAAAACGGCAAACCAAATCAAAAGAGTTCCTAAAACAATAGATGCAATTAAGGTTAACTTCCTATTTTTCTTCATTCTTTCTAATCTCCTCACTAACAATTTCTGGAACATAAGGACCTATGTCCTGTTTGAAATACAGCAATTCTCGAACCTGGCTGGATGATACGAACTTAAGCTCTGGCTTGGCGATTAAATAAATAGTTTCCAAATCTGGTGCCAACTGACGATTGTAAAAATCAAAACTTGACTCGTATTCCAAATCGGTCGCATTACGCAATCCTCGGACCAAATGTGTTACTCCATAGCGCTTAGCTACATCGACTACCAATTCATTTTCAGACAGAACGACCTCGATATTCTCCATTCCTACAAAAAGCTTCTCCAAAATGGCTTTTCTCTCCAAACCCGTCAAGAGTCCTGCCTTTTTAGGATTGGTAAAAACTCCCACATATAATTTATCAAATAGTCCACTCGCTCGTTCAATTAAGTCCAAGTGTCCATTGGTAATGGGGTCAAATGAGCCCGTAAATAATCCAATCTTATCTGACATATACTGTTACCTTACTAATTCCGTAGAGTTTCTCTTTCCATATCCCCAGCTCTGCTATTTCTTCCGGAAGAGAGACCGCCTTATCCGTTTCGCAGACTACCATAACATCATCTGCTAGTAAGTCACGGCGACAGAGTTCTGTTATCACATCTTCAATTTCCTGCTCTGCATAAGGAGGGTCCAAGAATACCAGGTCGAAAGGACCTTCCACACTGTTCAAAGCCTGTCTAGCTTCCATTGCTAGAAGCTGAAATTTATCTGCTTCCTTAGTCATTGCAATATTTTCACGGATAATGGCTTGTGCTCGTCGATCTCGCTCAACCAGAACTGCTGACTCCATGCCACGAGATATAGCCTCGATAGATAAACCACCACTGCCGGCGTACAAGTCAAGAACTCTACCACCCTCAAAATAGGGACCAATCATATTGAACATGGCTCCACGGACCTTATCCGATGTCGGTCTGGTTGTTTTTCCATCTAACGTTTTCAGTGGTCTTCCACCATAGCTTCCCGATACAATTCTCATAAGGTATATTATAGCAAAAAATGAAGCTCGTTGCTGAAACCAAGTGCACTTCCTGCTTTCCTTTTTGCACCAACTTTTTCAATCTTCTGCCAAATACGCTCTCAACCGCTATAGCAGGAAATCATTCTCGCGCTATGCAACAAAATGATAAAAATAAAAAGCAAGGAAATTCTGTTTTACGCGAAATTCCTCACTCTTATCGTATGTATTTAAACTAGATCGTTACAAGAAAAAATTAGTGTTGAAATACAAATAGCTATTTTTCCCAGTATGCTAATACGCCATAAAGAACCAGTAGCTAAAAAGTCTACGGATTATCTGGTGAACTCTCGTCAGCTGTTGGAACTGTTTCCACTGACTCAACCAGGCTAGTTGTTGAATCTGTCGTTTCCGCCGGTGTTTCAGAAACTGTTGGAGTTTCTACCACAGGTGCTCCTTCACTAGTCGGAGGGACTGAAGTACTTGTACTAGTTGACGCCACGCTGCTTGTATACTGGCTTGTTGAACTCACACTTTGGTTTCCATATATATTTTGATTAGGTACTACATAAGATTCTTGTGAGGTCTCACTAGCTTCAGCAAGGTCCGTTGACTGACTGGTCCCTGTTTCAGATATTTTTTTCTCATCAGCTACTTTTTGGGCTGCTTCCGCCCTGACCAACTCCGCTTTTAGCTTAGCCTGTGTTTGAGCATCTGTCTGCTGTCCCACTAGCTCTTTTACTTGGTCAATCCGTTTCTGTAATGCTGCTTTTTTAGTCGCATCCGTAACCTTGTTTACTGCAGATTGTGCCTCTGCAAGTTTCTCTTCAGTATGTGTTCCTTCTAATACAATGACAGCATTCTCAGCATCCTGAAATACTGTATCAACCGTTTTTTTCTGATTGGGCACTTGCTGTACTGTCTTTGTATCACTTGTTTCGCTTTGAGCATTTTTATACCAACTAGCGCCTAAGCTAATCAATAAAATAAGTCCCATAAAAGAAATAATGCCAATTTCTGCCAATGACAACTTTTCAAATTTCTTTTCCATATTTTTGCCCTTATCCGTCTTATTGCATAAGAAAATACTCTAGCCTACTGACAATGTTACCTAGTCGTTTTTACCTTACCATTCCATCCATTTAGACCATAGCTTAAAATATAGATTTCGTTAAAGCCCTGTTTCTTCAGATGAAGGGCTGCAGGCGTTACCAACTGACCACGATCATTCTCATAGATTAAGACAGGTCTGTCCTTACGCAAAGCAGCTGTAGACTGGCGTAATTGCTGGTAAGGAATATTTCTGGCACCTAAAATATGCTTCCGACTAAATTCACTCGGGTCTCGCAGGTCAATCAACTGACCTCCGTGTATCTTTTCTGCAAATTCTGCATTATCAATCACCGTCGCCGCACGGCGCAATCTCCAGTAATTAAAACCCATCCAGGCTCCCAATACTGCCAAAAATACTAAAAATACCCAAAATGTTTCCATCACTCATTCTCCCTTGATTTCTGATACTCTAATTCCAAACGATGTTCACGCCTCAAAACAAGCTCTGCTTCCATATATTCCAACCGATCTAAGACACCTGCCTGATAGATTCTATTTAATTCTATCTGCATCATTTCAATATCGTAGAGACGGTTGCCCATATAGACAATTATACCAAACCGTTTGAGTAATTGTTGCACATCATAAAGTCTTTTCATAAAAAAATTGTAGCAGAATTTTAGGTGTTTTTCAATATAAAAAATCAGTTGGAATTTATGAAATGCTTAAAAAGGATTGGATAAATCACCAATCCTTTACAATTTCATAACCAACCCTTTTCCTGTGCAATCTTAACAGCAGCCGTGCGGTTTTCAGCTCCCAGCTTGGCCAAGATAGAGGTCATGTAGTTGCGGACCGTCCCGTCAGACAGATAGAGCTGGCTGGCGATTTCCTTATTGGACAATCCATTCGCCACCAATTTAAGTAGGTGACATTCTTGTTCCGTCAAGGGACTGCGTTGGGTCAGGAGAATGTCCATTAACTCTGGCGAGTACTCCTTTCGCCCCGCCAAGACCGTTTCAATGGTCCGCATAAGGTCCGAAATGGAGCGCTCTTTGAGCACATAGGCATCTACATCAGCCTTGACCGCTCGCTCAAAATAGCCTGGTCGCTTGAAGGTAGTCATGATGACAACCTTGACGGGCAGGGATTTCTCACGCACCCATTCCAGGACATCCAGCCCCGTCTTCTCAGGCATTTCAATATCTAAGAGTAACACATCTACTTGCTCTTTTTCCAAAAGAACAATGGCCTGACTGCCGTTTTCTGCCTGTAAAACAGCCTCAACCGCATCTTGAAAGGCCAAGAGCTGACAGAGGGCGTCCCGCAGCATAGCCTGGTCTTCTGCGACTAAGATTCTCATTCTACCACCTCCTCAAGCGGAATTCGTATGAACAGGCGGGTAGGTTGTGCCAGAGAAAGAAATTCCAAACTACCCTGCACCGTTACCAGTCTATCCTTTATGGTATGCAATTCTTGACCGGTTAACTGGGCAAAGCCCACACCGTTGTCTTCGTAGTACAAGACCAATTCTTGCTGGTCTTCTTCAAATATCAAACGGCACTTGCTAGCCTGGCTATGTTTGAGCAGGTTATTGGCCAACTCTCTCAGCACCATGGCTAGCTTGTTCTGGACAGGTAAGCTGAGCTGCTCTGCTATTTCCCCACCCAAAACGACCAAATCCACTCCTGCTAAATCCAACATCTGCTGCAAAATCTGGAGTTCCTCTGCCACGGTATGCTGCTTGAGGGACTGGACAATCTGGCGGACGTCCTGCATGGAGTCCTTGGCTAAGGTCTGAAGTTCTGCCACCTCCTTCTTGGCCTGGTCAATCTGGTCGTGATCTAACAAAGTCTGGACCAGCTCGGCCTTGACAGACAGCATGGCAAAGACATGCCCCAGGGTGTCGTGCAAATCCTGACCGATACGGTTGCGTTCATTCTCAGCCAGCAGGAGATTGATGGAAGCATTCTGCTCCTGAATCCGTTGTTGAAGAGCTGCCCGCTTGGTTTCAATCCAGCTAAAAATCAGCAAGGCCAGGCCGAAAAAGTGAATGATGAGTGCAAAGGCCCGCATCTCAAAGGGAACAGGTCCAAAAAGAGCCCAGAGGATAATGGCCAGCAACAAAATCCCATAGGACACCGTCCGATAGGTCGGCCGAGTTTCCTTGTAGTACCAGCCTAGCATATTGGACAGGTTGAAGATAAAGAGGGAAAACTGCAGATTGCCCCAAAAACTCATGACGGCGATGTAGCCAATCAGGTAAAACCAGCCCAGCATGGAATAGAGCTTGTGGTCGGTGTAAAAGAGAGAACAATAGACCAGGGCAAAGAGAATGGTTGCTAGAACAACCGCCGTCGGATTTGGACTATACTGGGCGTAATAAAGTGGAAAATAGAGAAAGACCATGCCCACGAAGAACATGAGTGGTATCTTTCTTTTTTCAAAAATCATGGGTCACCTCACTATTGCTCAGATTTTCTATGAATAGCCAGAGCAATTGCTAAGAAAATTATGGCATATCCTAGGACAATTAGCAAGGATTTCCAGAGAAAAACTCCCTCTTGGGCATAGGTGGTCACCAGCTGATTGACATGGTAGCTGGGCATAAGTTTGCAAATTCGCTGTACCCAGTCAGGAAAGAGGGAGACAGGCATCCAAGAGCCACCCATGATAGCCAGAACAAAGTAGAGCAAGTTGGCCACCACCGACATGGTTTGTTCCGACTGGATTTGCACCAAAAGCAAGCCAATGGCTAGAAATACGATAGAAGTTACTAAAAGTAAGAGAGCCGAAATTCCCCATTCTTGAGCTGTCATCTCAACTCCCTTGACTAAGCCACCCACCGCAAAGACAATGGCAATGGAAGACATAAAGCAGAGCAAGACCCGCACCAGTTTGGACAGATAATATTGCCAGATTGGAAGGGGAGAATGCTGGATAAAGGTCAACCAGCTGTTTTTTCGGTCCTCCGCCAACATCATGGGAAAGGTAAAGAGGGCAAAGCCCGACATGGAAAAACCTGTCATGGTCAGCATATAAGACTGGATAAAGGCCTTTTGCATGGTCGCATCATCAAACTGGACCGTCGATGAGAAAATCAGGAAAAAGATGACAGGCATCCCGATTGACAGAAGAAAAACTCCCAAACTTCTAGATAATTTGACCGCTTCTACTTGCACCAATGCTTTCATTATTCTCCCTCCCTTGTCTTGTCAAATAGGCTGTTGAGCAGGGTTTTGTTCTGCACCTCTAAGTCTGAAATCCGACAGCCTGCTTCCTGCAAATTCGCCCAAACCTGCTCAATAGCTCGGGTCTTGAAGCTGACCGTATCCTGTTTATAGCTGATATTATCAATTGCGTCCAAGCCCTCCACCACCGTCGCAAAGCGGATTGGCAGTGCTACTTCTTTTTCCTGCTCCTCACTCCGCATAGCAAACGGCGTCGTATCCCGCAAGAGCCTCCCCTGGTGCAAGACCAAAATCCGCTCCGCCGTATGCTCCACTTCCTCGATGTAGTGGCTAGTATAAAAAATGGTCACGCCCTTTTCCTTCAAGTCATGGACAATCTCCCAAAAACGCTGACGGGTCGACGTATCCATTCCTCCCGTTGGCTCGTCCAAAAAGAGCAACTTGGGCTTACCAATCAGGCAGATGACGAAGGCCAAGAGCCGCTTCTGACCACCTGATAGCTTACCTGCCAGTTGATTTTTTTGCTCTGGGGAAAAGCGGAGCAGGCTGTCGATTTCTACATCTGTCAGACTGTCCTTGTAGATAGCTTGGAAAAAGCGGAGCAATTCCTTAACCTTCAAGTCCGTTGGAATAGCATTTTCTTGAGGCAAGACTGCTACTGTTTCTTTATTGGACCGAGCCTGTGGAGCCTTACCGTCCAACAAGACCTGCCCTTTCGTCGCCTTTCTATCGCCCAACAAACAGGACATGATCGTTGTTTTCCCAGCCCCGTTGGGACCAATCAAGGCCACACATTCCCCAGACTGTATCTCAAAGGAAATATCCGATAAAATGGTCCGTCCTTTGATGATTTTTTCTAACTGATTGACTTGAATCATCCTTGCTCTCCTTTCTGACATATCACCGCTCCAACAATCCCGATAATTATACTTGCTGGCAAGGACAAAGCCAAGTAGGTCATTACTTCTAATCCTTGACCAAACAAAATGCAGGAAGCATAGAGAAACACAAAGGCTATAGTGAAATAAGATATACCTGTTTGAACAAATGATTTCATACCATTCTCCTTACTAATTACTGACTGAATTTCTTTTACACACTCAGTATAACTTATCACCCACACCCCTACTAGAAGCCTTTGTCATGGACTTATGTGACAAATGTCATATTATACTCAATGAAAATCAAAAGTAGCCTAGGAAACGAAGTCGAAGATAGAACTCTGTTACTATCTTGTTTCAAGGTAACAGGCTGAAAAGCTCCACCGGAGCTTTTCACTCATCAAGGCTCTTGACAACGGATAATGTTGATTTTCGAAGAGTATTAAATAATGCAGCAAAAAAGAGTCCTACTGGACCCTTCATCTATTTACAATTTCGGAGCTTGTCCTAGTTCTGCCTGCAACATCCAAATATGTTTTTCAATACTAGCCTTAGCCACATTGAAAATGTCGTTGGTTACGCTGTCACCTTCTTCATCACTGACATCAAACCCCTTTTGGAAAAGAGCAGCCAGATAGCGGAACACCTCGACCACACGTACCAATTGCTCTTCCATCGTCACAGTGTAATCACCTGGAACTTCCTTGAGCTGACTATTTTCACTAAACTCTTTAAGGGTAGAAAATGGTGCCCCACCTAAGGTGATTAAACGCTCACTCATCTCATCCAAATAGCCATCAATTTCTTCCATATATTCATCCATCTTTGGATGCCAAATCATAAAGCCACGACCACGCATATACCAGTGAACTTGATGGAGGATTGAATGGGCTACTGATAAATCGGCCACCGCTTGATTCAAAACAGCCTTAGAATCAGCCAGTGATGGACGCGGGCTGAAAGATGCAATTTCTGCTGGAGATTGATAATATTTTTGTTTCATCATATATCACCCTTTCTTTTATTTATAATAATTATAAATAAAAGAAGAAAAAATTGCAAGAATTATCCCTCATCCTCCTCCGGCTTATTGACAGACAAATTCCTTGCTATATTAACTTATATACGTTAGACTAGTAAGTAAGAATAGTATGTGGGAGTGGGAAAGAACTCGACTAGTTCAAAAAGAGTTCGTCTTCCCACCCCCCGCACAGTTGATTAGGCTAGATTTGGAGTGTAAAACACGAACAAATCTGCCAATCAACCACTGCGCTGAGATGTTGACACGAACTCTGAGAAGTAGTCCTGGGCTTGTTTCCCAGCCTCATCGCCCCTATATGTGTATATCAAGGAGGGATTTTATGTCAGAAGAAAAATTTGACGCAAAACTAGAACAGCTATCTGGCTCTGCAAAAGAGGTAATTGGTAAGCTGACCGGCGACAAGGAAATCGAAGTTGAAGGACTTGTTGAGAAAGGAATTGGCAAAGCAAAAGAGCTAGTCGAAGATGCAAAAGACGGGCTTGAAGGTGCCATTAACGGCATCAAAAATGCTTTCGACAAAGAAGAGAAATAAACAAAGAGTTCAATATAGGTAGGATTGGTCGCGCACTGTTTGATAATGAACATTACGCTTAATTTGGTCTTTTACCTATAGCCCGAACAAAAATATGCAAGAGAGGGGAACTCAGACATTTACCTGTCGAGTCTGCCTTCTCTTTTCTTATGCCACGAAAGGAGAATCTATGAAAAAAATCGTTTTTGTCTGTCTTGGAAATATTTGTCGTAGCCCTATGGCTGAATTTGTCATGAAAGACATGACAAGTCAATTTCATATTGAAAGCCGTGCTACTTCAAACTGGGAATATGGTAATCCTATCTACCCTGGAACACAGAAAATTTTCCAAAAGCACAAGATTCCCTATGACAAGACCAAAACCTCTCAACAAATCTCTCAAGCAGACTTTGAGGAATTTGATGTTATCATCGGTATGGACAGCAATAATGTCCGAGATTTACAGAAAATGGCACCAGCACATGCCCAAAATAAGATTTTTCAATTCGCAGAAAAATCCGTACCAGACCCTTGGTATACTGGAGATTTTGACGAAACCTACGAAATGGTAAAGAAAGGTTGCCAAGACTGGTTGGACAGGTTACAGTCATTTGATCAAGAATAAGATTTTCTATGTAATATTTTTGTAATATTTGTAAAAAAATGGTAAACTATTTCTGACTGAACTGATAATTTCTTACTGTATCCCAGAAAGAACTGATTAGCGTCGGTCAAATCCTATGAAAGAGTAAAACGATGAAAGAGTTCAAATTACCTAGTATAAAATGGCATGATATCACAAGTTATTTCACCCGTCCAAAACTTGAAATCCTCTCCCTTATTATCATCCTCATCTGTGCCCTCTCTGTATTTACAGGGCGAATTGCCAGCAAGCAAGCCATGACTTTCAATAATGGCGCCCTGCAGTACAACGGTTATGTGGTCGCAAATAAAATGAATGGTCAAGGAAAATTGACCTTTGATAATGGAGATGTCTACGAGGGGCAATTTAAAAATGGAATTTTCCACGGTCAAGGAACCTACACATCTGCAAGTGGGTGGGTTTATACCGGGCAATTTAAAAACGGCTACGCCGATGGAAAAGGAAAATTGACCACCGAAGGACAAGCTACCTACGAAGGAACTTTTAAACAGGGGATTTATCAATATGAAAATTAAATGGTTATCCGTTATACGTGTGATTGGATTAGTCTTTGTCCTACTCTATCATTTCTTTATCAAATATTTCCCAGGTGGCTTTGTGGGGGTTGACCTCTTCTTTACCCTGTCTGGATATTTGACAACCGCCCTTTTGATTGATGAGTTTGCAAAACATAAAAAAATAGATATTGTCAGCTTTTTCAGAAGAAGGTTCTATCGGATTCTCCCCCCTCTGGTTTTAACGATTCTTTTGGTTCTTCCACTTGCTCTGCTTGTCCGCAATGATTTCATTGCCAATATCGGCAATCAGATAGCCGCTGCGCTCGGATTCATGACAAACTTCTTTGAAATTCTATCAGGTGGTAGTTACGAGAATCAATTTTCACCTCATCTATTTGTGCATACTTGGACACTAGCCATAGAAGTTCAGTATTACCTTGTCTGGGCTGGTTTAGTTTGGTATCTGACTCGCATCTCAAAAAGTGTGGGGCAACTACGTGGATCAATTTTTCTAACATCTATGAGCCTCTTCTCGCTAAGTTTTTTAGCAATGTCTATCTCAAGTTTCTTTGTGGATAATTTCTCAACCATTTACTACTCGAGCTTCACACATACCTTCCCATTCTTCCTCGGTAGCATTCTCGCAACCATCGCTGGTATCGGAAATACAACAACTGCCTTCCAGCAACAAGTGAATACATTGACTATCAAACAAGCTATAGGTCTGTTTCTTGGAGGACTAGGAGTAGAACTTCTTCTTCTCTTTACTCTTCAATTCAGTTCCATCTGGACCTATCTAATTGGTTTTCTTCTATCCAGTTTAGCTACAGCAACTATGATTTTTGCTGCTCGGGTACTTCATGAGAAAACCGAAGATGTCAAAGAACCTGCAATTATCCTCTTCTTTGCAAGTATTTCTTATGGTATCTACCTCTTCCATTGGCCCTTGCTCATTATCTTTACACAACTGACAAATGCCACTATCGCTGCGGGTTTATCCTTTGTTTTTTCTACTATCCTATCAACTATTTCCTTCTATATTCTAGAACCATATATTGCTGGAAAAGTAGGAAGCTTGTTTGGATTAGCAATAGACTTAAAACCCTATAAAAAATGGCTTCTTAGCAGCTTTGCTTGCTTGACCATAGTTGGCTTAGGTATCTGTCTATTTGGACCAAAATTAGGAAGTTTTGAACAAGAGAGCATGGTTAGCAATCTTTATCAAGCTCAGACCCAACTAAATACAACACGATCTGCTGCTGAAAATGCTAAAGCTACTAGTTTTGAAATTCAAAAAGGAGTTATCATCTTTGGCGATTCTGTTACTGTTCGCGCAAGTGCTGCCATACAGACCGCGCTACCGGATGCACAGATCGATGGAACTGTCAGTCGAAATCTCTCTGAAATTGCTAAATTGATAAGTCTTTATCAGCAAAATAATAGTTTGAAAGAGACTGTAGTTGTAGCCCTAGGTACAAATACTACGGATAATTATCAGGAACTACTAGACCAACTAGTCAAAGATTTTCCTAAAGGACGGCGCCTTATTTTTGTCACTCCTTACGATGGAAACTTCACTCCGAGCGAATCCATTTCCTATCAAACCGGTCAATACGAAAAAGAATTGGCTGAAAAATATGATTACATTTCCATTGCAGACTGGTATCAAGTTGCAAAGGATAATCCACCAATTTGGTACAATACCGACCTTGTTCATTTCAATCTTGAAAGTAATGGAGGCGAAGTCTTCGCCCAAACGATAAAAAATGCTATCGAAGCCGTTGCTGATGGCCCAATCAAAAACTAGATTTATACATCATCATCCTCTGAGAATTTCTCGGAGGATTTTTGCACTATTTTCCGATAAGTCCAGTGCGAACTCTAAGAAATGGCGCTGTGCCTAAGCTCAGTCTCAATAAATCTTGTGAAATAAGCCACTTCTACAAAGGATGACAAATTAAAACTCCTACCTTTTACAGTAGGAGTTGGTGTCAAATTGACTATTTTTGCTTACTTTGGAAACGCCATTCAAAGCGTTTCTGATCATAAAATGGATACATCATTTGTAAAAGAGTGACGGCAAGTAGCCAACCGCCGATAATATCTGTCGGATAGTGAACCCCAATATAGATACGGGATACAGCTACCAGGACAGCAAGTAGAATCAACACGGCTTGTAGCACAAGTCTAGCTATGCCTTTCTTCATCCTCTGGTGAACAATAATAACAACTGCTCCTGCAATCATCATAGTTGATGCAGTATGCCAGCTAGGAAATGAATAACCGATGGTATCAATCAACCATTCAATACTTGGACGCGGACGTTGGTAGACATATTTCAGGGCTGTGGATGCCACACCCATCGCCGCAAAACTAGCAAGTAGGAAATAAGCTTCTATCTTCCATTTTTTATAGTAGTAAAAGATAGCAGCTAGAATCAAGGTAATAGCTAAAATAATAACCGTATTTCCTAAAACAGTAATAGAGGTCCAAAATTGACTGGCTCCACTTGGTAAATTTCCACGAATGGCAGACTGGACAGTCGAGTCAAAACCTGCTAGGGTAGTAGGATAAAATTTTACTACATAGCCCAATATCACAAAGGCCAGAGCAAAAAAAGATGCGTTTCGTAAATGGATTTGTCTATTCTTCATACAATATAGTTTACCTTATAAAGGTTAAACTTTCTTTAAAATAGGTTGGGCTGCTTTGTAACAGATATAAAATATTGCTGAAAGCACAATCCCTTGTAAAAGATTAAAAGGAAGTACCATCATCAAAAGATAGTTAGTCAGACCCAAGATTTCTTTAATATCAAAATTTGCAAAGGCTGCATAGACAGGCACCGCATAAACGTAATTTAATACCAGCATCACTGCTGTCGAACCAATTGTCGCAACAGAGGCTGCTTTTAAATAATTTTTTATCGCTTGGTCATTTTTCCAGAAATAAGCTACTGCTAAAATGAAAACTGACATAGCTGCAATATTCATCGGTAAGCCAATAATTGTCGATGGTCCCTGATTATTTAAAATCAGTTTGAGAAAAGTTCGTACCAAAAGGATAGCAAAACTAGACTTCATATCTAGAATAAGCAGACCAAATAAAATCGGTACGAGAGAAAAATCCACTTCCAGGAAACTGGCTGTTAGAATCAGCGGAAATTTCAAGTACATGAGCAGAAAGGATACTGCTGAGAGAATGGCGATAATCGTCATTTTGCGTGTGTTTGTCATAAGGTTCCTCCAATTTTTGAAAATTGAAGAAGCGTGGAAGAGCAGGCAAAAAGCCTCCACTTCGTCTTCTCCCATCCAGACTTTACTGTCGGTTGTGGAATTGCACCACATCAGCTTTCGCTCGCAGACTACCAACGGACTATTTTGTTCTAATACTGCGTTAGCTCATCTCGACATACATTCAGTATGGTCTTCGATTCGCTGCCTAGTCTTAAAACAAGATAGCCACGTTTTACACTGCCGGTCGGGAATTTCACCCTGCCCTGAAGACTATTTCATCATACCAAAAAAGCCTTGCATTTGCAAGAGCTTGGTAAGTTTTCACTATTTTAACTTGTCCCCATCATAGGTGTGAACCAAATCTAGACCAGCGAACTGTTGCTGCCGAAGAGCCTCATATACAATCATACATGCTGTATTAGAGACATTAAGACTACGCACATGTTCATCATTCATTGGAATACGGATAGCTTTCTCTGGATGTTCACGCATAAAATCTTCTGGCAAGCCCTTATCTTCACGGCCAAATAAGAAATAATGAATGTTCCCATCATTATAGTCTTCATCCGAATAGGTTTTATCAGCAAATTTAGATACTAAGTGAACACGTCCTTGTTTGCTGGCATAATCCATAAATTCTGCTAAATTGTCATAGAAGCGAACATCTAACTTATCCCAATAATCTAGTCCTGCACGTTTCATCTTACGATCATCAATTGGAAATCCCATAGGCTTAATGATATGGAGAGGACTATTGGTTGCAGCACAAGTTCGAGCAATATTACCTGTATTCTGTGGAATCTGTGGTTCAAATAAGACAATGTGGTTTTTGGCTGTTTCTTCTATATACTCTAATGTTTCAATATTCATAAGGACCTCTCTGGTGACATTTCACTAAATACGAATACCCTTCGAAAATCAAATCCAAACCATGTCAGCTTCATTTTGCCGTATACCATGCTTGTTTTCTAGTTTCTTTTTTTGATTTTCATTGAGTAAAAAGACTCGACTGTCTCCCATGGTAAGAAAGACAAAAAAATAGCCACACTGCCCGGAGTCAAGCTCAGCAAACAGCATGGTGAATGATGATTCATTCACTTAACTCACAACAGGTTTGAGTTAAATCAATGAAATCGTGATACTATTGTAGCTTAAAGAAGGCTGAAAATCAAGAGTTTTGCCCCATTTTTTTCAAATTTTCATAGAAAATCATAGAGGCTGGGCAAAAAGACCAACCTTGCTTCTCAGAGTTCGTGTCAACATCTCAGCGCAGTGGTTGATTGGCTTTAACAGTCCAGTGGACTCTTAATATTGAGGTGAACTTGTTTCGGCCTATCTCCAGCCTTCAAAAGTTCCCGAACCTTTGAAGCGAGTACTAAAAACAAACTAATACTCAATGAAAATCAAAAGTAGCCTAGAAAACGAAGTCGAAGATAGAACTCTGTTACTTTCTTATTTCAAGGTAACAGGCTGAAAACTTCCACTGGAGCTTTTCACTCATCAAGGCTCTTGACAACGGATAATTTTGATTTTCGAAGAGTATAAACAACTATAAATAACAAAAAAGTAGGTTGCCCTACTTCTGCCTATTTCTTTTCAGACTAAACCTGTCCGGCACAGGATCTTCCCCACCTTCCACAAAGGGATGACAGCGACCAATTCGAGCCAACCCCATCAAAAAGCCCTTGAGTCCATGTTTTTGTAAGGCCTCGATCATATAAGCCGAACAAGTTGGACGGTAGCGACAAGAGGGCGGAAAAAGGGGGGAAATAAATTTCTGATAGAATCGGACCAAGCCGATCAAAAGTCTAATCATTATTTTTTTACTGGCTTAGTAACAGCCAGGGTATGTAGTTTACTGATGTCTTTCTTGTTGAGCTTGCGGTATTCTCCTGGACGTAGGCCGGTCAAGTCAAGATTACCAAAGCGAGTACGAGACAGCTTATCTACCTGCAAGCCGACAGCCTCAAACATCTTCTTAACCTGGTGGTTTCGACCTTCATGGATTGTTAATTCTACAACTGAGCGGTTCTTAACAGGATCCACCTTGATAATCTCGTACACCGCAGGCTTGGTCTTTTTACCATCAATGACAACACCACGGGTCAAGGGACGCAAGACTTCCTTGTTGGCAACCCCTTTGACACGCGCCAAATAAACCTTGTCAATCTCATTTCGAGGGTGAATCATTTCGTCTGTAAAATCACCGTCATTGGTCAAAATCAAGACCCCAGATGTATCCCAGTCCAAACGACCAACAGGATAAATCCGCTCCTTAACTGTTGGCAACAAGTCCACAACCGTCTTTCTTCCCTTGTCGTCTGACACACTAGAAATAACACCTCGTGGTTTATTGAGGAGATAGTAGACCTTCTCTTCGTTATAAATTGGTTGTCCCTCAACCTCTACCTTATCACCCGATTTGATAACTGTCCCTAGCTCATGAACAACCTGACCATTTACAGTAACTAGTCCTTGTTTGATTAGTTCTTCTGCCTTACGACGACTGGCAACTCCAGCATGGGCAATGTATTTATTAATTCTCATTTTCTAACTCATTTCTTTCTACGAATAGCTCTGTTTCTTCTTGAATCAAATCTATTTCAGACACATCAGGCAATTCTTCTAGACTATTAATTCCCATGTAATCCAGGAAATAATCCGTTGTCACATAGAGATTTGGTCTACCAAGAACCTCTTTCTTACCGTTCTCACGAATGAGGTCAAAGGCCTGTAATTTACTGATTGCACCACTGGAATTGACTCCGCGAATATCATCAACTTCAATCCGAGTAACGGGTTGCTTATAGGCTACGATTGATAAGGTTTCCAAAAGAGCCCGTGACATAGTCTGATTGATTGGTGTTTTGGCATAGATTCGCAAAAGGTTTGCATATTCTTTTTTAGTAACCAATTTGTAGCGATTGGAAGACTCTAAGATGGCTAAGCCTGAGGCTTTGTCTGCCATATATTTCTCACTAAGTTTCTCTAACTGCTGGCTGACAGCTGTCGGCTGCATTTCCAACATCTCTGCCAAATTTCGTAACGTCAAGCCATCCTCACCTGCCACAAAGAGCAGGACTTCGATTTCAGCTAAGCGATTCATCTTCACTCCTTACTAGATAAATATCTCCAAAAGTCTCTGTCTGTTCCAAGACGATTTCATGAACCTTGACCAATTCCAAAGTCGCAAGGAAGATCGTAATCATTTCATTGACATCTTGACTTTCTTGAAAAAGCTGACGGAGTTCAAGGCGTGGACCAGTCTCGAAACGACTGCGAACAAAGTCCATCATGTCTTCGATTTTATATTCATCACGGGCAATGGTCGCATGAGACTGACGGAGGCTTGCCTGTTTTTCAGCCATTACTTTAGAAAAAGCTAGGAAAATGTCAATGACGGTCTTATCCTTGGCTAATTGTACATCATCATAAATCAAATCTAATTTGGGTTTTGAAAAATAGTTCGCCCGTTCATCATGTTGCTCTCCTAATTTCTCACTGAGAAGTTTGAACTTGCGGTATTCTTCCAACTGGTCCAAGAGGTCCATTTCAGGATCATCTTCGGGAGCAATTTGCTCAACAACCTTCGGCAATAACCGACGACTTTTGATGACCATCAATTGACTAGCCATGAGCATATATTCTCCCGCTACCTCTAAACGCATGGCTTGCAAGGTAGCAATGTAGGCCAAATATTGCTCGATAACCTCTGTAATCGGAACCTCGTAAATATCTACTTGATACTTGGACACCAGGTGTAGCAGGAGATCAAGTGGCCCTTCAAAATCTTTTAATTTTATATCCATTATCTAAATTTTTCCAAACTCATGCTTGTTTTCAGTCCCAACTGCTTGGCGATTTGGTCCAAGGATTTTCCTTCGTCTATCTGTTTTAGAATATACTGCTCTCGCAATTTTTGGGCTGTCCAATCAGGCTTGCCGATGGACTGGACAAATTCTGTCAGACGATTAAAAAACCATTGACGAGAATAGGTCTGTCCCTTCTTATCGAAGACATAGCGTCCAAACAGATGAGACTCCATATAGGGTATCAATTCCTTGGGCAGAGTGAGCACCCGCTTGGCTCCTCCCTTCTCAACTGTCAGGACTTGAAAATCCAGATTGACCTGCTGACTAGTCAGCTCTGCTATTTCACTTGGCGTCAAACCTAAATATGCTATCAAAAGTGCGATGAGCTGACCTTCTAGCCAAGGACTTTCTTGAAAGAGGAGAGTTAAATCCTCACGCTCCAGTTTCTTTTTGACGCTTGCTGGACCTGACATCGTTTGCAATTTATAAAAACGATCCAGGAGATTATTTTCATAAAGAAAGTAGAGAAATTGATTGACCGCTGACATTTTTCTTTTCTGAGCAGCAGGTTTCAAGTCGAGAAGAGACTGCTGATAGACCAAAAGAGACTGTTGGCAAATCTCCCCCCTTGTTACTGTCACAAACTGCTGCAGGTCATAGGTATAGGACTTTTGGCTGTTGACACTGACCTTTTTGCTCTGGATAAAAGATTCAATCGCCTGCTTCATTTCTTGCCTTCTTTTGACGCTAGGGGGAAATTATGCAAGAGAGCATTGATTGCCTTTAAGATGGATTTTCGTGTAATGATTCCCATAAATTCTCTATTTTCCCCAAGGACGGGTAAGAAAGATTGATCTACTAGCTTGCGCATCACTTCTGTCAAATCATAATCCAGACCAACCGTCTCTTCATCTGTCTTTACAATCACAGAAATATCTCTGTTTAACTCATCATCCGATAGTTCATTTTCAGCTTGATATTTAATGATTTCCGTCAAGCCGATGGTTCCAAAAAAGCGGCCATCTTCTGTTACCACAGGTACGCGTGAATAGGTCATGTGACTGAGTAACAGTTTTGCATGGTCAATATTATGCGTATCAATAATTACTGCCAATTTATCCGCTGGTGTCAAGAAAGTTTCTTCCTGGTCCAATAAAAAGGCTTCAAATTCTCTTGCAATCATCTTGAAATATCCTTTGTCAATGCTGGGTAAAGTTGGTGCTGTCGATTGTAGTAATCCACATGGAAGTGATCATCATAGATGGTCACAAGAGCATAGAGACATTCTCTGACCAAACCACGAGGTTGACTAACGGAGCCAGGATTGAGGAAGAGGGTCTTGCCACGCACTTCGGCATCAGGCACATGCAGATGCCCATACAAACAAATATCCGCATCAACTTCCTGTGCCCAATAATCCAACCGCTGCCAGCCGTAATTAATGCCATAAAGATGACCATGAGTCTGAGCGATAGTCACACCATCCAATTGAGTAATGAGCTGGTCAGGGTAACCACCAAAATAGTCGCAGTTCCCATTGACCACTTGAATGCCGTCCCACAAACTATCTTGACTATCCAGCTCCGAATCACCATTGTGAAAGATGGCATCGACCTTGCCAATATAATGATGTTTAATATCCTCTACAATCTGTCTATCCCCATGAGAGTCGCTCATGACTAGGATTGTTTTGCTTGCTCCTGCCATACTGGAAATGCCTCCACTAATTTTTCTAGTGCTTGTGCACGGTGGGAAATCTTATTTTTTTCTTCTAGGGTTAATTCTGCCGAGGTCTTACCTGTTTCACCTACGAGGAAAAGTGGATCATATCCAAACCCATCTTCCCCACGGAGGTCCATACCGATAAAGCCTTCCCAGTCCGCTTCGACAACCAAACTATCACGATTTGGAGCAGCCATGACCAGAGTACAATGGAATTGTGCCGAACGGTCTTTCAGTTCAAATACCATGGCCAATTCGTGCAAGAGCTTGGCATTATTGAGCTCATCTGTGGCATCTGGGCCTGAAAAACGGGCAGACCAAACTCCTGGCAAACCACCTAAAGCATCAACCTTCAAACCAGAATCATCTGCCAAGACCATCTTGCCTGTCAGCTCTGCTATGGTTTCAGCCTTAAGCCGTGCGTTTTCCTCAAAAGTCATCCCTGTTTCTGCTACATCTGGCAGGTCAGGGTAGTTGTTGAGGTTCTCGACCTGGTAGCCAAAACGCTCAAAAAACTTACGGAATTCCTTGGTCTTACCTTCATTTTTTGTAGCGATCAAGATGGTATCTCCTACGCTTGCCAATCCCTTGTCTTGACCGAAGAAATCTGCCATGCTAACTCCTGCTTGGGGCAGATGGACTAAGAGAAGTTTGTCATTCTCTGTTACCAGAATAGCCCCTTGATGTTGGAGAACTTTGAACTGGCGATTGTTTAACTCATTCAAAATACCACAGGCAAATTGGAAGAGGGCAAAGTCCGACTGAAGTTTGATCACTTCAATTTTGACACACTGATTGAAGTTCTCATCTTCATAATTGACAGCAATTAGTTTGTCAAACAATTGACCAATTTGGTAAATTTCCTGCGCTCTCCCATTTTCACCAAATGAACCAAATAGATTGGCAAAACTGGCTTTTCCGATAAACCAATTGTGTTCATCTCTGTATTCGTAAATCTTGTCTGTCATAGTTCTACATGCTCCACATGAATATCAATGCCCATCCAGCTTTCAGCTATTTCTTTAAAAGCTGCCGGACTAGCTGTTGTGTAAAATCTGTGCTGAATATCCTTTTCGGTACGGCTGCGGTTGATTTGAAAATAATTTAATAAAACAGAAATATCTCGCGCGCACTCTGCCCCACTGTCAATCAACTTGACATCCTTGCCCATGGCATTCTGGATGATGGGGCGAAGTAGGGGATAATGGGTACATCCCAAGACCAAAGTGTCCACTTTCCCAACGAGTGGTCGAAGTGTCTCATAAACAACCTTTTTGGCAAGACTGGACTGGTGGCTATTGGACTCAACCAAAGGGGCAAATTTTGGACAGGCCAGACTGTCTACCTGCGTTTCTGGAGAAAGGGCCTGAATCTTTTGTCGATAAATATCTGATTGAATGGTCATAGCCGTTCCTAAGACACCAACCTTCCCAGTTTGCGTTGCCTTAATAGCTGCCGAAGCACCTGGTAAAATAACACCCAAAACAGGAATATCCAACTTTTCCTTGACTTCTTCCCAGGCTACCGCTGTTGCCGTATTGCAGGCAAAGACAATCATTTTTACATTTTTTGTCAAAAGGAAATTGACCAATTGCCAAGTATATTCTCTGATTTGTTCCGCTGGACGGGGTCCATAAGGTGCCCGTGCCGAGTCCCCTATATAAACAATTTCTTCATGGGGAAGTTGGCGCATTAACTCACGCGCAACCGTTAATCCCCCCACACCTGAATCTAAAAAACCTATTGGTCGATTATCCATAATACTGAGAATAGCCAGAAAATCTGACTAACCTTTCTTTTCTACTCAAAAAATGGGATCTGGGAATGAATATCCCAGTCCCAGTTTGATTATTTTTTCTTGCTTGCCACTTTTTGTTGGCTCTTGATTTGGCGAAGTACTTGTTGTACTTTTGCCTCGCTTGGTTTTTGCCCCATTTGGCTCATCATCAAACGCAAAGCATTTTCATCCAACACTGGCTTGTCAGCAATGTAGTTTTCAACTTGTTTGCGTGACAAGTAAATACCCAAGGCTACACCACCTGCAAATGCCAATACAATAAGTAAAATTGCTAAACCTAAGTTCATTTGTCAATCTCCTGATTCTTCTAAAAATAATTCATTCGGAATTGCCCTGCGACAATCTCTTAATGAGTCTATTATACCAAATTTAGCAGGCTTTTCCAAGACTTACCTGTCAAATTCAAAACCGTAAATGGTTGCGAAATAATCCTCTGGTGTTTCAGCACGACGAATCATACGCGCTGTGCCATCTTCCTGCAAAAGGATTTCAGAAGAACGCAGACGACCGTTGTAGTTGTAGCCCATGGAGAAGCCGTGGGCACCACTGTCATGAATGACCAAGGTGTCTCCTACTTCGGCTCGTGGCAATTCACGATTAACTGCAAACTTGTCGTTGTTTTCACAGAGGGAACCTGCCACATCCACCACTTCGATTGGGGCATCTGGGCGCGTGATATTGGTGATATGGTGGTAGGCGCCATAGAAAGCAGGACGCATGAGGTTGGCTGCCGATGCATCGACACCAATATAAGTCCGATAGGTTTCCTTACGATGGAGCACCTTTGTAATCAAGTGACCGTGCGGCGCCAACATAAAGCGTCCCAATTCCGTAAAAATTTTGACATGTCCCATACCAGCTGGCGTGAGAATTTCCTCATAAACCTTACGGACACCCTCACCAATGACAGCAATGTCGTTCGGTTCTTGCTCAGGACGATAGTTGACTCCAATCCCACCTGATAGGTTGATGAAGTCCAAGGTCACACCTGTTTCCTCACGAATTTCCAAGGCCAATTCAAAGAGTTGACGAGCTAAGACAGGATAGTAGTCATTTGTTACTGTATTCGAAGCCAGAAAGGCATGAATACCAAACTCCTTGACCCCAAGCTCTTTCAATTCCTTATAGCCCTTCATGAGCTGGTCTTTGGTCATCCCAAACTTAGACTCTTCTGGGTGGTCCATAATATCCGTTCCCAGCGAGAAGACTCCTCCAGGATTGTAACGGAGGCAGACCGTTTCTGGAATACCAGCAACATTTTTCAAAAACTCAATATGCTCATAGGCATCAAGGTTAATGGTCGCCCCAACTTTTCGAGCATAGACAAATTCTTGCGCTTGGGTATCATTGGATGTAAACATGATGTCTTTAAAGCCCAATTTTTCACTCATCAGCACTTCTACATCTGTTGCACAGTCCACTCCACAGCCTTCTTCTTGAAGAATTTTTAAAATAGCTGGAGTTGGAGTAGCCTTGACCGCAAAATATTCCTTAAAGCCCTTGTTCCATGAAAAAGCTGCATTGAGGGCACGTGCCTTCTCACGAATGCCTTTTTCATCATACAAATGAAAAGGAGTCGGAAATTGCTCCGTAATAGTTTCCAAAATTTCTTTACTAACAAATGGTGTCTTGGTCATGTCGCTACCTCATCAAATATTTTTCCTATTATATCACAAATATGTGAGGAACTGTAGCTTTCAACTCCACCAAATACTTGCAAAATAAATTATGAGCGCTATAATGTGAATATCATTAAAAAAGGAGTAATATATGTCAACATTAGATTTTGATTTTACAGAACGCTTGTATGCCAACTATCTAGCTAACCCAAGCCTACAGGCAACCGAAAATGCCGTGAGCCACAACGGACTTTTGAAATCCTTAGAAACACGCCAAAGCGCCATCGACAATGACTATGTCTTTTCAATCGACTTGACCAAGGACTCTGTTTCAAACCAAAAGGCTTCTGGACGTTGCTGGATGTTTGCTGCATTGAATACCTTCCGCCACAAGCTCATCTCAGACTTCAAGCTAGAGAATTTTGAGCTATCACAGGCCCATACCTTCTTTTGGGATAAATATGAAAAGTCCAACTGGTTCCTCGAACAAATCATTGCTACAGCTGACCAAGAAATTGGTAGCCGTAAGGTAAAATTCTTATTGGATACCCCTCAACAAGATGGCGGTCAATGGGATATGGTTGTTGCCTTATTTGAAAAATATGGTGTGGTACCGAAATCCGTCTATCCAGAATCAATCTCATCCAGTGCCAGCCGTGAGCTCAATCAGTACCTTAACAAATTGCTCCGTCAAGATGCACAAATCTTGCGAGACCTCCTTGCCAAAGGAGCTTCCTCGGAAGAAGTTCAAGTACAAAAAGAAAACTTGCTTCAAGAAATCTTTAACTTCCTAGCCGTCAACCTTGGACTCCCTCCACGCAGCTTTGATTTTGCATATAGAGATAAAGACAATGTCTATCACCGTGATACAAATGTAACACCTCAGGTATTCTACGAGAAATATGTTGGTTTGAAACTATCTGACTATGTCTCCATTATCAACGCTCCTACAACCGACAAACCTTACAATAAATCTTATACAGTCGAATTGTTGGGGAACGTTGCTGGCGCCCCTGCTGTCCGCTACCTCAATGTAGAAATGAACCGGTTTAAAGAACTGGCTATTGCCCAACTCAAAGCTGGTGAGTCCGTTTGGTTCGGCTCCGATGTCGGTCAAAGTAGCAACCGTCAAACTGGTATTATGGCAACCAACACCTACGACTTCTCTTCAGGTCTGGGTATCCATTTCCATCAAGACAAGGCCGGAAGATTAGACTACTCCGAAAGTTTGATGACCCACGCTATGGTCTTAACTGGTGTTGATTTAGACGACAATGAGCAACCTCTCAAATGGAAAGTAGAAAACTCTTGGGGTGACAAGGTTGGTGACAAGGGATACTTCGTCGCATCAGATAGCTGGATGGACGAGTATACTTATCAGATTGTTGTCCGAAAAGAATTCCTCACACCAGAAGAACTAGCAGCTTATCAAGCTCAACCACAAGTCCTTGCCCCATGGGATCCAATGGGAGCTCTAGCATAACAAACGACATATAAAAAAGAGGGCAACCCTCTTTTTTATATGTCATAATTAGTCTCTACTCAAACCACCAAAGATACGGAGTAAGTTGAGGAAGAGGTTGATGAAGTCAAGATAGAGCTGAAGCGCCATGGATACGACCCAACCTTGGCCAACATTACCACCAGTTTGTTCGAAAACATTGCGGATACGTTGGTTGTCATAAGCAATCAAACCTGAGAATACCAAAACAGAAATGATAGACATCATAAAGCTTAGACCTGAGCTACGAAGGAAGATATTAATAACACTTGCAATAATAATTCCCCATAGAGCTGCACGCAATGCCTGGGCCATACCAGAAAGATCCTTCTTCGTTGTCATCCCAATTACAGCCATGATAGCAAACATGAGAGCCGCTGACACGAAGGCGAGTACAACTGTTTCGCTAGTATAGAACATCAAAATCATGCTGATGGTAATACCATTTGTTACTGAGTAGGCAAGAAACATTGGTAGAGCCATTGGACTATTTTTAGCTGCCATCGTTGAAGCCGAAACAACCAAGGCAATCTGACCAATCATAATCAGCATCATGATGATGGAACCTGCACTCAGCAGACTAAGCAATAAAGATTGAAAGACGGTCACAGCCAAGAAAGAAACTAGAGCTGACAGACCAATTCCCATGGCAACCACACCATAAATTTTACCGAAGAAACGGTTGAGGGCGGTATTATCCACCTGATTAATAATAAATGAATCGTTATTCATACTATTCTCCTTTAAATCATTTTATTGAAACCGAAAGACCTTACGATTTTTCCACTTGTGTTGTAAGGGCAGACTCCACTCTCTCACAGCCCAATACTTATCCACACATGTCACAATCCAGGATTCCTTGTAGCGAGGAGGAGCGATTGTCGCACCAAACATATGCTTCACAATGATGTCTTCTTCTAGTTTATTGAGTTGAATGAGTTTCTGAGCATTGCGTTTAGCAATTCGTGGATGAACCCAAGCATGGCTCTTGTTGAATTTGGTATCTCTCCAATCATAGAAGAATAAATCATGCAATAGACCACCACGGGCTGTTGACTTGGCATCCCAACCAAATTTTTTCGCAATCTTATAGCTTGTATAAGAGACATTGATGGAATGTTCCAAGCGCGTGGAGTAATAATGATGAGGAATTGTCCCCAATTTTTGCACCTTGGGTGTGGCAATCAAGTGCCCCACGTAATGCATGTATTCTTTATCTTGTTTATATGCAACCATTCGTTAACCTCGTTGGAATATTATACCACACTATAGTACATTTGGCTTAAATAAAGCTAAACAATAGAATGCCCGCCGCAATGGCTACATTGAGGCTTTCCGCCTGCCCTGGCATGGTAATATGGACAAGTTGATCCGCCTCATCGGCTACAAAAGTTGAAATTCCTTGACCTTCATTTCCCATGACCAAGGCAAAACTTGGATTTGGCGTAACTTCCTTATAGTCAACCGACTGACTAGAGAGGGTTGTTGCCAAGATTTGTATCTGATTGCTTTTTAAAGCAGAAAAAATAGCAGTCATCGGCATCCGATAAACTGGCAAGTGGAAATGACTCCCTTGCATGGAACGCAGAACTTTCATATTGTAAATATCTGCCGACTTATCCGATAGAAATACTCCATCAAAACCAGCTGCATCAGCTGTACGAATCATGGTACCAACATTTCCAGGATCTTGTACATCTTCCAGAACCAAAAATTTTCCTGTTAAGACATCGGGTAAGGTCTGATTTGGTAAGGACAGTTGAGCTACTACCCCTTGTGGTGTCCGTGAGTCTGCTAAATCCTGCATAATATCTGAACTAACAACTGTTACATTGGATAAGCCAGCAACCCGATGAACATGTTCTTCTGATACCAAGATATGTTCAATAGGTACTTTGGCTGCCAAAGCTTCCTCCAACAAATGCCAACCTTCAATCAAATAAGAAGAAGTACGGTATTTTTTCTGTTGTAATTTTTTAACCTGCTTGACCAAATGATTGGCCTTTGAGCGAATGATCTCCATGAATGCCCCTTTTTCTTTTACTGCTCAGCAACTTCAATTTCCCAACGGCTAAATCAATTATCTTGATTTTTGAACAGTCTTACCCAACCATGATATAATAAAGTAAATGTCTTGTCAAAAGGAGAAACTTATGCGAAAGGTAAAAATGATTGCATCTGGTCGTGTGCAAGGAGTCGGCTTTCGTTGGTCTGTTCAATTTTTAGCTGTGGAAATAGGCGACATCTACGGCAGAGTTTGGAATAATGATGATGGAACTGTTACCATTTTAGCTCAGTCAGATAATGCTGAGAAGCTCAGCCATTTTATCCATGAAATTCGGAAAGGGCCTTCTCGTATGGCCAAAGTCACCTATCTCGATGTCACCCTAGCCAACTTCGAAGACTATAAGGATTTTCAGGTGGCTTATAGATAAAACTTGTATATTTTGAACAAAAAAAGTAAAATAGAATGTATCTTGTAAAAAAAAAGGAATGTATCATTTTGAAAAAGAATAAACGAATTTTATTAACAGGTCTAGCCCTGTCTACGCTAGTATTTCTATCAGGATGTGTGCAGACAAAGAACGGTGTTCCTACTGGTGAAGGTTGGGTCTACAACTTCCTTGTTGCCCCAATGGGAAACCTGATTAAATTCTTCGCGGAAAACCAAGGACTCGGTTTCGGTGTTGCTATAATTATCGTGACATTGATTGTTCGTCTCTTCATCATGCCACTAGGTATTTACCAATCTTGGAAATCAACCTATCAGTCTGAGAAAATGAATTACCTCAAACCAATTTTAGGTCCAATCCAAGAACGCATGAAAAATGCAAGTTCCCAAGAAGAGCAATTAGCTGCCCAACAGGAATACTTTGCTGCTCAAAAACAATATGGTGTCAGCGTATTTGGTGGAATGGGTTGCCTTCCTATCTTGATTCAAATGCCATTCTTTACGGCACTCTTCTATGCAGCTCGTTACACGGAAGGAATCTCAGAAGCAACCTTCCTTGGCATTGATCTCGGTTCTGCAAGTCTCATTCTAACAGCTATTGCCGGTATCCTCTACTACGCTCAATCACTTCTGATGCAAGTCGGTATGGACGAAGAACAGAAGAAACAAATGAGAGCTGTGGCAATCATGAACCCATTGATGATTGTTATGTTCTCTTGGTCCTCACCTGCTGGTGTTACCCTCTACTGGGTAGTCGGTGGATTTATCGGTCTTATTCAACAAGCTCTTACAAACTTCATCTTGAAACCACGTATCCGTGCTAAGGTTGAAGAAGAATTTAAAAATAATCCTCCAAAACCATATAAATCAACTATCAAGGATGTAACTCCTAAAGCATCCGCTATCATCGAAGAAAAAACGTCTAAGAAATCAAACCGTAACGCCGGTAAACAACGTTCTAGATAAAAAATCGCAACCATCTGTTTCAGATGGTTGTTTTCTTATATAGTATGTTTAGTTTACTTTTTGTACTTGCTCCAACTATCTGGGAAATAGTTGGAGGTTGGAGATAAGATTTGCGAAGCCAATCTCAGCAATTCGTGTTTCACACTCCAAATATGACCTCTACGACTGATACGAACAGAGTTCGCCTCAGTGCTCGTCGAAGGAATCAAAGAGCCTACTAAACGACTATACAAAAAGAGAGAATCTTTCGACTCTCTCCACACCTTATTTCGTTTTTTCAACCTTCAAGATTTTTACATCATAGCTACCAGCAGGTGTTTCAATTGTTGCAACATCTCCTGTTTTTTTACCAATCAAAGCATGACCAATTGGGCTTTCATTTGAAATCTTGTTTGCAAAGGCATCTGCACCTGCAGCACCAACGATATGATAGACTTCTTCTTCGGTCTCACCAACTTCTTGAACAGTCACAGTCTTACCAATTGCCACTTCATCCGCCGCAACTGCATCACTGTTTACGATTTCAGCATAGCGAATTTTTGTTTCGATGGTTGAGATTTGACCTTCAACAAATGCCTGTTCATCTTTAGCTGCTTCGTACTCAGAGTTTTCTGAAAGGTCTCCGTAAGAACGAGCAATTTTAATACGTTCAACAATTTCTGGTCGACGAACTAGCTTTAGTTCCTCTAGTTCTTTTTCTAGTTTTTCCTTTTCTTCCAAGGTCATTGGATATGTTTTTTCTGCCATTTGTCTTTCCTTTTCTTTTATTTTTCATGAAAACAAAATTATGTGGAAAACCACATAATTTTGTTGTAAAAATTTACTCATTATTAAGATGTGCATTTACATACTTAGCAACGTTTTGGTTATGTTCATCAATATTATTTGTAAAGTAAACATTTCCAGTTGTAACATCTGCTACAAAGTAAAGATAGTCTGTCGTGTTGGCATTAATCACTGCCTCGATAGCCGAAAGGCTTGGACTATCCACTGGTCCAGGCATCAATCCTGGTGTCCAATAAATGTTGTATGGTGACTCAATTGATGTATCAATCGCTGCATCTTCTGCCAGAGTTGTTTCTTGACCAAGTTTACCCTGCGCATACAAGATGGCAATATTGGATTGTAGAGGCATTGTTGCATTCAGGCGGTTAAAGAAGACACTTGCAATGTTTCGACGATCTTCATCAGTAGAACCCTCTTTTTCAACCAAAGATGCCAAGGTAAGAACTTCATTTACAGTCAAATTCTTAGCAGCAATCGTTTCATAATATGGTTGTAAACGATTATCCATCGCGGCAATCATTTGCTCAACGAGCTCTTCGATAGTTGTTTCATCACTGTATTCATAAACCGCTGGGAATAGGTAACCTTCCAACTGATAAATAACTCCACTATCAACAGCTGGTAGGCTGGCAAACAATTTTGGATAGGTAGCAACCATTCGATTAATAAAATCTTGGTTGGTTACAGTAGCCATAAACTGTTCTGCAGTAAATGGTGTTTTATCGTTCTTATCTTTTGTATTAGTATTGTCTGTAATAGCCTGAGCAATTTGTGTTAACGTATACCCTTCAACAATCAAAACCTTCCCTGCGGCTTCTTTTTGAGCTGTCGGAGTTCCGCTTTCTTGAAGTGCTTTGGCGATGTCATCCACAGACATATTTTGTTTCAAATTATAAAAACCACTTTGGAAATTATTATAACTCTTAATTTTAGAGTAGTAATTAAAAATAGTAGCATTCTTAATCAACTTGTTGTCAACTAAAATTTTACCAATTTCTAAAGTTGAAGATCCTTCTGGAATCTCTACCTGAATAGTTTCTGTAGCTTTTGCATTAACTGGTTCCAGACTAGATTTTACCCACATATAACCAGTAACACCTGTCACTAGAACTGCCACTACAACAATTGACATGATAACAGAGACAATGTGTTTAGCGGCGTTATCTTGTTTTTTACGACGTTGCTTGCTTGTTCTGTGGGTTGTTCTTCTTCTGGGTTGTGTTTCCTGCATCTGCTTGTCTACTTCTGGAACAATAGCCGTTGTCTTTGGAGCAATAATAGTTTCCTCTAGTGAGATGATTTCTGTATCACCAGTCACAGCTGACACGTCTTCCGTTGGAAATTCCAAAAATGTATCTTCTAAAGGAGAATTTCCCGGAAGGACAGACTCTACTGGCTCAGAAACTGACGAGCTTGATGGTACTTCATCAAATCCTGCCGTATTAGCAGCCACAAGATTCCTTAATTTCTCCAAGTTTCGTTCAACAGTATCTTGTGGAACTGGACTTGAAACGACTTCTTTTTCAATCACAAAAGTCTCTGGAGTAGCCAAAGTTTCTGATGTTGGCTCTTCGATACTTTCCGTCATCACTTCTGATTCTTGCTGTTCTTCTGACAAGTATGAATCAGGAAAGGCAATCCCTTCTACTTTTACAATTTCAGTCTCTCTATGGGGGGCTTTTTCTTCGGCAAGACTAGGCTGGAGCTCGTTGATAACTTCATTACGCTTATCAACAAGAACATCCGCTGATTGTTCCGCCAAACGTTTCACCTTCAATTCTTCCAAATCTCGTAAAATTTGATCGCGGAAGCTTGAAGACTGCGTGTTTTTTTCATTCGTATCCTTTGTCACGCTGTTACTCCTTTCACACAGTTACTATACATTATATCTTAAAGGCTTATGAATTGCAAGAACTTCCCTTTCTACAAGGCTTTCCAGTACATATCACTCCACATTTGTCCTCCAAATTGCGACAAGGAGGGGCCAAAGTCTTCAAACTGGTTCATTTCATAGTAGCCAATCAAATACTCCTTACAGGTCAGGGAAACTCCTTCAAATCCTCCTGCTAAAGCCACTTCTTTTATGGCTGCCAACAAAAGAGTCCCCACTCCCTGTCCCTTATAGGTATCCGCTACGGATAGACTGGCAATAGCTAGGTGACTGCCTGTCGGCATGTCACTCTCTGTCAAGTAAAAAATATCGTCTGTAACAGTCTGCGAAACAGAAGGACAGGATAATAAATATCCTGCTATTTCCCCATCGTGTTCCATTATTAAACAGGTTTTACTCAAAGCATTCAGATAAATGGCAAGAACAGACTCAGCTATCCGTTCCTCTTTAGAAAAATTGGCATTTTCAATCA
Source organism: Streptococcus sp. 2020WUSS084 (assembly GCF_044427445.1). Lineage (NCBI taxonomy): Bacteria > Bacillati > Bacillota > Bacilli > Lactobacillales > Streptococcaceae > Streptococcus > Streptococcus sp. 2020WUSS084. Next base: position 125,960 of record NZ_JAOTGC010000002.1, on the reverse strand, counting down.
AAACAACTTGTTCTAAATCCGAAGGAGTAGCAAAACGAATTTCCATAATTTTCTCCCTTATATAGCGGAAAAACAGGGGCCATAGGCCTCCGTCTTTCTTTTTATTGGACGTTATTTGTGAGATTTGACAAGAGTCTTTCGAAGGAATATTCATAGGACTGAATATCACCAGCTCCCATAAATACATATACTGCATTGTCATGGTCTAAAAGCGGTGAAGTATTTTCAACTGTAACAAGTCCACCTTTTTTGTTGATTTTAGCCGCCAAATCTTCTACCTTAACCTGACCATTGTCTGTTTCACGCGCTGATCCATAAATTTGAGCAAGGTAAACTGCATCTGCTCCATTCAAAGCATCTGCGAACTCATCAAGAAGCGCAATGGTACGAGTGAATGTATGTGGTTGGAAGATGGCTACCAACTCCTTGCTAGGATACTTCTGACGTGCCGCATCAATGGTTGCAATGATTTCCGTTGGATGGTGAGCAAAGTCATCAATGATAACAGTATCATTGACAATTTTCTCCGTAAAGCGACGTTTGACACCTCCGAACGTCTTCATGTGCTCTGCAACCAGTTGCAAATCAAATCCAGCAATATAAAGATTGGCAATAACAGCTGTTGCATTCATCACATTATGCTTACCAAAGGTTGGAATTTGGAATTCTCCCAACTCTTCTTCACCATGGCGAACTTTGAATTGTGAACCATTAGTAGAAGGCTTCAAGTCATAGGCAACAAAATCATTATTGTCTTCCAAGCCATAATAGTAGATTGGAGCATTTGCCGTGATACGACGAAGTTGCTCATCTTCACCAAAAACGAAGAGAGCTTTTTTTACTTGCTTCGCATAATCATTGAAAGCATTGAAAACATCCTCTAGACTAGTGAAATAATCTGGATGGTCAAAATCAATATTGGTAATGATGCTGTACTCAGGATGGTATGGGGCAAAGTGACGTTCGTATTCATCGGATTCGAACACAAAATACTGAGCATTTGCCGAACCGCGACCAGTACCATCACCAATCAGGAAGGAAGTATCTGTGATATTGCGCATAACATGTGCCAATAATCCCGTTGTAGAGGTCTTACCATGGGCACCAGCAACACCGAGGCTCGTAAAACCTTTCATAAACTCACCTAGAAATTCATGGTAACGTTTGTAGGTATAGCCCTGGGCATCAGCATAAGCGATTTCCACATTGTTATCTGGACGAAAAGCATTACCAGCAATCAATTCAACATCTGCTGTAATATTTTTCTCATCAAATGGTAAAATCTGAATCCCAGCTTGTTCAAGCCCGCGTTGTGTAAAGTAGTATTTCTCTACATCACTACCTTGAACCTTATGCCCCATTTGATGCAACATAAGAGCAAGTGCGCTCATACCTGATCCCTTAATTCCGATAAAATGATAGGTTTTTGTCATGTTATTCCTCTTCTATATGTGTCAAATTCAATTCTTGTGCCACTTGGCGATCTCGTTGTTGTCTGCGCTCAGGATAATTGTAAACCTGACTCTTTCTTAAAAAGTCATACGAATTTTTCTTTATAACCTGCTCCTGTTCTCTATCTTCTTTCTTCAAAGAATAGACAGCGGGCATATCAGCGAGAATATAGTCTGTCTGACGTAAGTTGTCCGCCAAACGTGTCAACCGACCTGCCTTAGATTCAGTTGTTACAACGACAGGAGGTTTCACCACAACTTTAGCTGGTGCTGGTTTCTCATCTCTTAAATAGGTTGCTGATCGTTTTTTCTTCAAGTCTTCTCTAGCCTGTTCACGAGCCAACTGCCCCTGTGTTTTCACTGGAGAAGGCTTCGTTTTAGTCAGTTGCTGAAGGCGTTCCTTGCGAGAATAATGGCTTGGCTTAGCTTCAAACAGAGGAGGCAGGAGCTCATCTTCCGTTTGTGCTACTGGTTTTGCCGACGCAACTCGCTGTGAATCGGTAGACCAGCTAAATTCCTTTTCTTGATAAGGTCCCCTGATATTGCTAATCAGGTCGCTCTCATCATATAAACTCATAATTGGATTTTCTCCAACTAGTACCTCATCATCTGCGACTAGTGGAAATCTTTTTTCATGTCTAATCATAAGTCATCCTTTCGAACCCTTATTATACCATACTTAGGCCTTATTTCCTAATTCTACGCTGAGTCAACTGATTCCGTATCACTCAATCCCTAAAATCTCGCGAATGTCCTCAACCGTCAAATTCGCTCGGCTTTCATTGCCATCAAGGACCGTTTTGACAAGGTTCTTTTTATTTTCTTGCAATTCTTGAATCTTCTCTTCGATTGTCCCTCTAGTAATCAGGCGATAGCATTCAACCTTTTCAGTCTGCCCCATGCGATGAGCCCGACTGATAGCCTGAGCTTCCACGGCAGGATTCCACCAAAGATCGACTAGGATGACTGTGTCTGCACCTGTCAAATTCAAGCCAACGCCACCTGCTTTCAAGGAAATGAGAAAGGCATCTCGACTTCCTGCATTGAAGGCCTGTGTCATGTCTTGGCGTTGGTTAGCAGGGGTTGAACCAGTCAGAGTATAGGATGTCATCCCAATTTCTTTCAGCTGTTCTTCTATTTTTTCCAGCATATTTCTGAATTGGGAGAATATCAAGACCCTGTGTTCACCTTCTTTTAACTGCAAGAGTAATTCTTTCAAACTATTAAGTTTGCCACTTTCACCACTAAACTCTTCCATGAAAAGGCTGGGGGTATCGCAGATTTGACGTAAGCGAGTAATTCCTGATAGAATTTCTATCTTGCTACGATTGATTTGAGCATCATCTGCGCCAGCTATTTGAGTCCGCATTTGTTGAAGCTGGGCTAGGTAGATGGCTTTTTGTTCATCTGTCAGTTCATTAAGTACATTGACTTCTATCAAATCAGGCAATTCCTGAAGAACGTCTTCCTTATGACGTCTGAGAATGAAGGGTTGAATGGTCCGCGCAATGTCCTTGGCTGCTAATTTACCGAAGTCTTGTTTGCCTGGCAATAAACCTGGTAAGACAATTTGGAAAATGGACCAGAGTTCCGTCAAATGGTTTTCAATCGGCGTACCTGAGAGGGCAAAGCAATTCCCAACCTCAAACTCACGCAGTAGCTGTGCAATCTTAGATTGGGCATTTTTCATAACCTGCGCCTCATCCAAAATGAGGTAGTCAAAGCGTTCCTGTCTATAGAGTGCAACATCCTGTCTGAAGGATGGATAGGAGGTAACTAAGACTTGGTGACCATTGGCAATGATCTCCTCACGCTGTTCCTTGTTTCCATGGACAACTGCCACATCTAAACTTGGAGCAAACCGCTTGCACTCATCTAACCAGTTATAAATCAAGCTGGACGGTGCCAATATTAAAACTTTGGAATCTTTTGTCATCCGACTGGATAGAAAGGCGATAGTTTGCAAGGTCTTTCCAAGCCCCATGTCGTCAGCTAAAATTCCACCAAAACCATACGTATCCAGCATAGTCAACCACTTAAGCCCTGTCTGCTGATAATCCCTAAGCGACGTTGTTACTTCCACATCAGGAAGCGGGTACAAATCTGGCTGAGCTAGATAGCTTGCCATTTCCTCAAATTCCTTGGAGAAACTGACTTGGTTGAATTGTGACAAGGATTGAGCCAATTGGTAACCGGCAAGAGCATGGACTTGTAGCTGCCCTTCCTTACCATGACGGGCCCGCAGATAGACTAGGGTTTGACTGATTTTCTTGGTTTCCTCATCAAAAACAAATACCTTACCACTCGGGCTAGTATAGTGGTCCTCTTGATTCAGCAAGGCTGTAATCGCCTGATCGATTTCAGATTGTTCAATACCTGATAAGTCAAACGAAATATCCAAAAGTGAACCGTTACGCACAATTTCTAATTGAGGTTTGGCTTCAATATATAGAGCCTGGAGCCTTTCTTCTAGATGAACCTGCCCCATTTTTTGTAATATAGGCAATTGTTGTTGGAAAAATGGATAGAGCTCCTGCTGACTAAGAGCTGCTCTCTGGGCATGATATGTCCCCCTAAAGCCAGCTAAACGAATAGCCTGATAGACCCTCTCTAAATGTTGGAAATGGCTGGCAAAAGGCAGGAGAGCCAAATCCTCCTCACTCCTTACCTTACGTCCATCAAAATCCAAAATCAATTGGAGTGATAAACTTTCATTTGTCTCCATCTGAATATGAAATTCTGGCTTGAAATCATGAATGATGAAGCGTTTAGGTGCCTTAACAGTTCCAATTGTCTGCAAATCCAGCAAGCTTAAAGCCAGACGATTTTGGTCAGGGAAATCCACCTGCACCTTTCTCAAACCTGATTCGGTTGGAACAAGTTCGGAAATTTGGTAAATCAGATGTTCTTGATAGCGATTGACACTATAAACCGTGCCATTTACTAAGAGATAGCGCCCATGAAAAAGTGGTCGGACTGGTTTTTCGTGAATAACCATTTCAATCATCTGCGTGTGAACGGTCACCTCAAAATGATAGAGCCCTTCCTCCTCTGTCAACGGAAGAACCATCAAGGAGGAATAGGACTGCTGTTGATAGGAAAAGTTAAAATGTTCTAGCTGATTTAACAGCTCCAACCCCTCCTCAAAATAGGCTTGTGGCAGACGAAAATGTCGTCCAAAATGAGTAAGAATATCCGAATCTATACCAACTTTCTCTGGTACCAAGGCCCAGAGAAAATCCAGTAGAGCCTGACTTGGTTCATCAAAATTTTCATAAGTAACTTGCTCATAATAATTTTTACCTATCTGATAGTGACCGTTGGCTTTCACAATGCGCAAAAAAGCTCCGATGTCCCGCACAATGTACGAACGTGTATCTGGCAAGCGGGTAATTTTCAAGGTCCAATCTATCTGACGATCATAGGGCAATAAGCTCCCTTCAACTGATAACTGATACTTAAGCCCCAGTTCTGGTTCTGGCCGCAAAATTTCATCTAAAAAGAGACCGCCAAAATAAGTCCGACGGACGGTTTCCTTATGTTGTTCACCATCTTCTTTCAAAGACTGCTTCATATCCTTGCCTGAGGCATCATTTTTTAAAAAATACTCCGTGGCAGCTAGGTGTTGACAGTAGCCCTTACTTTGAAATAACTGGCAACTACACTGTAAATCGCTATCTGCATCGCCATAAGTAAAGCGCTCACCAGCAATATCCAGCACCATCTTTCCATTCTCACTATGAAGAACAGTCAGTTTTCCAGCCTCGTACAAATCAATTCCTTCTTGGCGAATCCGCCCTGGCATCATGCGACCCATTCTAACTCCTTTATCCTTCAACCAATCATCAGCTCTTCTGTAAAATGTATCTAAAATATTATCTTTTCATTATAGCATATTTTCAATTTGAATTGTTTAAATAGGTATCAAAAAACACCAGTTGGTAAACTGGTGTCTCTAATGAATAGCTAAATAATAAATCGTTGCTTGCCACATTTTCAAGATTGTTTTTCCGCTTTTCCAAAACCAAAATAGAGCAAATAGCAGGAAAACAACTGCCACTACTACGTTAATCAAGCCTTTTCCATCCAAGAAAAACTTGAAAAAGAAGACAGTCACACAAGTAAGCAAGGCAAGGAGTAAGACATGAATCAGAACTCCCAACCAACCTAGCCAATAGCGAATTCCAAAGGGAGGGTGTTTCTTTTCGTCGAAGTCTGCTAGACCAGCCAAAAACTCAACCAGCAACTCACCCAAAAATTCCATACTAGCCTACCTTTCTGGCCTGTCGATAATACTTGGTTCGTCGAATCATCATCTTGATAGCCTTAAAGGAAAGTATGGAAAGCATACTAGCCACGAATAGACAAAAAAGAAATATCACGACCAATGGCTGTTTATACTGATTATAGACCATAATCGAACCACCTGTAAAGGCAATAAAATAGGATGCCAAAGTCACAAAATTGAGCCATATACAAGCCCCAACCCCCAGCCAATACCGAAAGCCGAAAGGTTTATACTGACTATCTTCATAGAAAATAAAATAGAAGGCCGAAATCGAAAGCAATAGAAAGAATAATCGCCAAATCGGAAACGCCACCATACCAACACCTCCAAGTCCATTCTAGCATATTTACGAATAGGTGCAAAGAAAAAAGAGGTTTCCCTCTTTAGAACCTGTATTCACAAGTGAAGTGCTTGTATATAAGAGATAGTTTTTCGCTAATCAAGGCAGTTTTTTGAGGGAATACTGACTGTATTTTGAAAAAAAACTAACGATGAGTAGCTGAAAAACTAGCCTTAGATGGAAGTGCTGAACTGTGAATGCAGGTTCTCACTTCCGTTTCCGTGCAATCAGATGAATTGGTGTCCCTTCAAATACAAAGGCCTTGCGGATTTGATTTTCCAAGAAACGCATATAGGAGAAGTGCATGAGCTCTTCTTCGTTGACAAAGACCACAAAGGTCGGTGGCTTGGTCGCAACTTGTGTCGCGTAGAAAATCTTGAGGCGTTTCCCTTTATCAGTCGGTGTCGGGTTAATGGCAATGGCGTCCATGATGACATCGTTGAGCACAGCCGACGGAATGCGGGTATTCTGGCTTTCACTAATAGCCTTGATCATCTCAGGCAACTTGTGCAAACGTTGCTTGGTCAAAGCCGATACAAAAATAATCGGTGCGTATGATAAATACTGGAACTGGTCACGAATATCATCTTCCCACTGCTTCATGGTGTGGTTGTCTTTTTCAAGCGTGTCCCACTTGTTGACCACGATAATCATTCCCTTACCAGCTTCATGGGCAAAACCAGCGATGCGTTTGTCATACTCACGGATACCTTCTTCGGCATTGATAACCATCAATATGACATCCGAGCGTTCAATGGCACGCATGGCACGCATAACAGAGTATTTCTCGGTATTTTCATAGACCTTACCAGACTTGCGCATCCCTGCGGTATCAATCATGGTAAACTCTTGACCTTCTGGGTCTGTAAAGTGCGTATCAATAGCATCACGAGTCGTTCCAGCAACAGGCGACGCAATCACGCGCTCTTCACCCAAAATAGCGTTAATCAAACTTGATTTACCAACGTTTGGACGACCAATCAAGCTGAACTTGATAATATCTGGATTTTCTTCTACTTCCTGAGCTGGTAGGTTTTCAATGATAGCGTCCAGGACATCCCCTGTTCCGATACCATGTACAGAAGATACTGGATAAGGATCGCCAAGACCGAGTGAATAGAAATCGTAGATGTCATTACGCATTTCAGGGTTATCGACTTTATTGACAACCAAAATAACTGGTTTGTTTGTCTTGTAAAGAATGCGTGATACATACTCATCCGCATCGGTCACACCTTCCTTGCCTGATACGACAAAGACGATAACGTCCGCTTCATCCATAGCAATCTCAGCCTGATGCTTGATTTGCTCCATGAAAGGTGCATCCACATCATCAATACCGCCTGTATCAATCAAGGAAAACTTACGATTGAGCCACTCACCAGTAGCATAAATACGGTCGCGGGTCACACCTTCAACGTCTTCTACGATAGAAATACGTTCCCCCGCAATACGGTTAAATAAGGTTGATTTTCCAACGTTGGGACGGCCAACGATGGCGATAGTTGGTTGAGCCATGGCTCCTCCTCTTCTAATATAGTCGTTTTCGTTTGTCTTTTATTACGTCGTTAACTCGCTTTGCCGTACTCCAGTACTGTCTGCAGCTCGTTGCCTAGTACTAAAAGCAAACAAAAAGACTATAACTTACAATAGTTTATTTTTTTCTAAAATTGCTCTCGTTTCAGGCTGCTCTGGCTGACCAAACTGGGCAACCATACGCTCCGACCAGGTTTCTGTCTGACGGGCACCTGCATAGTCTGTCTGAACTTGGTCGTAGGATTGGATGACTTCCACGCCTTGCTCCACATATTCTTCCTGGAAGACAATAGCTTCACTTGCCAAACGTGGTTTGACAGGATGGTTTTGGGCTGGTCGACCTAGTGCAATACAGAAAATCGGATAGGTATAACCCGGCAAGTTGAACAGCTCTGCTATTGCCAAGGCCTTATGGCGAATCATACCGATGAAGACACCACCATAACCCAGGCTTTCAGCTGCTAAAAGGGCATTTTGCCCTGCCAGGCTCGCGTCAACAGAAGAAATCAGGAGATTCTCTGTTCCTTTGGCCTCAAAGTCTGAACCATGGAGTTGAGCCGCCTTGCTGGCACGATTATGGTCGCCCACAAAAACCAGAATGGCCTGAGCTTGTAAAATAGCTGGCTGGGGCACCAAATCATAGAGAGCCTGTTTTTTCTCCTCTGACTGCACCACAATGATGGAATAAGACTGGAAATTCTTCCAGCTAGACGCAGCTCGCCCAGCTGAAATAATAGCTTGCAGATGTTCCGCCTCAATAGGCTCCTCCGTAAAACGACGGACGGAAGTATGGTTCAGCATCAAATCAATGGTTTCATTCATCGGCGGTTATTTCCTTTCAAATGCAAATCGCGAGCCAGATAGCGAATCCGCTCCATAACCCGTTTGGCCTGCCAGGTCTCATCACCAGACTTGCCAGATGCAAAATGCCGTTCCAAATCATCAAAGGAGAAATTGGACGTAAAGAAGGTCGGCAGATTTTCCTGCATACGGTATTGAAGAATGACCTGTAGAACATCATCACGTACCCACGGACTATGTTGCTCCGCTCCAATGTCATCTAGCACCAAGACCTGAGCCATTTTGATTTCATCAATCCGCTCCTTGACCGAACCATCTTTGATAGCATTTTTTATATCGACAACAAAGGTCGGATAGTGGAGCATGGTGGTTGATTGAAGATGAGTTTTGGATAACAAATTGGCTAAATAAGCCATCAAATAACTTTTTCCAATACCGAAGTTACCATAGATATAGAGACCTTTTGGTTTTTCTTCAAAGCGTTTAACAAAATCCGCAATGGCTAACATGACTTCCACACGATTTTCATCGCTCTTATCAATATCCGCCACGGTTACATTTTTCAAACTTGCCGGCATATTAATGAGTTGGATACGGTTCTTGATGGCTTCCAAACGACGGTATTCGACCAATTCTTCTGTCTCAAGATAGGAAACATCCGCGTAGCCCTCATTCATAACCAAAACTGGTTGATACCCCTTAGCAATATAGGATTCATCCTGTTTGACAAAGAGGTCCCGCTGACTGATATATTCCAAAAACTTAGAAATGGAGAGGGTGATTTCCTGCTGGGTCAAACCTTCTTTTTTGATAAAAGCAGCGACTTCAGGATCACTCACTATCTCCTGATAGAGTTGCTGATAAGATTTTGGACTTGGATTGGTTGTCTGCGACAACCTGTCTTGAACTGATTTCATCAGCTACCTCCTTTGTTTTCCATTTCTTCTAATTCGCGATAAAGGGCAGCTAATCTAGCTTGACCTTCCGCCGTTTGTCCTTGTTGAACCTCTTCCTTACTCCAGTCAGGCACATTGCTTTTCTGTGGCTGGCTCGGCTTGGTGACAGCTTGACCTGTCTTCAACTCTCTTAGGTAAAGAACAGCTGCCTCTGCACTGCCAATTCCCTTGTAGGAAAAATCATTGCCCAGCTTCATAGCGTATTTTTCATTCAGATTGGCTGAGTCCACCTTGTTAAAGGTATAGAGGACCAAGACATTGATAACTTCATCAAGCAGACCCAAATTTGCCAAATCCGTCAAGCATTTTCGTTCTGTTGCGGTCACTGCTGCCTTCCGTTGCTCCTTGATAAAGGACAAGAAGGTTAGGCTGGATTTTGATTTCGCTTCACGAACAATGGCTTGCTCCTGAGCAGTGAGGTTGGCGCTTTCTGTTGGCAATGACTGACGTGACTGCTGCAAGCGTTTGGTCGAGATTGTCTGTCCAATAGCTGTTGCTTTAGCCTGCCGATAGGTTTCCAACCAGGTCCAGCCTGCCTGCTCTGCTATGTAACTAAGCGCAATAATATCCTCAGCTTCATCCTGAAAAAGAAGCTTATCTTTAGCCATTAATGCCTTGAAGGCAGACCAGTCAAAATCATGTTTCGGTTCAAAAACAACTGGAGCCTGCCCATCCATGGTAAAGACCTGAGAAAATGTTTTTGAGATATTCTGTTCCTGATTGGGTAGGTGAACAAGCAGATTCTCCATGCTTGACTCCCCAATCTTCCTTGCCAACAAGTTCTTATACAAGGGTTTCGCTAGAAAACTTTTTACGGTCAGAGGGGCTTGTAGCGCCAAACCTGTTAATTCTTCTGCACGATAGAGTTCTAGGAGCCCCATGGCAGTCAGAATATCCAGAGCCTTCTCCAAACGATTCATCCCAAAATCCATGTGATTGAGAATGACAGTCCATTTGTAACGGCCTTGCCCTTGATCGGCAAAACTATAAAAGTAATAATAAAGCGCTAATGCATCAAAACCGATAATCGGCTGGTAGCATTGGCTAAGACTGACAATATCAGGTGTAAACGGGCTGATTTTTATATAGGCAAATAAATCATTTGGTTTCATCTTTTTTTCCCGGTTTTACCTTACTTCCTTTGGAAATCATCTGCTTAAGCAAATTTTCTAGCTCTCCAACATCTTTGAAAGAACGATAAACCGATGCAAAACGCACATAGGTGATTTCATCCAATTCGACCAATTCTTCCATTACCAAATTCCCAATGACATCGGATTCTATTTCACTATCACCTTGTGCTCGAACCTTCTGTTCAATCCGATTCACCACTTCATCAATATCATCGGTTGACACAGGGCGCTTTTGAGCAGAACGAATAATCCCATTGAAAATCTTTTCACGTGAAAACTGCTCTCTAGTTCCGTCTTTTTTCACAACGACTAGAGTTTTCTCTTCAATCCGTTCATAGGTGGTAAAACGTTGACCACATTGGTCGCAGGAACGACGACGACGGATGGTATTGCCATCTTCAGCCTGACGACTATCAATGACACTTGATTTCAAACTCTGACATTTTGGACAACGCATACTCTTTCTCCTACATAAACTTTATCACTTCAGTATAGCATAAAAATGACAAAAATAAAAGAAAGCGAGAATTACTCACTTTCTACCAATAATTCATCTTGCTTCTTCAATCGACTGGCAACCCATTCACGAACCAGGCGGTAGACAACCGCAAAAATTGGGGTAAAGAAGACCATACCAAGTAGGCCAAACAAATTACCACCAATCAAGGCTGCAGCCAGGGTAAATAGGGTCGGAAGACCAACTGATTGACCAACCACGCGCGGATAGATAACATTTCCTTCTATCAGCTGAATAATCTGGAAAAGGGCGATAGACCAGAGTGCCAAGAGCGGATTTTGTACCGCCACAAAGAGAGCACTAATCAGACACGCTGAAAATGGACCGATATAAGGTACAAATGATAGGACCCCAGCCAAAATACCAGCCATGCTGGCATAAGGAATTCCTGAGAGCGAATAACTAACAAAGACAAGTGTCCCAATGATACACGCCTCAACAATCTGACTCATCAAGAATCGGTCATAGGTATCAACAATAACTTCTCCAATATAGTTCACTACTCTGACAGCCTTCTCTGGCAAGGTAGCCTCCAAGAACTTTCTCGTCATCGCCTGCAAGTGTTCCTTGCTCCCTAAAATCGCTAGAGTGAAGAAGAAAGCCATTATCAACGTCATAGTGTTCGAAAAAATCCCCGTCACATTGGACACCAAGCCAGATAAAATCGGTGTGACCAAACTTGAAATAAGTGTTAAATTCTTCAACTGATCCAAAAAGCTGGCAATCTGATCTCCGATTTGTCCCGACAAAAGACCATTTGATTCAAGAAAATTAGTTAGGGCATTTACCGATTTTGGAATGGCTGTGCTGCTAACCGAAACCAGTTCTGAAACAGTCGTCACCAATGTAGGAAGAACAATCACCACCAGTCCTGTCACAATTAAAGCAAATCCAATTAATACTCCAACAATTGCCAAAGAACGCTTGGATTTCTTCAAAAAAGAAATCTTTTCAAACTGATCTTCTAATTTTTTCATGGGAACATTGAGAATAAAGGCAAAAATAGCTCCAATAAAAAGCGAGTTCATACTGCCTAATAATTGTTGAATAGCCCCATAAATACTAGACCAGTTGAAAACAGCTAGAAGCACTGCACCTGCCAAGAAAATCAATAGGACTTTTTCTTTAAACGACGTATTCATAATATCTCCAAATTTTAAATGATTAGTTTTCAGTTTAACACAGGAAGATAAAAAAAGAAAGTGTTTCCTTATTGATAGATTGAAGACAAATCCATTTGTATATTTGCGTTCAATATTAGATATAAAAAAGATTGAAGAAAATTATCCAATACAGACGATTTCTTCAATCTGCCAAAGCTGTTTTTTTACAGTCTTATTTAAAATCCCTAAGTAATATTGTTGAGAAAATTACCATTCGCCACGACAGTTATACGCAGCAATAGCTAATTCTGCAGCTGTAGCCAAAACATTTGCTTTACTTGTACTTTTTCCAAGTAATTTAAGTATGGTCATAGCCGCTCGATTCCATGCCTCACTTTGTAAATCTTTAGCCAAAGCGTCTAATAAACGACCATTGGCAATATCTATAAATATTCCAAAATAATCAGAAACAACACACTTAGCAAAATCGTAAGGAGTTCTCATAAGACTAGCAATATACCCCTGATAAAGCTTACGAGCATTCTGATCTCCTGATTTAGCTTTTTCAAGAAGCAAATTAGGATTAGTAATTTGATAAACACCATTACCATCAATGTAACCTACTTCTTTAAAATAAAATTCTAACTCAGCTTCCAAAATAGCTACATCTCCCGAACTTAAATCTGAATATACAGACATTTCATTATTTTGTTCAGCTAAAACAACAATTGAACTAAACGGTGCAATAGCAACTATACATAACATCAAAAGGATAATAAATTTATTTTTCATGTCTACTTCTCCAAATAAGAAATATTATAAGTATAGGGGATAATATATAGAGACCAACATAAAACAGCCTTAATACAAAAGAATACTGTGGTACTTTTTTTATATAATAATCTAAAATAAAGGCAAAAGAAATTAGACAAAGCAAAAAATAAATAGTCAAAAGAATATTAGGAAATTTATAAAAACTACTTTCAAATAAAGCTAAGTAGAGAACAAAAAATATTCCTCCCAATATAAACGAAACAGAGTCAAAACTAATAATTTTATGATTTTTCATTGGCTTAATTCCCTTTCCACAAATACAATATACGCTCAAATTTTAAAAAGGTCAACAAAAAGTAACCATCAACCAAGTTCATCGGAATCTGACATTGATGTCTTCTACCTTCTTAATGTCATACATACCAGCTAATCGCTGACATGTGAGAAGTTACCAACGTACGTTTGGAACGGAGATATAAAGGGTATCTTGAAGATATTTGATAGACGGTGTCGCAAGCGGCTCTTAGTGACTATTTTTTCTTCTCCTCGGTACACATGATCTACTCGCAGCTTTTCTTTAGTTTAGGAAGAAAAGCTACCCCCTCACTTTATCACTATCCAAAAGAAATTCTTGAAAACAAGCCAATACCTACTCTAAATCAATCGCGCATGGCATATCCGACACCACGAACTGTTTTTATATATGAATCTTGATGTGGCAAATCCAGTTTACCACGTAGATAGCGAATATATACATCGACGACATTGGTCTCAGAAGCCGCTTCATATTTCCAAACACGCTCAAGAAGTTGTTCTCGACTAACAGGCTCTGGGCTATTCATTAAGGTCGCCAACAGATCATACTCTCGGCGGGTCAAATTAATCAATTCATCACCTCGTGTCACTGTTCGATTTTGAAAATCAACCTTCAAATCACGATAGGCCGCATGCATGTGAACCTGTTTACAGTTATTGTCAATAAAATCACGACCACGAAAAATCGCAGAGATTTGCTCCACTAAATCACTGATGACAAAGGGCTTCACTACATAGGAAACAGCATAAGAGAGGACTTCTTCCCCATATTGACTAACTTCTGTCGGCTCAACTACTACAATCATGACCGTAGCTGGTTTTATCGCTAATAGTTCTGTAGCCAATTCCTTGCTGGACATGTCTGAAAGCTGAAAACTCATCAGAATCAAGTCAAAATCCGTTTCATGTGCCAAGGACATAGCCTCTTTCCCTGTCGATGCATAATCAACAAGATAGTCTTTTTTCTGCAATTCCATGGAAACAAAATGCGAAAGATTGCGTTCTTTACCAGCAATCAAAATTTTCTTAGCCATTGTCCATCCTTTTCTATTCTTTCAAATGGTGTAGGAATCGTATTATGACTAGAAAGAAGGGCGCTTCCACGCCCATCTTTTCTATTTTGATTCGCTATACCAGTCGTAATGGAAGATTCCTTCTTTATCTTTACGGTTATAAGTGTGAGCACCAAAGTAGTCACGTTGTGCTTGAATCAAGTTCGCTGGCAAGTTTTCAGCACGGTAGCTATCGAAGTAGGTAATAGCTGCTGAGAATGTTGGTACAGGAACTCCTGCTTGAACTGCCAAGGCAACAACATCACGAACTGCCTGTTGATACTTAGCTGTTACATCAAGGAAGTACTCATCCAAGAGCAAGTTTGCCAAGTCTTCATCACGTCCGTAGGCATCTGTGATTTTTTGCAAGAAGCGAGCGCGGATGATACAACCTGCACGCCAGATTTTTGCGATTTCACCAAATGGCAAGTTCCAGTTGTTTTCTTTTGATGCTACGCGCAACTGTGCAAAACCTTGTGCATAAGACATGATTTTTGAGAAGTACAATGCTTGACGGATTTTTTCTACCAATTCAGCCTTGTCGCCTTCGTATGCAAACGGAGCTGGTTTTGGAAGGACCTTGCTTGCTGCCACACGCTCATCTTTGTAAGTTGAGATATAACGAGCAAATACAGATTCTGTAATCAATGACAATGGCACACCCAAGTCAAGTGATGATTGACTTGTCCATTTACCAGTTCCCTTGTTACCAGCCGCATCCAAAATGTAATCAACGATTGGTCCATCTTGACCTTGATCGTCTTTACGTTTCAAAATATCTGCTGTGATTTCAATCAAGTAGCTATCCAATTCGCCTTTGTTCCACTCAGTAAAGATGTCAGCCATTTCATCCACTGACAAACCGAGCAAGTGTTGCATGAGGTCATAAGACTCCGCAATCAATTGCATGTCGCCATACTCGATACCGTTGTGTACCATTTTTACGTAGTGACCAGCTCCATCTGGACCGATATAAGTCACACATGGTGCTCCATCTTCTGGTGCTTTTGCTGAAATTTCTTCCAAGACATCTGCTACCAATTCGTAAGCTTCTTTCTGACCACCAGGCATGATAGATGGACCTTCAAGAGCTCCTTTTTCACCACCAGATACACCTGTACCGATGAAGTTAATACCTGAGTTTGCCAATTCTTTTGAACGACGGATAGTGTCTTCGTAGAAAGTATTACCACCATCAATCAAGATGTCACCTTCATCCAAGTGTGGCAAAAGTGCTTGAATGGTTGCATCTGTACCAGGACCAGCTTGAACCATAAGCATGATGCGACGTGGTTTTTCGATAGATGCCACAAAGCTTTCCACATCGTAACTTGGTACCAAGTTTTTACCTGGGTTGCTTGCAACAACATCTTCTGTTTTATCAGCAGAGCGGTTGTAAATAGCTACTGAGTAGCCACGTGATTCAACGTTAAGTGCAAGGTTGCGGCCCATAACGGCCATCCCTACAACACCAAAATTTGCTTTAGTCATTTGTTTACTCCTCTAATTTGTATCTCTTTTATTATACACCGAAAGCTTAAAATTGACAAGAATTTTCAGATAATTTAACTATCTTGCCAATCTGAGCTAGTCCTCATCTCCAAATAACCCTTGTAATTGGGCAAAAGGACTATTGGCCTCTTTTTTCTCTTGAGCTTTTTGTTGAAAATCTTCTTCAGTCATTAAAGCCCAAGCTTTACCAGATGGTAGTTCCTGTCCAGCTTCTTCTTCAGGTGTCAAGACTTTGATTGGTATAGCCAGTAAAATATTATCTGCTACACTCTCATCAAGGACAATGTGGTCATCTTCTACTACCAGTACCATGTCCTCATCAATCAAATCTTGTTCTTTAAGAACTGCTTCATTGGCAACAAAAAGTTCATTGACGTTTTGGACCTCATGCAAAACAACTGGTTGCAGAGAACGACTGGATGCCAAGGTAATATCATAAGTCATCTGATAGTCCAAGAAAAAGAAACCTGATTCAAAACGGATATTTCCAGTGACTTGGACTGGCGACAAGCCTAGAACTTCACTATTTCGAGCTTGCAATTCTTCCTGTAAATCCAAGGTTTTATCAAAGGAGATTCCATCTGGATTTTTCTGAATATCGTAAATATGAAACATTGTATTCCCCTATTCAGCTAGTTCTGTAATGTAGTTATAGACTTCTTGTCCAGCAACTGCACCATTTCCTACTGCCGTTGCAATCTGACGAAGTTGATTTTGACGAATATCACCGATGGCATAGATGCCTGATTGAGTCGTCTCCATCTTTTCATTAGTGATAACCCAACCAGCTTCGTCTGTAATTCCTAGGTCCGCAACTGTATCAGTCATCGGATCCAGACCGACATAGATAAAGACACCACCGAAATCAAGTTCACTGACTTCTTCAGTTTTCACATTTTTGATAATCACGCTTTGTACACGTAAGTCATCACCCTTGATTTCTTCGACTACGCTATCCCAGATGAAGTTAATTTTTTCATTGGCAAAGGCGCGATCTTGGATAACTTTTTGAGCACGAAGTTGGTCACGTCGATGAACAATCGTCACAGATTCCGCAAATTGTGTCAAGAAGAGCGCTTCTTCAACGGCAGAATCTCCACCACCGACAACCAAGAGTTTTTGTCCACGGAAGAAGGCACCGTCACAGACTGCACAATATGAGACACCACGGCTATTGTAAGTATCCTCACCTGGAATACCTAACAAACGGTGTTTTGCCCCCATGGCTAGAACGACTGTCTTTGTCTCCAAAACACCATCCTCAGTAATCACTTTCTTAATTTGTCCTTCTTCTTCGATACGGACTAGGGTGCCAAAAATATGGTCCACACCGAATTTTTCCAAGGGTTCAAACATTTTTTCAGCCAAGGCTGGACCTGAAATATGGTCATAGCCTGGATAGTTTTCAATTTCCGTGGTATTGTTCATCTGACCACCATAAATACCACGTTCCAAAAGAGCTACCTTTAAATTGCTACGCCCTGCATAAAGAGCTGCAGTCATCCCCGCAGGACCCGCACCAATTACAACTGTATCGTACATATACTTTTTCCTTCTACGCTTTAAACATTAATAAGATTCCCACTACTCCAAAGGCCGCAATGGGGATTGTCATCACATTAATCATCAACAAATCAAACAAGAAATCTTGTCGTTCTTGCAAGGTTTTATCCACACCCTTTGTCGCACGCCAGATAAACCAGACCAGACTAGAAGTGATAATCAACAAGGAAGCTATTAGCAATCCTTGTAAATAAAAACTGAGAATGTTTTGTAACATCTTTTTCCTCGATTACTTTAAAAGGTTTGACGCTTGGCTTTACGTTCTGCACGACCTTTTGCACGCGCTTCAACTCGCTTGGTCTTGCGACGTTTTTCATCAACAGCCCATTGAATTTTCTTCTTGTAGCCTGGTTTGACTTTTTTCTTTTTCTTCTTGACCAAGCCAATCATTTCCAAATCTAGTTTTTCACGAGATTTTTCTCGGTTGGCACGGCGGTCGCGATCATAGGTATCAACAAATTCGCCATTTTTCATCTCTTTTGGCAAGAATTTGATATTGAGCTTTTCCAATTCACGAATATCCGCATCGTCACTAGGTTGATAAAGTGTGATAGCAATACCTGACAAGCCATTGCGTCCTGTCCGGCCTACACGGTGAACAAAGAATGATAAGTCTTGCGGAATAGCATCATTGATGACATGACTAACCCCTTCAATATCAATACCACGTGCCGCTAAATCTGTTGCAACGATGTACTGATAGTCCAAGTTTTTCACCTGATTCATAATCCGCTTACGCTCACGCGGTGGAATATCTCCATGAATCTTTGCTACACGCAAACCGTTGGCAGTTAAGTAGATGTGTAATTCATCTGCACGTGTTTTTGTATTAACAAAAATCATAGCCAAGTAAGGTTGCATGAGCTTGGTCACTTCCAATACCTGAGCATTACGGTCACGCCCCTTGGTTGAAATCAACCAGTTTTCAATCGTGTCAGAAATGACTGTGTGGGTCTTGATTTGTTCCATGACTGGATTGGATAAGTATTTTTTCAAAAACGGTTGGAGTTTCTGCGGAATGGTCGCTGAAAAGACCATAAATTGTAAGTCTTTTGGCAGGCTGCCAGCAATCTTATCGACTGTTTCTAAAAAGCCCATGTCCAAGGTCATATCTGCCTCATCAACCACAAAGGTTTTGGCCTTATGGATAGCCAGGTCACCTGATTTGACCAAATCATAGATACGCCCTGGTGTCCCAACAACAATGTGAGGCTGACCAGCTTGAAGCTTGTCAATTTGACGGTTCTTATCCGTACCGCCAACATAATTGGTCACACGAACTTCGATGTCCGAATGACTAGCCAACTGGCGTGCCGCTTGATAAATCTGAGTTGCCAGTTCTCGTGATGGAGCTGTAATAACAGCCTGAACTTGGTCCAATTCCTCATTTAATTTTTGGAAAATCGGAATCAAGAAGGTATGGGTCTTACCCGAACCTGTTTTTGATTCCCCTATCAAGTCTCGCCCTGACAAAACAACAGGAATCAATTTCTCCTGAACTTCTGTCGGCTGGACAAAGTTAATTTCTTTCAAAGCCTCCTGAATATAAGGCTTGAGTTTCATATCTGTAAATTTCATAGTTTCCTCTTTAATTGTGCTGCCTTCTATTATAGCACGATTTGGAGTGACAAGCAAAAAGGACGGATGCCCGCCCTATGCCTCTAAATCACTATTGTCATTTACTTCTGTGAAATCTGCATCTATAATCCCTAGTTCTTTCTCTTCCGCCAAACTCGCCTTAAATGCCTCAGTGAGTTCTAATTCGCCATCAAAATCACCATTTATTTTTTTCACAAATGTGTCTGCCAACATCCCTCCCATGGGCTGGAAGGTAAAATAGGTCAAACCTCCCGAAATCAGACCACCCAAAATAGGAACTGCATTGGCAATGGTCTTTTCAACAGTCTTTTTGGTAATTTTCACACCAATCACTGCGGCTACCTTTTTCACCAAGGGATGGGAGCGGGAAAGAACTCGACTGGTCAAAAAAAGAGTTCGTCTTCCCGCCCCCGCACAGTTGATTAGAACAGATTTGGAGTGTAAAACACGAACAAATCTGCCAATCAACCACTGCGCTGAGATGTTGACACGAACCCTGAGAAGCGAGGTTGGTCTTTTTGCCCAGCCTACAAAGCCTGCATAGCTACTTTTTTACCAATATTAGCCCCGACTGTCTTAGATACTTTATTTAGGAGAACAGCTGAACCACCAGCACCAAACATAACACCAATATAGGCAATAATACGAATTTGAACCTCTTCGGAAATTTCCTTTCCCTCACCGACAAACAGCTCATCTTCACCAAAAAGGTAGGCAATTTGTTGCGACAAATTCAAAGCAAAGCCAAAATATTGAGCAATATCAGCTGTTCCTGCTGCTACTGCTGTGAGGGGATTACCTGGTAAACCAGCCGCAAAAGAGAGTAAGGAAGTCTTTGTAGTCATATCATGAATGATTTTATCAGCTTCTTTTCTTAAAGCATCCAAACTATAAACCGCTGTCGGTCCATCAGCAATAATCTTGTCTAAATAGGGACTGTCCTTAAATCGAGTCTTCAAAAAATCCTCCCTATTGACCTTTACCATGGGAAGCTGACTTGCAGCTGTCATGGTCTGAAGTACCACACCATACATCTTCTCCTGATTGAACTGTTCCATTTTTTCCTCCTCAGCCTAATTTACTATTATTTTACCCCCCCGACCATATTTGTCAAGGTAAAAAAACAGCATTTCTGCTGTTTTTGATATACAATAAAAATCTTACCTGTGGTACTAGTTCATTTCAAACTACAATAAAAAGCCCAAATAGACTATACTGTAAGTGTCTAAACATACAGGAGGTTAGTCCAAATGAGCTACTTACAGTATACTGCTAAATCTCATCATTTGCAATGGAATGTACGCCAATTATCTCAAATTTGTCATCACTTCTACCAAAACTACTGTCCAGATTCCTTCAAACATCGGCGAAATGTTGGCTTAGCTAAAGTTTCAGATGAATCAATTCTTGTCTTACTTCTGTTACAAGCTGAACTAAGCATGACATCACAACGCCATTTCTACACCATCTGCCCCCTCTTTCCTTGTGGTCGGTTACTAGAAAGAAGCAGTTTCAATCGGCGGTCTAAACAATTGATTTGGCTAGTCCAATTAATCCGAAAAGCTAAGAGTGAACTGCTTCCATCTGATAAACTAGCCATTATAGATAGTTTTCCTTTGCCACTTTGTCACCCTATTCGCAATCAAAGAGTTGCCATTTTTAAAGGTGTAGCTGATATTGGTTACAACGCCTCTAAACATCTTTGGTTTTACGGTTTCAAGGTTCATATGCTGGTGACCTTATCTGGTTATATTCTGAATTATGTTGTCACACCAGCCTCTGTCCATGATATCAAGGTGGTTTATGAACTATTAGAGGGATGTAAACAATCGGTTATCCTAGGTGATCTAGGTTACTTAAGCAGTGAACTCAAAAAGGACTTAGAGCAAGAAGGTTACCACCTATGGACGCCATTTCGACAAAACATGACAGGAGCTGAAGAACAGAACAATTGGAAAGCGATGGCCATGAGACGAACTATTGAAACACGTTTTTCTGAACTGTGTCGTCTCTTTGACATCCAACATACATTAGCTAGAAGTCTAGCCGGACTACAGTTACGAATGGAACAAATTATTCTAGCTCATAACTTACGCTATTTTGAAATGAACTAGCACCATGGGTAAATCTTATAAATAAAGAATAGCCAAGGTAATCAGACTCATTACAAGACCGACTGACCAGAGGAAAAAGTCAACTTTCCACTCGCTCCATTTTTCAGCTTTTCCGGTCAAACCTCCGAGCTCTAAATGGTGATGGAAAGGAGTCATACGGAAGATACGACGACCTTCTCCAAAGCGTTTTTTGGTGTATTTAAAATATGAAACCTGCAACATAACAGAGGACGTTTCAATGACATAGACCAGGCCGATAAGGAGGAGGGTCCATTCCTGACGGAGGGCAATTGAAATAGTTGCCAACATACCGCCGAGAGCCAAGCTTCCCACATCCCCCATGAAAATCTTCGCTGGTTTACGGTTATAAACAAAGAAACCGAGCAAGCCACCAATCATGGTCACACAAACTAGAAGAATATCAAATTTTTGCTCATTGAAGGCGATAACAGAGTAAGCTAGAAGGCTGATAACAACTGAGATAGAAGCCAATCCATCAATACCATCTGTCAAATTAACTGCATTTGAAAAACCGACCAGCCAGAACAGAACAAATGGGAAATAGAGAACTCCCAAATGTATCATGTGACCAAATACATTCAATTCTCCGCCACCTGCTCCTCTTACGTGAACAAAGTAGAAGACAATCCCTCCTAAAATTTGTAGAGCAAGCTTTTGTTTAGGATTAAGACCTTCATTTATTTTACGGAAAATTTTTAAAAAGTCATCCAAAAATCCTACTACACCATAAAGGGCAAGGAGGAAGAGGATGGCAAGGACACCACCCGTCAACAGTTGAAAGGTCGTTGCAAACAACAAGCTGACAAGAATCGCAACAACGAGAAAAACCGTTCCCCCCATTGTTGGTGTGCCTGCCTTAAACTGATGTTGTTTCACATCTTCGTGCATCTGTTGCCCCTCAATGCGTTTGGCTTGATAAAATGTAATAAATCGTGGGATTAAGAGAACGGTTGCTAGAAAAGCTACCAATCCCGACATAAGTGCGAATTGCATGTTAGTCTCCTAAGGTTATTGTTATTTTCTTTGTTTTATTCAAAGCGGTACCGACCTCTACACTTTGGTCGACCACTTTTGAACCCGTTCCTTTATAGGTCACTTCGATACCAGTCCATTCAGCAAATATATCCATATTCTCTTTGGTGATTGCGTACAGGTCTGGCATTTCTTCGAATTTATTTGTCAAGAGTAGAACCTGTTGGTTGGCGATTACGTTACTTCCCTTTTCGACTGAAACTTTTTTAATTTCAGCACCGTTTCCAAGGATAACTGGTTGAACTAATTGACGGCGAAGTTCCTCAGCCGACTCGCCTGGTGCCTTACCAATGAGGTCTGGCAATTGATACTCTGTCTCATTAGCGACCTGGGCCAATGCTGGTGCAGGTGAATCCAGATTCAAATTGTCTTTCAACAGCATCGCTTCTTTCAATGTAGGACTGACAATGTCACGCCAAGACAGGACATTTAATACTTCCGGTTGGCGAATGGTCACATACATGATAAATTCAGGATCCTCAGCAGGGATCATGGCTACTACAGAGTTGATATAGGCGCCTTTAATGTACCCTTGACCATCTTCGCCGGCAATTTCCGCCGAACCTGATTTGACTGCAATATCATAGCCGTCAACCTGAATTGCAGGCCCCTGTAAATCATGTGAGTAGAGTGTGCCATAAACAGGGTCAGTACCGACATTAATCATATAGCGAAGTGTATCGTCGGCAGCTTGTTCAGAAACTGGATTTCCCACTTCTTCTTTCGAAGAAACTCTAGCTGTATCTGTATTAGGATTATAAAGAGCTGAGATAAATTTAG
Source organism: Streptococcus sp. 2020WUSS084 (assembly GCF_044427445.1). Classification (NCBI taxonomy): domain Bacteria; kingdom Bacillati; phylum Bacillota; class Bacilli; order Lactobacillales; family Streptococcaceae; genus Streptococcus; species Streptococcus sp. 2020WUSS084. Next base: position 103,073 of record NZ_JAOTGC010000002.1, on the reverse strand, counting down.
GCTCTAGCATAATACCATTGTTCGCAATGGATGTAAAACTACGAAGCATCTGTGCTTGGTTTGCAGAAATCCCCTGACCAAACGTTGACATGGCGATAGAAACAATGTTATCCTCTGGTACCATTCCTGGTGCCTCGTCCCCCATACCAAAACGCGTTGGGTAGCCAAAACGGAACTTAGTGAGGTAATTTAGCCATTTTTCATCTCCCATCTGTTGCTGCAATAAGGTCATCCCAACGTTACTGGATAGGGAGAAACCTTGCGCATAATTGAGAGTCACAGCTGAATAACCTGCATTGAGGGTCCAGTCATTGATTTTCGCGTCTGCAATAACGTACTCATTATTGGTATAATATGCATTTGGGTCAAAGGTTCCGTTATCGATAGCTGACGCTACTGTTAGCACCTTCATCGTTGAACCAGGCTCAAAGGCCTCTTGATATAAGAGTGACCGCTCTAACAGGCCTTCTTGTCCCAGACCTTCTTTGGTATCTGAATCATAACTTGGCCTTTGGGTCGTCGCCAGTATTTCACCCGTCTTGGCTGAAACCAAAGTTGCATTCGCATATCGCCCTTTGGCGTTATCAAAGAAGGTATTCATATTGGTTTCAAGAGAACGTTGCAGATCGGCTGAAATTGTCGTATAGACATCCTGCCCGTTTACTGTCTCCGTTTCAACCTTCTCTGTCCCAGGCAGGACACGGCCTTGGCTATCTTTCTCGTAGATAACCTTTCCGTCTTGACCAGCCAGAATATCATTCAGATAATATTCCAACCCACTCACACCCTGTAAACTATGACTACCATCCTTGTTTTCAACCGGATTAGCTAACCCGACAAAAATTGAAGCAAAATTTCCATTTGGATACATCCGTCCTGGACTAGCGTTAAAGGCAATCCCTTCAATACCTGCCGCCTTCATCTCTTCTTGGATTGAGGACATCGTACTATAGGAGATATTCTTACCTAAGGTCCCAAAGTATACCTGCTTCAGTTCCGGTTGATTCAGCTGCTCCATAACATAATCTGTCTCCATTCCGAGATGCTTTTTAAAGATTTCTGCTACTTTGCTGAACTGAGAAGACTGCACATACAAAACTTTTTTCAGTTCTGACACATATTCTGTGTCAATGATTGCGTAAACTGTATAGGTCGTGGAATCTTCTGCAATAGGAATTCCTGTACGGTCGTATATCGTCCCCCGTTTAGCTTGAACGGTAACTTCACGCTGGTGTACCGCATCAGCTCTCTCTGACAAGTCCACCCCAAATTTACTATCGGTGCCGATAATATAGGCAAAGTTGATTAAAAAGAGAAAAAAGACGAAAACCGTCAAAAGAAGTAGGCTCTGTCCTACTCTTCGACGATTTTTTGACGGAACATATCGTTTTTTCAAGACATACCGCAAGAGTTTATTATTTCTTCTGGGCATTATTCGGCTACTCCAATATTGTCATTATTAAAAGTTAATCCAGCTTTTTCAGCAATTTCCATCAAGCGAGCTGAACGTGTCAATTCATTGACAGCTTGCTTTGCATCGTTAATTTCAATCTGTTTTTGGCTAATATCTTGATTGACTTTGGCCATGCCTGATTGAAGTTGCAAAAGCCGCGTTTGCATAAAGATAATTCCTATCGCAAGGGCTAATCCAGATAATACGATGCTTGAATAGAAGGCTTTTTCTACACGTGTGAAGGTTCTAATTTTATCACCGATAACTCGCATAGTGGCTTCTCTACGTTTTTCTTGCAACATAGACTCTCTCCTATTTATGTACTTTCTTAGCTACACGCAGTTTAGCTGAATGCGCGCGATTATTTGCCTCTAATTCTTCTTGACTAGGTAAGATAGGCTTACGATTGACCAATTCAAGTGGCACCTTCAAGTCATCTGGAATAAATGGCAACCCTTTTGGAACATCAATCGTACTTGCTTCTTTGAAGAGTTGTTTGGTCAAACGATCTTCTAAAGAATGGAAAGTAATAACAGAAATCCGTCCATCCAGAGCCAATAAGTCAATGGCCTGCTGGATAGATTCATCTGCTGCTCCCAACTCATCGTTGACCTCAATCCGAATAGCTTGGAAAATCTGCTTAGCAGGATGCCCCTTCTTCTTAAGTTCCTTGGCTGGCTTGGCAGATTTGATCAGCTCTGCCAACTCAGTCGTTGTTTCAATAGGCTTGACCGCACGCGCCTGTTCAATCTTACGAGCAATCTGCTTGGAAAATTTATCCTCACCATATTTAAAGAAAATCCGTACCAAGTCGTGATAGTCATAGTTATTGACCACATCATAAGCCGTCAAATGTCCCTCACGATTCATCCGCATATCAAGCGGAGCATCTTGTTTGTAAGAAAAGCCACGCTCCCGCTCATCCAACTGTGGACTAGATACTCCTAAATCATAACAAATACCATCAATCTCTGTTACACCTAGCTCCGCCAAGCGAGTCTTGAGATTGCGGAAATTATCCCTGATAAAGGTCACTTGTCCCTTTTCAATGTAGGATGCCAAGCGAATATGGGCATGATCAATAGCAGTCTGATCCTGATCAAAGGCATAAAGATGCCCACCATCCGTCAACTGACTGAGCAGATACTCACTATGCCCTGCTCCACCCAGCGTTGCATCTACATAAATTCCATTTGGTTTGATGTCTAACATATCGACTGTCTCATGCAAGAGAACAGTTGTGTGATTAAATTCCTTGGTCATATCTTTTCTATTGTACCACAAATTAAAATAAAAAGTTGTTGCAAACTTTTTACAAAAAAACTGTCAAATATAGTTGACAACTTATATGAACAGGTATATACTAACAGTAAAGAAACATGTCGCATATAATTGACATCAACAGGGAGGTCTCCCTCATTTTTTTACAACCAACTGTCGCATATAATTGACATCGTACCTAAGGATAGCTAGTCTATCCTCTCTCTTTACAATAGAATGTCGCATATATTTTACACGAAAGGAGAACCCATGAACCGTGTCAAAGATCATCGTCTACTGCTAGGTATTTCCCAGCTGGATCTTGCCAAAGCCATCGGCGTATCCAGGCAAACCATCAACATGATTGAAAACAACAAATACAATCCCTCACTAGACCTCTGTATCAACCTAGCCAAGGCTTTACAGACCGATCTCAACAGCCTCTTTTGGAATGAATAGAAAGGAAAATATCATGAAAAAGAATACACGTCAAGCTCTTATCTCTACCCTTATTTTTATCCCGCTCTTTGTCCTCTTTCAGCTTTGGGGCAATAGCGGAGCAGAAATCTTGCACACCATCAGCCAAGCAAAATTTTGGCTACAATTGCTGATTGCTGGGACCATCTACTTCCTAGGATTATCTTACCTGCCACTCATTTTCGTCGTAAGTAAATAGGAGTATCGTATGAAAAAAGAAAACTTTCAAGATAAATTGATCAAACGATTTTACGGTATCGCAGGGCCCTTGGATGAATTTCGCCAAAAAGAAGCCTTCCGACTAGGCAATACCTGTTTTATCCTACTCTTTTGGGGCACCATGGCTCTTACCCTACTGGCGCTTGCCTTATCTAAGCGATTCCCAGAAGTCGTTGCCTACGGCTACCCAACTGCTCTACTCCTATCCACTCTTTCCTCCAGTATGTATATGACATCCAAGATGCGTCACAGCCAAGTGGACAGTTTAGATGTAGAAGAACTGACTAGCAAGGAACAGAAACAACTCAAGGGAGCAAGCATCAAATTCGCCCTCTATTTCACTACTGTTATGTACATCTGGGTGGTTGTTTTCGGTGCCTGGATGGAGGGGCTCAACCCTCTCAACCATTTATTTGACCTCCGAAAATTCCTGTCAGCCTGTCTAGGTGGTGTTTTCACAGGCATTGCTATCGAAATCACGCTTCGCAAGCGCATGAAAAAGGCAGAAAAACTAACTGTCAGCTCTGCTATTTCAAAAGAAGAACCCAAGTGGATCAAAAATATGATTAAACGTTTTTACGGTATCCGCGGTCCTTTAGACGAATACCGGCGCAGCCAGGCAGATGCTATCGGCGGACAGACCTTTATCTACTACTTCTACTTCCTAGCTCTTGGAAATGCCATCGCCTACTTCTTAGCCTACCGCTATCCTGTGGAGGTAGCTACCTACTATCCAATGACAATTGCTCTCTTTAGCTTTATCCTAATTGGTGTCGTCAATATGCGTACCCTCTATGCTGACCTGCCTCAATATGACGTGGACGAACTAAGCCCTGAGGAAAGACAAGCCCGGCCCCTTAACCCACTTCTCTGGGGATTGGGAGTTGCCCTGCTATCTAGCCTCTTTGCTGGGCTGGCAGACCTCTTTAGCCTCCAGCTCCCCCTACTGGATTCCATCTTCCACGTAAAATCCCTCTTCTTCGGTGGCATGATGGGCCTCTTTGCCAGTCTAGCCCTGTCTGCCATTGCCTATCTGCAAAAACTGGAAGCAGATTCTGCCAAGAAAAAATAAGGACCTAACACCATGAATAAACCCTTCTCCCCAAAACAAACCTGTCGATTCTTTGTTCTATTTTATGGTTTATTTTCTGCCTTCTTCATCTACTCTTACATGGTCAAGGAGCCGATTAACGGTTCATTCTTGCTCATGCTACCGACCATCCAAATCATCAAATCCTATCAAACAGCAGAAGAAAAACGCTACTTTATCATTCAAGCCATCTTTGCCCTGTTTGCCATGACCTTGACCTATTCCGTGGGCATTTGGTTAGGACATGTCAAACCACTTATCCTCATCCTTCCTGCTGGATTTGCTGCCGCTATTCTTTATCGGATTTATTTCAAAAAGGAGAAACCAGATGAACGTTGACAACCCGAAATTCATACTCACTTTGATTGTTCTCTCCTATACAGCAATTTGTAGCCTGTATATACATAGCTACCTTACTGGGGACAATCCACCAATCTTTATCTTACCGTTCACTATACTTCCAATCTTGAATAGTGACTGGCAGACTAGTGGCCCAGAAGCAAATGCTTTCCAAAAAGCTATCTATCTTTATCATAAACCACTGCTCTGGTTTCTCTTTGCAGGTTTTGCCCTAACTTTCTCCATTGTATTTTTCGCTGGAAAAATTCAGCCACTTCATGCTGGATTTTGGGGAATGTTAGCCATCCTACTCTTCTTTAGACAATTGAAAAAGTAATCTGTATCCAACATTTTACAAAGTAGGATTTTTTCTATAAAATGGATTGTATATGACATTCAAATCCATTCTCAAACAACTCAAACTATTTGATTATATCTTAATCGGATTCACCCTAGTTTTATCCTTTCTTCCAGCAATTTTTACCTATACACATCTGACAACAGATACAAATGAGGCAAAAACAATTGCCTATGTCCGCATCAATGGTGAGGTGGTCGACCAATTTGAATTATCAAAGGACACACCCCATCAAGAAAAGACCTACTATCCCAATGAAGGGCAATACAATATCATTGAAGTTGATGGCGAACGCATTCGTGTCAAGGAAGACAATAGCCCAGACCAAATTGCCGTTATGACCAGCTGGATTAGCCAGCCGGGTCAGCTCTCCGTCTGCCTGCCACATAATCTCTTGATTGAAATCAAATCCGTTGGCGGAGAAAGCACTGATGAAGAAGAACTCATTTTACCACTATAGTCTTTTAGTTTACTTTTAGTACTAGCTCCAAAGGTTTGGGAAATCTTTGGAGGTTGGAGATAAAGCGAACAAAGTTCGCATCAAAAGCCGCAGGCATAACTCAATGCTTTCTTATTTCTAGGCATTGACTTGAAACAGTCCCCCAGACTGTTTCAATCAGGCAAGGCGAGTTCAAATACTCCAGTGGAGTGTTTGAAGTTGGAAATTGAGGCTGGGCAAAAAGCCCAACCTCGCTTCTCAGGGTTCGTGTCAACATCTCAGCGCAGTGGTTGATTGGCAGATTTGTTCGTGTTTTACACTCCAAATCTGACCTTACGATTGTTGCGAACAAAGTTCGCTTTATCTCCAACCTCAAAAGGTTCACTGAACCTTTTGAGCTGTGCGGGGGTGGGAGTGAAACAGTCTGGAGATAGACTGTTTCAGCTCAACAACTGGAAATAAGGACTTGTTGACGAACTCTTTTTGACCAGTCGAGTTCTTTCCCGCTCCCCGCTCGTCGAAGTAATAAACGAAAAACTAAATGACGATATAACAAAGAAGACACAGCCTGATGAACGACTGTGTCTTTCCTTTTTAGAAAATAAGGGCTAAAGCAAGTATCACCACATATAGCAGCGCAAAGAGTACAAAACTCTTTACTGCCTCGATAAAGGTTTCCCGTTTGACTTGCTTTTTCAAAAATGTTTCTAGACTCTTATAAGCAGGCCAAACACCGATTAAACCGGCCAGTGCCCAAATCGGTAAGAATCCTATCAGACAGTAGATTATCCACAGCAACCAAGGTAAACTTGCCAAGACAAAATACAATTTAAGAGCATTTTTCTTGCCAATATAGTAAACCAGAGTATAACGATGGTTGCGAGTATCTTCCTCTAAATCACAGGTGTTGTTAGCCAACATGATATTAGCAATCAAAGTAACTAACGGAATAGACATTAAAATGATTTCCAATATCCTTGTCCAAGAGAATTGCAGGGTCATCCACTGGCCGCTCACTTGGCTAGTCAGTAGCAAATCTGGTTGCTGAATAAATACAGCAAGAAAGAAGATACCAAATCCCATGGTTACTCCAGAGAAAACTTCACCCAGTGGCATTCTCGAAAGCGGAATAGGTCCAAAGGTATAGAAGATACCAATGAGGAAACAGAGAGCTCCCATCGGTAGGAGGAGCCAACTGGTCCGCCATACAAGGAGTAATGAAACCAATAGAGAAAAAACAAGTAGGGCAAGGACGATTCCAATCATCTGACGGAAATCTAGGGAGAATTTTCCAATCACATTGCTTTCCTGACGATAGGTTTCATCCTTGGCCTTGTGGTAGTCCATGCTATTGTTGATGGCAGTTGTACACATGTCAAAGCTAAGGACGGCAATAATGAAGAGGAGAGTATTGAGCCAATTGAAAGCTTGATAGCGATACAGGCTCCATAAAATCCCCAGGGTCATCGGAAAAACACTAGCTACCTTGGTCTTCATTTCAACAAATTCTAGAAATACAGGCAAACTGAGCCCTTTAGTTGATTTATTCATTGACAAGATGATACTCCTCATTCGTTAATTCAAAGCTTTCTTTCAAGCCATCACTCAGATGAACGCCCTGCTCCTTATCGATGAAAACAGCTTCAACACCGTCAATCTGATTGATAAAGTCAAGACCTTTTTCCACACCTAGTAAGAAGAGAGTTGTGGATAAGGCATCTCCTTGGATAGATGTTTTGGAAAAGACTGTCACACCTGAGATATCGTTTTCCACAGGATATCCAGTTTTGGGATCAAGGATATGGTGATATTTGACACCGTCCACCTCTAAGTAGCGCTCATAAATACCTGAGGTAACAACCGAATCATGTGTCCCTGGCACAGAACCGACTGTTGATCCACGCACTTGGTCTGGGTCCTGAACTCCAACATTCCAACCATTTTGCGTCGTTGGCGAATCCCCCATAACCACTACATTCCCACCTAGATTGATGATAGCGGTCGTAATCCCTTTGCTGGCAAACAATTCTCTAACCTTATCTGCAATGTAACCTTTGGAAATGGCTCCTAATTCTAGCGTCATTCCTTCCTTGATAAAGACGGTCTTCTTCTCCTTATCTAAAGCAATGTCTTTATAATTGATAAATGGCAGAGCAGCTTTGATTTCTTCATCACTCGGCTTACGTGCATCCTCATCTCCAATTTTCCACAGATTGCTCACAGCTCCAATGGAAATGTCAAACAGCCCCTGACTTTCTTTACTCCTGTCAATAGCTGTTTCAATCACTTCAAAGGTACGTTCATCTACCTTGACAGCTTCTTTTCCTGCTGCCTGATTGATACGGTAGACATCTGCCCCTTCCAAGTTTGTGGACAACAGACTTTCCATCTCCTTGATATAGGAGACAGCTTCATCCATCGCTTCTTCCTGATTTTCATGATAAATGCTCAATTGCACTACTGTGTGAAGTAAGCTTTCACTACGAGTCAACGGAGTTTTCACAACAGATAAACTTTCGTTTTGTTTACCACCACAGGCAACAAGCAAAAGCATCAGTAGCCCCACGAATAATAGACTTGTAATTTTTTTCACTGATTTCACCTTCCCCCAAAAATAAGAAGACACAGTAGCCAAACAAGTGCGACTGTGTCTTTTCTGTATAGACTTAATTAGTCAAGTTTTACAGTTTCTGTTTTTCCTTCAGCAGCTGCTGCAAGAAGGGCTTCTGCACTCTTCTTGAAGTCCTCAGAAGTATGAGTTGCACCTGATACAACTTCAACAGCTGAGAGTTCTTGTTTCTCAACCAAAGCTGCATTGAGTTGTTCAATTGCTTCACCGGCAGAAACTCCAGCTTTATCTTTCATTTTTTTGTTGTACTCTTCATTTGCTGATTTAAGACTTCCATCTTCCGCTTCGTAGTCAAATTTTGACTCACTAATTTTTCCATCTTTAACAGTCAATGTGTGAACAATTTTGTAGCCATAATCGTCTTTGCTTGACTCAGCTTTATAAGTACCATCTTTCAATACTACTGTTTCTTTAGTTGAAGATGAAGTTGAAGTAGATTCTTGTTTAGACCCGCAAGCTGCGAGTGCAAATACCGCACCAAGAACTACCAAACTTTTCAACACAACTTTAGTTGTTTTCATAACAATACTCCTTTTGTAAAGTAAATAGTTTTATATTTATAATGATATACCTAATTAGAGAAAATGTCTAGTTATTTTTTAAAAATAATGACTAAAAACTATTGCCACCAAATTTTGCATAGATGCAGTCGATAACTGTGGTATTCTATCTGCAAAACTCATCATTTTTTCCAAATAGCTAACAATCAGTTTCTCTGTTTTGACAATAGCATGTGTTGCAAAAATCCTATCTGTAAGACTTTCCAACCCTTCTGCTGTAGGGGATTGAATATAAGCCCGCAATTGCTGCTGGATAGACTTGTCTTCTCGCATAGCAAATAGTAGCGGTGCAGTATAGATACCGTTTTGAATATCTTGCAATCTAGGTTTTCCTGATTCTGCTACATCCAGCTGATAGTCAATTAAGTCATCTCGTAACTGAAAGGCCATGCCAAGTGCTTGCCCAGACCGAAAAGCCATGCTACTGTCTTTCCTAGATTGACCTGGTACAAAACTCCCCAACTGACAGGCAAGTCCAAATAGAAAAGCTGTTTTTCCTTGAATTTGCTTGAGATAGGCTTTCATAGTCATATTGGCATCAAATTGATTGAGTAGCTGAGATAATTCCCCTCGAAGAATTGTTTCCATCAGCTTATCATTGCCCAAATCCAAATCATCACGTGATACTTCTAGCAAACGAAGTCCTTTTCCAAATAGTCGACTTGAATAGGCAAGAAGATAATCACCCGTGTAGATAGCGATTCGATTAGAAAATTGTTGATGAGCCGCCGTGACTCCCCGCCGTTTATCCGCGCCATCAATCACATCGTCATGAATCAGAGTCGCCAGATGCAGGACTTCTAAATGGGCAGCAAAATATAGCTTTGAACGGCTAATCTTTCCTTCCGTCATTTGTGCAAAGAGCAGACAGAGGCCGGCACGCAGGTATTTTCCTGGCGCCTCTACATATTCAACAATCTTCGCTGTAACTGCTGGATGCAGGACCATCATCTCAGATAAGATGATGGATTTTACCTCTTCAAGTCCCCTCTCAATCTCAGGATAGGTATTCCAAATTTGATGTACCACTAACTTTCTATATTTCCTTTATTTTTTATCCTTGATATGGTAAATATGCTTCGGCTTTCCATAAATCTTCTTGTCTAGGAAACGACCCAACCATGGCATGATCCAGTAGTCTAGACCGAAGGCTCTACCCGCACCGTTCATAAGAGAAATAGCTGCTGGGATGAACCAAATATTTACCCAGTAGAACATGCCTGACAGGCTGAACATAACTACCAAAGCAACGGTTGCAGCAGATACAATCCATACAAAGGCACCAGCAATCAAAGCCAGACCAATACCGATTTCTGCTACTGTCATAAATTTTTGCATAAAGAGTGCTACTTCTTGGTTTGGCATCATAAATTCCATGATAGTAGCAAACCAATCAGGCATTTTGTCCAAAACAGCCATCGGTGCTTCACCATAGGCATAGCTCAAACCAAAAATTGGTTCAGCGGCTTCTGCCGCAGCAGTTGCCGCTTGTGAGGCACTTGAAACCGCCTCAGCAGCGGATGCACCAGATACTGGATCAGCTAACCAAGGGAATGGGAAGACAACTTGATCCCCAAACCATGATGTTGTTCCAAATAGACCAAAGGCTTTCTTGATACCTTCGTAGAGCCATACTGAACCATAAAGGACACGCATTGGCACAGACCAGAGAAGATTTCCTTTGCCTGAAGTATGACCGCCAAAAATGTTTCGCTTATTCTGAATGTCAAAGAATTCATGACGAACATAAGAACCCATGTAGAAGAAACTACGGATGGTAAAGAAGTAGAGTAGGTTTACCATGTGTTTGACAGCCATTGCCATAAAGCCTGACATGTGGTATTTGTCCATCAAGAAGGCTACACCGTAGCGTGCCCCAATAGATACCATAAACCCATCATATTTACCTTTGTAGCGATGTTTTTCGCCACCCTTGATTGCTGCAATAATATTACTTGCCGCAGTATGGCCTGTCTGTTCAGCTGCTTGTACAATCTGTGGAGTTGGTTTTCCTTCTGATTCTTCAAAGTAAACCAAGTCACCAGCTACATAGACATTTTCCTTGCCTTTCGCTTCCATGAACTCATTGGCTACCAAACGACCTGCACGTGCTTTTTCAATACCAAATTCACTTGCGTCTGTATTGGCTTGAACACCAGCTGTCCAAATAGAGGTATAGGTAGGAATTTGACGACCTGATGAAAGTGTCAAGCTATCTTCTTGTACACTTGCTACACCATCGCCAAGAACCAATTCAACACCTTTTTTCTCAAGGTATTTGCGAGCCTTGACTTGCTCTTTTTCAGTAACCATAGCCAAGATATTTGGCGTTGCCTCAACAACCCTAAGTGAGAATTCTTTTGGATCCAACTTGAACTCACGTGCCAAAATTGGTACCCAGTCAATCAACTCACCGATCATCTCAATACCTGTGAAACCAGCACCGATAACGGTAAAGGTTAAAAGAGCGCGACGTTTGGCTTCATCATGCTCACGCATGGCACGATAGCAAGCATCAATCATGTGGTCATGCAAACGTTCCGCTGCTTCGATAGACCAAAGTGTAAAACCGTGTTCTTTAACACCTTTCACACCAAAGTCATTAGCCTCACCACCCATTGCAAGGAGCAGGTAATCAAAATCCAGAGTTTGGTGTTCTGCAACTACTTGTTTCTTATCGTAGTCAATCTCAACAACCTTGTCTGTTACCAATTGAACCTTTGGATATTTTTTGAAGATACGTTGAAGGTCATACTTGATTGCATTGGCTTCTACACGCCCTGCCGCAACTTCATGCAACTCTGTCATATAGGTATGGAAAGAGTTCTTATCAATCAAGGTAACTGTTACATCTTGATTCTTTTTAAAGGTTTTCCCTAGCAATCGAGCTGCTGCAATCCCCGCATAACCAGCACCGACAATCACAATATTTTTCGTCACAATGTTTCCTCCTTGTGAAAACCAAAACAAATTACATGTTTCCATTATAACGCATTCCAAGATAGTTGACAAGCAAATTTCAATAATTAGTAATATATGGCAGACAAAACTTGCCATAGTGAACAAAAACAAGTATGATAGTAAAATAGATAATCGACTAGAAAGAGTTTTTTCTCTACACCCATGAATTCTAAACGTCAAACACTTAACTTTATTACGATGTTGGCAGCTCAGGCAGTTGTCATTTCTTTGATTGAACGACTCATCACCCCCCCATTTGCTTTTGCTCCAGGTGCCAAGCTAGGACTGGGAAATTTGATTAGCTTAATTGCTATTTTTACCCTCCCTACAAAGGATAGCCTAAAGGTTGTCGCACTACGCTTGCTCATCTCAACCTTTCTGGGAGGCACCTTTTCAACCTTCCTCTATGGCTTTGCCGGAACTACTTTGAGTTATATAGGAATGCTCTCTGCCAAGCAGCTCGGTCCCAACCGTGTCAGTCCTATTGGAATTTCTATTCTGGGCGGGATGTTGCACAACCTTGGTCAGCTTCTTGTTTTTGCTACCATTGCCCGTTCTTTCTATGTACTAAACTACCTGCCAATCCTCGCTTTTACAGGAATTTTATCAGGCTTATTGGTCGGACTGGCTGCTACCTACCTCCTCCAAAAGGTCGGACCTTTACGTCACTATCATCAACAAGTCTTAGCAGAATGGAAATAAATCTCCCTAGGTCAACTAAGGAGATTCTTTTTATGGTCCGCACCACTTTTTCATTGCCCATAATAATTTCCCCATAATTCTGGTGTCACAAGTAAAATGAGCCACCCCATATAAACACCACTTATAAAATCCATGGTAATAAAAAATAATGAAGCTTTCAAGAAGAGAAAAAATCAGGTTCTTTGCGTGTTTTAGTCGTACATTTTCTTTCTTTTGTGCTACAATATCTTCATCTTTTATTTTTTTTGAGAAAAGGTAGAATTATGTCACCATTTAGGATCAAACTTTCTCCCAGTCAGCGAATCATTATCAGTTTCTTATTCGTAATTCTGACTGGATCAATTTTACTAAGTCTTCCCATCTCACAAATTAGCACCTCTACAGCAAGTTATTGGGATCATCTCTTCACATCTGTCTCCATGGTTTGTGTAACAGGGCTATTTACCAAAGCCGTTGCTGAAACCTATTCTACTTTTGGACAGATTATCTGTATGATGCTAATCCAAATTGGTGGTTTGAGCTTGATAGGATTCATCGGTCTCTTCGCTTTACGCGGTGGTCGTAAAATGAATTTCATCAATATGGCAACCTTACAAGAGGCTCTAAACCGATCTGACACAAAATATTTTCGTAGCTTCCTCAAATCAGCTTTTGGTTTTACCTTGGCAGTCGAAGCCTTTGGAGCCCTCTTACTTTCCTTCCATTTTGTACCTGAATTTGGATGGGCGAGAGGTTTATTCACCTCGATTTTCGTAGCTATTTCAGCCTTTTGTAATGCTGGTTTTGATAATTTTGGTGCAACTAGCATCATGCGCTATGTGAATAATCCTCTGATCAACGTAACATTAGCCAGTCTCATTATTATGGGAGGTCTTGGATTCTCGGTTTGGTTTGACCTTCAAACACAAATCGGGCAAAAACGTAGCCTACGAAAACTAGGGTTCCATACAAAGATTGTTCTAGGCCTAACAGCCATTATACTGACCCTCGGAACTCTGACAACCTTACTCACCGAATGGAACAACCCTTCTACTATCGGGCAACTATCATTTGGCCATAAATTATTAGCCAGCTTTTTCCAGACGGTCACCATGCGAACCGCTGGTTTTGCCAGTATCGACTACACGAAGGCTGAACCGATCACCCTCTTGCTCTATATCTTTCAGATGATGCTTGGCGGAGCCCCAGGTGGAACAGCCGGCGGTATTAAAATAACCGCCTTCCTAACCTTAGTGCTCTATGCTCGTAGCGAGATTCTCGGTCTCCCTCATACCAACTTTATGGGTCGAACCATCGATAACCTCAGCATCCGCAAAGCTTTTGCGACATTCTCAGTCTTCCTTCTCATGTTCATCATCGGGCTCTTCGCACTTGCCCTAACAGATGACCGACAACCACTTCTATTTTTAATGTTCGAGGTCATGTCGGCACTAGCCACTGTAGGTGTTACGGCCAATCTGACTCCAAGTCTAACCATGGCCGGTCAAGCAGTCATTATGGCACTCATGTTCTTCGGCCGTATCGGTCCACTTTCTATTCTCGCAAGCCTTTCTGTTCGAAAATTATCTAAAACTGAAAGTCTTCAATACGCAAAATCATCTATGCTTGTTTAAAAGGAGAAATCATGCCAAACTATACTATCGGAATTCTCGGTCTGGGAGTTTTTGGTACTACCATTGCAAAAACATTACACAATTACGATTGCAATATCATTGCTATCGATAATCATGAGCAACGTATCAATCATCTAGAACCTATTCTCACGCGCGGTATTGTCGGAGACATCACCGACCGCTCGCTCCTACGTGCCGCAGGAATCGGTAACTGCGATGCTGTTGTTGTAGCTACTGGCGAAAACTTGGAATCCAGTGTTCTTGCCGTTATGCATAGCAAGGTCCTAGGTGTCCCTATGGTCATTGTCAAAGTCAAAGGAACAACTGCGAAAGAAGTCCTTCTTCGTGTCGGTGCCGATAAGGTTATTTCTCCCGAACGCGAAACTGGTATTTCCCTAGCGAAACAATTACTCCACCGCGATACAACCAGCCTCTTTGAGCTCGAAGGCAATGTTTCCATTGTCGAGTTTCACCCGCCAGTAAAATGGATTGGAAAAACACTTGGCGAATTAAAACTTCGCCAACATTATAAACTCAATATCATCGGTTACCGAAGTGGCGAAAATCAGGAATTAAACATCCAACTGACTCCTGACTATGTCTTCAAATCTGACGAACTCATCTTAGCAGTAACAGACCATAACACTGTCGATCATTTTGAAGAGCTGACAAATTAAATAACAAATTTACGCCCTATACTCCGTTTTCAGGAGAAATATTTCATCCCTAGAAAGCCTACTAGATTATCATTTATCTAGTGGGCTTATCATCTGTCAAAAGGAGACGTTATGAATGATTTAACCAAAGGAAAGCCGATTGCGGTCATCTTACAATTCGCTATTCCCTTGTTAATTGGCTCTTTTTTTCAACTGGCCTATAATTTTGCTGATTCCATGATTGTGGGGCATACTTTGGGAAAGGATGCTTTTGCAAGTGTCGGTTCGACAGCCAGCCTGATTTTTTTAATCATCGGTTTTGCCCAAGGTGTTACCAATGGATTAACCATTATTTCTGCCCAACGCTTTGGAGGTGGCGACTTAGAGGGGCTTAAAAAATCTTTTGTCCACGGACTCTTCTACGCTTCCCTCATCAGCCTTTTACTAACAGTCTCAGCCTTAGCATTTTTGAAACCTATCTTAGTCTTAATGCAAACGCCTGTGAGTATCATCGACCACTCCCATGCCTTTCTAACGGCCATGTTTGGAGGATTGACCTTTACTATTTTTTATAATTTCCTGTCTTCAGCCCTACGCAGTCTCAGAAACTCTAAAACACCTCTACTGGCTCTAGTTATCGCTTGTTTTATCAATATCGGTCTGGATTTTTTCTTTATCTTAGTCATGAACTGGGGCGTTTTCGGAGCTGGCTTTGCAACTATCCTTGCCCAAGTCTGTTCGGTCCTCTTTCTTATTTTTTATATTGTCCACAAGGTACCTCACTATCATATTGGACTAGCTGATTTAAAATTGGATAGGGATAATCTCAAGAAACATGCCCAGCTTGCTTTTCCAATGGGATTTCAAGCCAGTATTATCGCCATCGGAGCCATGACCTTGCAGTTTATGGTCAACCAACTAGGAACAGACGCCATCGCCGCCCAGGCCATTGCCCTTCGTACTGACCAGTTGGCTATGTTGCCCATGGTCAATCTGGGCTTGGCTATCGCAACCTTTACTGCTCAGAACTACGGTGCCAAGCTCTATGATCGTATTCGAGAAGGGGTGCGCCACTCATTACTCCTCAGCATTGCTTGGGCCATTGTATTTGCGGTCATTCTCATCTTGGGCAATCGTTTCTTTTCTGGTCTATTTCTGCCAAATGCCAGTCAAACAGTTCTGGACTTGGCTCTTGTTTACTACATCATTAACGGCTCTTGTTACTGGATTGTTGCTTCCCTCTTTATTCTCCGTAGCTTTATTCAGGGACTTGGCAAGGGCTTTATTCCAACACTAGCAGGCTTTGGGGAATTAATTTTCCGAGCAGCAGTCGCCATCATCGGCATGCAGTATTTCGGTTTTTATGGGACTGCCGCCGCTAACCCCGCCGCCTGGATTGGAAGCATCATCGTCCTGATTCCAAGTTCCATCATCTTTATGAAAAAGTTAAAAACGGGACAAAGTATATAAAGAAAACGCATGAAACTCTCATGCGTTTTTAAAATAATATTTTTGTAGAAATTGAATATGAAGGAGATGCCAAAGCATAGCGTAGCTGATCGCCACTACAAAAGCTATGCCATATTGCCAATTAAATTCCAGCACAAGGCTGACAAAAAGGATGATGCCAAGAAGGACCAATAACAAACTACTTGTCTTTTTCTTATCCCACTTAAAATAGGCTAACAAGGGTTGGTCAGGACAAGCTCGCACTTCCTTGAACTGTTTGAAACTAGCTCCAAGACTGGCTCCTGCCGCCCCTATAATTGCACCACAATAATAGTGAGGAAGGACGTAGACCGACAAATAAGCGACCGTAACATAGGCAAGCACCAACAAGGTGTACATCAGTTTTTTCATGACAAATCCTCCCTGAACCTATTATATCTCTATTTTATCATTTACAAACTAAGCAAACAAGTAAGTACATGTTCTCAAAAACACAAAAAGACTAGAAAACCTAGTCTTTTACTTGTTTTTTTAGTAACGTAAGTTTAGGAATTGGGATCATCCAAACTGCGGCCATGCAAGCCCTTTTCACGTTGGACTTGACGGAGTTTCTCTGGCGTCACGTCATTACCATCTTCATCAACCAGTTTAATCCCCTCAATATGATGACGGATTGCTCGACGATACCCCTCAATATATTCTTCCCTGAGCTGAGCCTGTTCAACTTTTTCCTCTGGTGTCAAGGTACCAGCTTTTTTCTTTTTAGCCAATTCATTGATCCGATCGATTTTTGCTTGTTCCATAGTAGCTCCTTTTATCTCTTAAAACACGGTCCACTTCCCTTGATTGTCCGGTAAATACGCTTCCTGTGGTATCAGAGGATTATAGGCAATTCTCACCACATCAACATTCTCTAATTGTCTTTTTCCTGTATAACTAACCGGAATTGGACCTAACTTAATAACTTCACCTATCCTATAAATAATAACATCATAAATTTCATAGGTTTTTCCATCCACATCATAAGCATAAACATAGACATAATTCTTCTTAAAACGTAATTGCCTCATAAAACGCCCTTGCGTTTCAGCAGTACAAAGTTTCTGTTTACACTTTTTGCGAATAGCAGGTTTAGCATTGCCCTTTTCTATCTTAGATGTTCGCCACATCCAACGAATAAAGAAAAACATAAGAACAATCAGCACAAAAGCTTGCAAAGGAATGATAACATACAACTCTATAATTCTGAAAAGAGACATACTACCTACTTACTATTCAAGAGATTGAAGACCGCCACAGCACTTGCCTTATCCGCCAAGGCTTTCAGTAGAGCCAAGCGGTTGGCTTTGATTGCCGCATCATCTGCCATGACCATGGTATTGTCGAAGAAGGCCGCGATGACTGGGCTAAGAGCAAAGAGCTTGTCCAAGTTGCCTGCCATGTCTTCTATCAGCTCCAAGCCTGCCACTGCAGCAGCAAGGGCTTTTTCCTGGTCATTTTCAAAGAGGGCCTCGTCAATCGCAGTCACCTCCGCCTTTTCAGCCAAGTTGAAGACACGTGACAAGTTTTCCACGGCTTCCTTATAGTCAGCCTCTTTTGATTTTTGGAAAATAGCAGAGCTGGCTGCCAGTTGTAGTCTGACCACAAAGGTTGAGCTGGCAAGTACAGCCTCACGGATGTCTTTCGGAATCGCCTTATCCATCATCTTCTCTACACGAGCACGGATAAAGTCCATCACAGCTGGCTGGTTGTCATAGGTCAAGCTGGAAAAGTTCAAGCTGTAGAGCTCCGCAATCAACTGATCCAATGGAATTTCCCAACCAAATGCTTCCAAGATCCGCACGATACCCTGTGTCGCACGACGCAGAGCGTAAGGGTCGTTTGAGCCAGACGGAATCAAGCCAACTGAGAAGAAGGAGAGAAGGGTATCAAACTTGTCAGCCAGTGCCAAGACTGCACCGACCTTGCTTTCAGGCAATTCGCCTTCTGCAGAGTTAGGAAGATAATGCTCACGGATAGCTGCTGCTACCGCAGGTTTTTCCCCTGCAAGAAGGGCATACTTCTCACCCATGATCCCTTGCAATTCGTCAAACTCCCCAACCATACCCGTCAAGAGGTCAAACTTGTAGATGTCCGCCGCACGTGCCACATCCGCTTTTTCATCCGCAGACAAGCCTGCCAAGTCAGCCAATTTTTCTGCGATGACTTTAGTGCGTTCCATGTGCTCGTAAAGTGAGCCGATTTTCTCATGGAAGGTTACGACTTTAAGGCGTTCTACCAAGTCAGCAATCTTGAGTTTTTGGTCCTCACGCCAGAAGAACTCACCATCTTCCAAACGTGCCACCAAAACTTTTTCATTTCCTTTGATGACATTATCAATGTGCTGGTCGTTACCGTTGCGGACGGAGATGAAGTTTGGCAAGAGTTTGCCAGCCTTATCACGCACTACGAAGTAACGTTGGTGATTTTTCATAGAAGTCACCAATACTTCTTCTGGTACTTCCAAATACTTGGTATCAAAGGAGCCCATAAAGGCAGTTGGGTACTCGACTAGGTTGAGAACTTCATTGAGCAGGTCTTGGTCAATCTCGACTGTCACATTGTGTTTGTCCTCGATCGCCTTGATTTGCTCGACAATCATATTTTGACGCTCTGCGGGGTCTGTAATGACAAACTGTGCACGCAAGTCAGCCTCGTAAGAATCTGCACTTGCAATCTCGGTTTCATTTCCAAGAAAACGATGACCACGGCTGATGCGAGCTGATGAAATATCCAAGAAATCCATATCCAATGCCTCGTCGTCCAAGAGAACGGTTAAGGTGTGGACAGGGCGGATGTAGGCGAATTTGTTGGAGGCCCAATTCATGCTGACTGGGAAGGTCATAGCCTTCAAGACCTCCGGAATGCCGGACAAAACTGCCTTAGCTGGCTGACCAGCTTCATGTTTAGTCACGTAGACATACTCTTCACCCTTGATCTCGCGGAATTCGATGTCAGCTGTCGTCAGGCCTTTGCCACGGACAAATCCTTCTGCCGCCTTGGTGAAGTTTCCGTCTGCGTCCAAGGCAATCTTCTTAGCAGGACCCTTGAAATCTTCGGTCAGGTCTGTCTGCTGGTCCGCTAAGCCACGGACACGAACAGCCAAACGGCGTGGCGTTGAAAAGACGTCAATGCTGTCAAAAGCCAAACGGTTGTCTGTCAAAAAGGTTGCCATGCGGTCACGCAACTGGTGCATGGCTGGGGTTACGATGTAGGCAGGAATTTCTTCCAAGCCAAGTTCAACAAGTAAATTCTTTGTCATTATTCTGCGTCCTCCTTCAACAATTCTGCTCGTGTTGCTTCATCTAAAAGTGGGAAACCTAATTTTTTACGCTCTGCCACAAAGGTTTTGGCAACGACACGGGCAAGGTTACGGATACGGGCAATGTAGCCTGCACGCTCAGTTACAGACACGGCTCCGCGGGCATCCAGCAGGTTAAAGGTGTGAGAACACTTGAGCACATAGTCAAAGGCTGGGTGAACCAATCCCTCTTCCAAAGCCCGCTCTGCTTCTTTTTCAAACTTAGTAAAGTTTTCAAGGAGCATATCCTGGTCTGATACTTCAAAGGAGTATTTTGAATGCTCATATTCTGGCTGGATAAAGATTTCGCCATATTTAACGCCGTCTGCCCACTCGATGTCATAAACGGAGTCAACTTCTTGGATATAGGAAGCCAAACGCTCCAAACCATAGGTTACTTCAGCTGTGACTGGACCTGTCGCCAAGCCACCGACTTGTTGGAAGTAGGTAAACTGCGTGATTTCCATACCGTCCAACCAAACTTCCCAGCCCAGACCAGCTGAACCTGTTGACGGATTTTCCCAGTTGTCCTCAACGAAACGAATGTCGTGCTCCAAAGGATTGATGCCCAAACGCTCCAAAGATTCCAAGTAGAGTTCTTGGATATTAGAAGGCGACGGCTTCATAACCACTTGGAATTGGTGGTGCTGATACAAACGGTTTGGATTTTCCCCGTAACGACCGTCCGCAGGACGACGACTTGGCTCAACATAAGCCGCATTCCAAGGCTCAGGACCGATCGCACGCAAGAAAGTATATGGACTCATAGTTCCCGCACCTTTTTCCGTATCATAGGCTTGCATCAACATACAACCTTGTTCATTCCAAAACTGTTGAAGGGTTAAAATGATTTCTTGAAACGTTAATTTTTTAGACATTGTTTTCTCCTTTTATTTATATTATCTTTTTAAATTTATTTATCAAGCAACCAAGAAAAAGCTGGATCCTGAAAAATATGACGTTTGGGAACAGTTTGTAAATTCTGATCGCATTCATCTATTGTTCCTAATTTCAAAGCACAAACTTCTGGTATATTTTCTTGAGTAGTGAAAATTTGACTGTGACAGTTCTGGCAGTAATAACGTTGTTTCCCTGGAGATGAACTATAAGTAACCAACTTCTCTTTTCCATACAATACCAGGTTTTTGCTGCTAACTTTAGCATTAACTGTGTAGGCTGACGCAGTTACTTTCCTACAGAATGAGCAATGGCAAAAAACTATTTCCGACAATTCTTCATCTAAAGTGTAGGTGACTGCTTTACATAAACAAGATCCTTTAAGCATGATACTCCTTTCCACTTAGGTATTAGACGAAATTCAAAAAGAACCGAATTTCAACACCCAAGCCTTGCGACTAGGGGCGTCGAGAACGCGGTTCCACCCTAATTTATTACTTCATTTGTATGATTCTGATTGAGTCGGACATGGTCACGACTGGGAAAGCGCCAATTATTTCAAGACTGGCTTGGCTTTCACTCTCCCAAGCTCGCTAGACAGGCTTTTGAAACAACCTTCTTTCATGCTTAGTATTGTAGCAGAAAAATCAGCGTTTGTCTAGAAGGAACACTATTTCCCAATCGCAATATTCCTTACAAATATTACAATGGCATAGTAGGCGTATCGCAATCTAGTAGATATTTTTCAGGTACAACTCCCAAGAATTTCTCTGCTTGTTGACTGATAAAATCAAAGGCATTTTCCAAATCTTCTACTCTATCAGAATTGACCAACTCCATGACCAAGAAAGCATTCTTTGTCTCATCCGTAATCATGGTTCGCTCACCATCACGCCAGTTGAAACAGCGACATACCGCACCTTTATCATCCTTATAACATACCTCACCTGGCAAGGTTGGTTGATTGACCTCATCTCCAATCAGATAGAACTCATCTCCACCCTCGGTAACTGTTAAATGTAAATCGCCTACAAAAGTATCTATATCTTCCGCACCACATGGAAGACCAAAACGCAAACTTGCTGCATTATAAATATCCACTAAGGGCGAGATTGTCGAAACTGGACGGTCACTAGCGGAACGCTTCAAAAGTGCTTCAATACTAGAACGTGCACCTTTTTTAGTTTTGAATTTTTGATAAGCTTGGCGATACGTTTGGATGACTTCATTTTCACTAAAAGTATCTTCTGTAAGAAATTTCTGGGCAATTTCATTACTTTCTTCCAGTAGTTTCACTAAATCTTCTGGTGATTCTGATGGCGTTTTATACCCCTTCAATAATAGAACTCCAATTTTTGCATCTGGAAATAGACTCCAAAAAGATGGATCAACAACAAATTGTGACATATTCTTACTCCTTTTTTATACAAAATCAGCACCCTATGAACATCTTCAAAGACCTAACGATGTTCATAAAATGCTGATGCATGACTACCCGGTGGCAGTAAATATTTGGTTGCTTTCATTGTATAATATTGCTATTAAAAAAGCAATTAATAAATCAAAATGCGAAATGCCTGATTTCCTTACTATCTATGACTAATCTTTCTGGTCAAGAAATCACCAATAAACTGAATGGCAAAGATGATAACCAAGATCAAGAAAGTTGCAAGGAAGGTCACATCGTCATTGTAACGCAAGTAACCGTAGGAAAGGGCAACTTGTCCCAAACCACCTGCTCCGATAGCTCCTGCCATGGCAGTATAGCCGACCAAGGAAACCAGGGCAAAGGTCGTCACACGAATCAAGTCAGGCAGACCCTCACGCAGATAGACAAGGACAATATCCCAGAACGTCGCTCCTGAAGCCTGAGCCGCCTCGATAACACCACGGTCCAATTCTGACAAGACCACTTCAACCTGACGGGCAAAGAACGGAAAGACTGAAAGGGCGAGCGGCACCAAGGCTGCCTCCGTACCAATCGTTTTCCCAACAATAATTTTTGTCAAAGGAGCAATGGCCGCCAACAAAATAATGAAAGGAATGGCACGGAAGATAGAAGCTACCTTATCCAAAATCCAGTAAACCGTCTTATTTTCAATGACACCCCGAGGACCAGTCAAGACCAAGAACAAACCTGAAACCAAGCCCATCAAGCCACCAAAAGCAAAGGAAACAAAGGTCATATAGAGGGTCAAATTAAAATGTGTTAACCAACCTGTCTGACCATCCCAGCCCAATTTATAAATATCTGGAAAATTCGTTTGAATCCATTCTAACATCTAGTTCGCTCCTTTCAAAATCGTCACTTCCACACGCGCCTCCATCACTGCCTCAATCGCACGGTGCAACTGACCAGGTTCACCTGATAAGATCACTACCATCTCACCGACTGGCGTATGGTCCAAAATTTCAATATTACCATAAAGAATATTGGCAGATACTTGATAGAATTTATACAAATCATTGACAATTGCCGTATCCGTGTTGGAACCAGCATACTTGAGTTGCACTAAAATACTATTCTCAGGCAAATTCTTAACAATATCCTGCTGGTAAATTTTCACCAAGGCCTCATCAATTCCTGTTGCTGTTTTGATGAAGTCCTGTGTCAATTCTTCTTTTGGATGAGAGAAGATTTCTAAAACGGAACCTTCTTCGATCAAGTGACCATCCTGCATAACAGCCACACGGTTACAAATGTCTTTTACAATCTGCATCTCATGGGTAATCATAACAATGGTCAAGCCCAATTTTTCATTCAATTCCTGCAAAAGTGCCAAAATCTGCTTAGTCGTTTTCGGATCCAAGGCAGAAGTAGACTCATCAGAAATCAAGATTTTAGGGTCATTGGCCAATGCACGGGCAATGGCAACACGTTGTTTTTGACCACCAGACAGCTGAGCTGGATAGTTTTCAGCACGGTCAGAAAGTCCAACCAAGTCCAACAACTTAGCAACTTTTTCTTTCTTCTCTTCCTTGCTCAAACCCGAATGCTTAAGAGCAAAGGCTACGTTTTCTTCTGCCGTCATTTGAGTCATCAGATTGAAATGCTGGAAAATCATGCCGATTTCACGGCGTTTGCTCCGCAATTGAGCTGGAGTAAGTGTGACCTTTTCTCCCTCGTAAATCACATCCTCATCGATAGTAATTTTACCCGCTGTCGGCACCTGCAATAAATTAATCACTCGAACAAGGGTAGATTTCCCTGCTCCAGAATAACCTACGATACCGTAAATATCCCCTTGATTGATATGGATGGTCACATCCTTTACCGCTTCGATGGTCCGTTTTTTCTGCTGGAAGGTTACATCAATATTATCCAGCTTAATCATTTCCTTACTCATAACTTGCAATTAACTCCTCTACTAATTCAACATGGCTATAGTAGTCAGCGATGCTGACATTTTCATCACCGGCATGGTCACGACTGTTGGCATTTCCTAGACCAAATCCTGCAATCGGCACACCTAGAGCATGAAAGACTGTGTGCATAGGTCCTGTCCCCGGAGACGTCGGCAAGACAGCAACTCCTTCTGGCGTCAACTTTTTAGCCAACTCAATCACATTGACAATGGCAGGATGAGACATGTCACTTCGGTAGCTCATTTCCCCCAAAGTGAAGATAACCTCAACTTTTTCAAAACCATGCTTGTCCAAATGCTTACGAATCTTATCTAATACATCATGCGGCTCCAACCCAGGCACCAGACGAACTTCCATCTTAGCAGAAGCCTGAGCTGGTATGATGGTCTTGACACCTTGACCAAGATAGCCAGTTGACAAGCCTTCAATGGTAATAGATGGCTCAAAATACAAACGCTTCAGAAACTCACGACGATCTTCTACCAAGGTTGGAAGAGTCAAGCCATAAACGTCTTTCATAGACTGACTGGTCGCCAGTGCAAATTCCTCCACCAAGGCCAATTCACGCTCATTTGTCTCTTGCACTTGCTCGTAAATGCCATCTACCAGGATTCGTCCATCTGCAGCCCGCATGGATTGAAGTGCTGATAATAAATACCAGCTTGCCGAATCAATGACACCACCATAGGAAGAATGAATATCCAAGTCAGCTGATTTAACCTGAAGATCAAAGGTCACAATTCCCTTATTTCCCCCAGCAATTTCTAGCTGATGTAGACTATTGCGATGCCCCTGCTCCCAGACAAGTAAATCAGCACCGATCAAATGTTCTTTATATTTTGAAAGGTATTTGTCCAAGTCGACAGAAGCTGACTCTTCTGCCCCTTCCATAATAAAAATCACATTGACTGGTAAATGGCCATTCTGTCTAGCCTGATATTTTTTCAAGGCCGACAGACGAGCTGTGATATGGCCCTTATCATCATCTACCCCGCGACCATAGATATAGCCATCGGAAATGGTCAATTCAAAGGGGTTGCCCTTCTCCCAGACCTGATCGGCATCTGCAGGTACTGTATCATAATGATTGTAGAAAATCAATGTTTTAGCATCTGGCACCGAAGCCTTAAACTTAGCCATGACAAAGGGTGCTGCATAACTATCATCCAAAACAACCTCTGCACCAGCTTCTTCAAACATATCTTTCAAGTAAGTCGCCACATCCAACAAACCAATCTGCTGAGCAAAAATAGATTTCTTTGAAATCAAGACCTTCAACTTCTCAAAATAAGTTTGAATAATCGCATCATTTTCAAATGCTTGAACTTTACTATCTGCCATACTTTCTCCTCATACTCAATAAAAATCAATCAAATCTACTAACCAAAATCAAATATTCTCCCACATATCTGACTTTAGTTAAGAGATTTTTTCTTATCTCTATAAAAACAGATAGAGGGCTGAACAACTTTGTCCAGTCCTCGACCTATTTACATTTTACCAAACTGGCTCATCCATACCGTCTGAAGTCTCTTCAATAACTTTTTTCACTTCATCCGTGTGGTAGGCTTCGATAATTTTCTTAATCGCTGCTGCTTGCTTTGATTTTTCCCAATCGCTACGAGCTGCAATCAAGTTGTACCACTGTTTTGAATTTTCATCTTTTTGCTCTTTGTAAAGGGCATTTTTGTAATCCAAACCAGCTTCCAACACAAATGTGTTGTTTACAACTGCTGCATCAACTGAGCTAAGTGAGCTTGCTGTTTGGCTTGCATCCAACTCAGTGATCTTCAAGTTCTTCTTGTTTTCAGTAATGTCAGCAATAGTTGCCAATTCTGTACCAGATACACCAACCTTGATCAAACCAGCTGCTTGAAGAAGGTAAAGAGCACGACTTTCGTTTGTTGGGTCGTTTGGAACCGCAATTTCTGCACCATCTGGAATTTCTTCCACTTTAGTGTACTTGTTTTTTCCATCAGCTGTACCTGAGTAAAGACGGATTGGTGCGATATAAGTATCCGCAATAGCAACCAAGTCTTCACCATTTTCTTGATTCCAGTTATTCAAGAAGTTGTAGTGCTGGAATGCGTTGATGTCTACTTCATTTTCAGCAACTGCCTTGTTTGGTTGTGAGTAATCTGTAAATTGAGTGAACTCCAATTTCACTTCATCACCAAGAATTTTTTGAACTTTATCCCAACGAGCTTGCTCAGAATCGCTCAAACTCATCACACCCACACGAACAGTTGTTGCTGAAGAATCAGATGAAGAGCTAGAAGACGAGCTACCACATGCAGCAAGTACACCTACTGATAAAGCAGCTGTTGCCAAACTAAACAATTTTTTTAATTTCATAAAATGATCTCCTTAAATTAGAACTGTATCTATCTTAACACAGAATTTTCTTTCTGACTAATTGACTTTTTTTATAGAAAGTTATAACTTTTCGTTATAACAAATACCCTTGCAATTATAAGTATTGATAATAAAAAGAGGGATACCCCTCTTAAAATATATCTACTAAATACTGAAACAGGTCTCGATGTTGCTTACAATCATTGTACAAAAATTCTGGATGCCATTGGATACCAAACAAAGCTTGGTTCCCTCTACTTTCATAAGCTTCTATCATGCCATCTCTAGGATCCAAACCTGTCGCCACCAGTCCTGGAGCCAATTCTTTGATTCGTTGCTGATGGAAGGAATTAATAGGGCTCCCTTGGGTAAACAGTTGACCGATTCGGCTTTTAGGTTTCACTTGTAAACGATGGGATGTCCCCGCAATACCTTCTTGCCAATGATGAGCCACCTCTTGTTCCAAGCTTCCACCTAGAGCAACATTCAGCAACTGCATCCCTCGGCAGACTGCAAAAATAGGTTTTCCTTGCCGAAGGGCCTCTTCAATCAAAGCTAACTCAAATGCATCACGTTCCAAGAGGTAATCATTACTATCAATCAAGCGCTCTTGCCCGTATAGACTTGGGTCTACATGCTGACCGCCTGATAAAATCAACTTATCAATCATGTTGATATAGTCCTTGGCTAAGTCAGGAGTTCCCATAGGAATAACCATTGGTACACCACCTGCCTGACGAACACCATCTGCCAATTCACTCGCAACGGTTACATAAGTTCTACCAGATTTAGTTGGAAATTCTTGCTCGTTTCCTGAAATTCCAATGATAACTTTTCCCATAAAAGCCCCTTTCTTTCATTTTTTCAATTGTAGCATGGCTACCTAGCCCTGTCTAATATAGAAGTTTTATGGCTTGATAAAAAATAACTATCAGAACTACCTATAAACAATTGCTCATAAACAAGAGTTTGCCTTTAGCAGTTTCATAGATAAAATCTATACCACGCTTAAGAAAAAACTATACTGGAGCCAGCATAAAAAAGTCAAGCTTGATAAACAGGCGTTTTTTCAAGCTTTTATATAGAAGAAATATCAAAAAAGTAGCTCTCTTTCAATCTGTTATAGTCAAAAGTTATAACTCCCTCTATTTTTTTACAATTATACAAGAGTCGTTTTTTCTGTTAGGATAGGGGCATAGAAATATTTTGGAGGAAAAAACATGACTACTACTATTATCGGCTTCCCACGTATCGGAGAACACCGTGAACTAAAATTTATCACTGAAAAATACTTTAGAAATGAAATTCCACAGGAAGAACTTTTGCTTGCTGCCAAAGAATTGCGCGCTAAACATTGGAATATTGTTAAAGAAGCAGGCATTACTGAGATTCCAAGCAACGACTTCTCTCATTATGACAATGTTTTGGATGCAGCAGTACTCTTCAACATCGTACCTAAAGCAGTTCAAGAACTTGACTTGACTGACCTTGAAAAATACTTCGCTCTTGCACGTGGTTATCAAGGAGAAAAAGGGGACGTTCGTGCTAGACCGATGAAAAAATGGTTCAATACTAACTACCACTATATCGTTCCAGCTATTGAAAAAGACACAGAAATCAAACTAGCCGGTCATAAGATTTTCGATGAATTCCAAGAAGCAAAGGACTTGGGTATCACAACTCGTCCAGTTTTGATTGGTCCATTCACGCTCTTACAATTAACTGACTTTGAAGAAGGTGTGAAAGCTGAAGATGTAGCAGATAGTTTGGTTGCTGCCTACGGACAAGTATTTGCAAAATTGGCAGAACTTGGCGCTGAAAAAATCCAGTTGGACGAGCCTAGCTTGGTCAAGGATTTGACTGCTGAAGAAAAAGCCCTGTTCCTAAACATCTACCAAACCCTCTTGGCTGATAAGAAAGGCTTGCAAGTCCTTATCCAAACCTACTTTGGCGTAAATAGTCCTCTTTCAAAAATTATGATTTTTGGTTTTTCAGCAAAAAATCAGTGAAAAATCACTCGTTATTTCATTCCACATAGCTCCTTTATTTTTTATTAGTGATATATTACCGCCCGTCGTTTGTGTTACTACCTAAAGTAAGATTCCTTTCAGAAAAGATTTTTTTTGCAACGAATGTAGCATTTAAGACTTTTGGAAAACCCACATACGGAATGCACTGAATAAATGTCTCAATAATTTTTTCTGGAGATATTCCCACATTTAAGGATCCATTAATATGAACTTCTAATTGTGGTTCGCACCCTCCTAATGTCAATAAACTTGTGATAGTTATCATTTCTCTTTCTTGCAAAGAAAGTCCTTGTCTACTATAAATATCTCCAAATGCAAATTCGATAATATATTCTCCTAAATCTGGAGCAATATCTTCTAATGTTTGTATAACTTTTTCGCCACTCACACCATCAATTTTTTGTAATTGTTCTAAACCTATTTCAAATCGTTTACTTTTCACTTGAATTCACCTCTTTTTTCTTTTATAATATAACTATACTACTTAAACCTTAGTTTAAGTCAAGTTCTTTTACTTATGAATTTTAAAAATTAGGAAAGGAGTCATCTGCAATGAAAATAGGCGAAATTGCAAATAAAACAAATCTTCCGGCAAGCACCCTTCGTTACTACGAAAAAAAAGGATTACTCAAAGTAGATAGAGACAAAAATGGTAGAAGATATTATAAAGAAAGCGATATAGAGTGGATAAAATTTATAAGACGGCTGAAAGAAACAGGAATGCTTATCAAAGATATTCAACATTATTCCGAGTTACGATATGTTGGCTCGATTACAATGCCTGAACGATTACAAATTCTCCAATTACACAGGAATTATGTTTTAGAACAGCAACTAAAATGGACTGAGTATCTTCAAAATTTAGATGATAAAATTGAGTTCTATCAGCAATCTATTAAAAATACGACAAAACATAACTTGTAATTCGATAAGATCTGTTACATTGAGTGCGTGAAAAAATATGATTCTTAAAATAGGGATACAGTGCTGAAAGCCCCGAATTATCAAGCTTTTTTCTCTGTATCCCTATTATATCTCAAGCCCACTTTGTATGTGATAAACTATGTGCCTTTTGTGCCATACTTTTCTCCTCTCGCTTTACAATAGGCTTGAACACCTTTATTGTATCGCGTTTGGAGTTTTTTGGTATAACCTTCGTCGCGCACCCGCATAGCGGGTGGTTTATTTGTCACGCACCTTACGGAGCGTGACGGACTAAAAGTCACATAATAAAAAAACTGACCTTCAAATGAAAATCAGTTCAAGGATAATAAACAGATTACAAGATGGCTAGAATGATGAAGTTCAGAATAAATAGAGCTGTAGCACCCCAAAGGATTGGGTGAATTTCTTTAGCCTTACCTGTTGAAACTTTTACCAAACAATAGAAGATAAATGCTGCTGCAATACCGTATGAGATTGAGAAGCAAAGCGCCATGAAGAAGGCTGCAAAGAAGGCTGGAAGAGCATCTTCGAATTGGCTCCAATCCACATCTAGGAATGATGAAACCATCATGACACCGACAATAATCAAAGCTGGAGCAGTTGCCGCTGCTGGTACAATACCGATAAATGGCAAGATAAGAATTGAAAGAAGGAAGAGAACCGCTGTTGTAACAGCTGTCAGACCAGTACGACCACCTGCAGAGATACCTGCAGCCGATTCAACATATGTCGTTGTATTTGAAGTACCAAATAGTGCACCGATTGAAGTACCAATCGCATCTGCAAAGAGCGCCTTGTCCATCTTAGAGTTAAAGCCTGTACCATTTTCGAGAGCTTTCTCATCTTCTTCTGAGAAAATACCAGTCTTACGACCTGTACCGATAAATGTACCAAGTGTGTCAAAGGTATCTGACAAGCTGAATGCAAAGATAGTCATCAAAACAAGTGGTAGACGGCTTGAGTCAGCAAAGAGCGAAGATAGACCACCAAAAGCTGCTAAGAAAGTCGTCCCAAGCTCCGCAAAGGCTGTACCGATATTGTTGTTTGC
Organism: Streptococcus sp. 2020WUSS084; assembly: GCF_044427445.1. Lineage (NCBI taxonomy): Bacteria > Bacillati > Bacillota > Bacilli > Lactobacillales > Streptococcaceae > Streptococcus > Streptococcus sp. 2020WUSS084. The sequence goes on along the minus strand of NZ_JAOTGC010000002.1, from coordinate 72,887 downwards.
AAAATCAATTGTAGACAGATCCACAACACCTGCTGGAATTCCAGCTACAGTTGTTGCAATAATACCAATCAAAATTGCACCACGCACGTTCTTAATAACCAAAACAGCTGTCAAGAGGAGACCGAACACTGTCAAGAGAACACTTGGTTCAGTAAAAGTTGAAATAGATGGAACAACACCTCCACCTGCAAAAACAGAGAAAACACCATTTGAGAATGTTTCGGCTGTTGCATCTGCCGGAGCAACACCATTTACAGTAATAATATCTGAACCAGATGTCAAGAAGGTAATTAAATTAGAGTTTTTAAAACCAAGATAGGCAACGAAAACCCCGATACCTCCACCGATGGCATGTTGCAAGCTAATCGGAATCGCCTTAATAATGCTCTTACGAACCTTTGTAACGGTAATAAAAACGTTAAACAAACCGCAGAGGAAAACCATTGCCAAAGCTTCTTGCCAAGTAAAACCAAGACCGATAACCACTGTATAGGTAAAGAAGGCATTCAACCCCATGCCTGGTGCCAAGGCGTAAGGTACGTTAGCAAATAATCCCATAACAAGCGTTGATACAGCACTCGCAATAATAGTCGCTAAAAAGACTGCCTGAGTCGGCATACCTGCCACACTCAATACGCTCGGGTTAACGAACAAAATATAGGACATGGCAAAGAAAGTCGTAAGTCCTGCCATGATTTCTGTAGAAACAGTCGTTCCATGTTCTTTCAATTTAAAAAATTGATCCATATTTTTCATTTCTCCTTTTAATTTACGAACGATAAAAACATTATAATCAAAAAACATTCTAATTTCAAGTTTTTTAATCTTGAAAGCGTTATTTCATTGATTTTCAGTCTTTAACATTCGTAAATAACGAACATTGAAAAGTTGCGGACGATCTATAAAAAATTTATTGCTTCTTTGCTTTTATTATCTCCTTTTGTTATACTGGAAATTATTAGTTCAAGATATGGTTACCTACAAGTACTATTCTTTGACACATAAAACAATTTCTCAGCAGTCTAGCTACTACCTAAACACTATTCACTATTAAAAACTAGTATAACGAATCTAGAAAGGAATGCCATTAAATATGAAGAAAAAAATCATTGCTATCGATTTGGACGGCACATTGCTCAATAATGATAGTCAATTATCTGATTATACCATCTCAACTATAAAGAAGGTCCGCCAAGCAGGACACACCGTTCTTATCGCCACAGGTCGCCCCTATCGAATGGCTGAAAAATATTACCACCAACTAGAACTGGATACTCCCATGATTAATTTCAACGGTTCTTTAGTTCATATCCCTGGAAAGAAATGGCAATGGGAACAAAATATTTTAATTGACAAAAAATACCTACTAGAATTTCTAAAAGAAGAAGAAACATTCGAGGCAGATTTTATTGCCGGTGAATACAAGAATAAATTCTATATCACTCAAAAGAACTTAGACAAGATTGATCCGGCTCTGATGGGGGTTGAACAGATTACACCAGATACACTCATCAGACCTGAGTTAATTACCAGTGATCCTCATTCCATCCTTATGCAAACTCGTGCAACTGATAAGTATGAACTTGCAAAAGAAATGAATGCCTATTTCAAAGATGAATTAGAAATCAATACGTGGGGTGGACCATTAAATATCCTCGAAACTTGTGCAAAAGGTGTCAATAAGGCAACCGCTCTGAGCTATGTTCTTAACCTCTACCAAGCCTCTCCTAGCGACTTAATTGCCTTCGGCGATGAGCATAACGATGTTGAGATGCTAGACCTAGCAGGAACAGCCTATGCCATGAAAAATTGTAGCGATACACTTCGTCCACATGCCGACAGATTGACAGCATTTGCTAATTTTGAAGATGGTGTCGCACGTGAACTAGAAAACCTATTTTTATAGACTTCAAAAAACCTGATAAACTGTCAGGTTTTTGTCATATTCGTTGCATATTTTTATCACTTTTCTGAAACACGATTATGAAAAGTTTCGGAAATATTTTGCACTTTTAACACAAACCTACTTGACAAATGTACTGAAAACGTTTTATAATGGTATAGTTCGAACATGAAAGCCCATTCAATGGTTTTTACATGAACAAGAAAAATTTAGGAGGATCAATAATGAGTATTGGAATCATTATTGCAAGTCATGGCGAATTTGCTGCTGGTATTCATCAGTCAGGTTCAATGATCTTTGGCGAACAAGAAAAAGTACAAGTTGTTACTTTTATGCCAAGTGAAGGTCCAGATGATTTATACGCTAAGCTAAATGCTGCCGTGGACGCATTCGATGCCGATGATGAAGTTTTGGTTTTGGCTGACCTTTGGAGTGGTTCACCATTCAACCAAGCGAGCCGTGTAGCTGGTGAAAATCCAGATCGTAAGTTTGCTATCATCACTGGTCTAAACTTGCCAATGCTTATCCAAGCTTACACAGAGCGTATGATTAACGCTGCTGCTGGCGTGGAAGAAGTTGCGGCAAACATTATCAAGGAAGCAAAAGATGGTATCAAAGTTCTTCCAGAAGAACTTCAACCAGCTGAAGCTGCTCCTGTTGCCGATGCTGCTCCTGTTGCACTACAAGGTGCTATCCCTCCAGGTACTGTTATCGGTGATGGCAAGTTGAAAATCAACTTAGCCCGTATCGACACTCGTCTCTTGCACGGTCAAGTGGCGACTGGTTGGACTCCTGCTTCCAAAGCAGATCGTATCATCGTTGCATCAGATACAGTTGCCAAAGATGAATTGCGTAAACAACTCATCAAACAAGCTGCACCTGGTAACGTAAAAGCGAACGTTGTCCCAATCAAGAAATTGATTGAGGTTTCTAAAGACCCTCGATTCGGTAACACTCACGCCTTGATTCTTTTCGAAACTCCTCAAGAAGCTCTTGAAGCAATTGAAGGTGGTGTTGAAATCAAAGAATTGAACGTTGGTTCTATGGCTCACTCAACTGGTAAAACAATGGTTAACAACGTATTGTCAATGGACAAAGATGACGTTGCAACCTTTGAAAAATTGCGTGACCTCGGCGTTGAATTTGATGTGCGTAAAGTACCAAACGATTCGAAGAAAGACTTGTTTGAACTTATCAACAAGGCAAACGTTCAATAAATCGATCTGTTAGTATAGAAAGGATTACAACATGTCAGATATTACACTTATTTCTGCAATTCTCGTTGTCATCGTTGCCTTCTTCGCTGGTCTTGAAGGTATCCTTGACGAATTCCAATTCCATCAACCATTGGTAGCTTGTACCCTTATCGGTCTTGTAACTGGTAACTTGGCTGCAGGTGTTATGCTTGGTGGTTCTCTACAAATGATTGCACTTGGTTGGGCGAACATTGGTGCAGCTGTTGCTCCTGACGCTGCTCTTGCTTCTGTAGCTGCTGCAATCATCATGATCAAAGGTGGCGACTTCTCAACTGAAGGTATTGCCGTTGCAACAACAACTGCTATCCCTCTTGCCGTAGCTGGTCTTTTCCTTACAATGATCGTTCGTACTATCTCAGTCGGTCTTGTACACGGTGCTGACAATGCTGCTAAAGATGCAAACTTCGCTGCTGTAGAACGTTACCACTTGTTTGCTCTTCTCCTTCAAGGTTTGCGTATCGCAGTTCCTGCGGCTCTTCTTCTTGCAATTCCTGCAGAAGCTGTTCAAGCAGTTCTTGAATCTATGCCAGCTTGGTTGTCAGGTGGTATGGCCGTTGGTGGTGGTATGGTTGTTGCCGTAGGTTATGCTATGGTTATCAACATGATGGCAACTCGTGAAGTATGGCCATTCTTCGCACTTGGTTTTGCATTTGCTGCTATCAGTAAATTGACACTTATCGCACTTGGTGTTATCGGTGTTGCAATCGCGCTTATCTACCTCAACTTGTCAAAACAAGGCGGATCAGGTAACGGTGGTGCTTCATCTAACGACCCAATCGGCGACATCCTTGAAGACTACTAAGAGAAGGGAGATTCATCATGTCAGAAAAAATTCAACTTTCCGTAAGCGATCGTAAAAAAGTTTGGTGGCGTTCAACCTTCCTTCAAGGTTCATGGAACTATGAGCGTATGCAAAACTTAGGTTGGGCTTATGCAATGATCCCAGCTATCAAAAAACTTTACACTAAAAAAGAAGATCAAGCTGCTGCTCTTGAGCGCCACTTGGAATTCTTCAACACACACCCATACGTTGCTTCACCAATCCTTGGTGTAACTCTTGCCCTTGAAGAAGAGCGTGCTAATGGTGCTGAAATCGATGACACAGCTATCCAAGGTGTGAAAATCGGTATGATGGGACCTCTTGCTGGTATCGGTGACCCAGTCTTCTGGTTTACTGTTCGTCCAATCCTTGGTGCTCTTGGTGCTTCACTTGCACAATCTGGGAATATCATGGGACCAATCATCTTCTTCCTTGGTTGGAACGCAATCCGTATGGCCTTTCTATGGTATACACAAGAATTTGGTTACAAGGCTGGTAGCGAAATCACTAAAGACATGTCTGGTGGTATCCTTCAAGACATCACTAAAGGTGCTTCAATCCTTGGTATGTTCATCCTTGCCGTTCTTGTTCAACGCTGGGTATCTATTACTTTCGCTGTAAATCTTCCTGCTAAACAATTGTCAGAAGGTGCTTACATCGTCTTCCCAGAAGGTACTGTTACTGGTGCTGAGTTGAAAGGTATTCTTGGTCAAGCTCTTAGCGGACTTAGCCTTGAACCAACTCAAGCTCAAACATTACAAGGTCAGTTGGACAGCTTGATTCCTGGTTTGATGGGACTTCTCCTTACTTTCCTCTGCATGCACTTGCTTAAGAAGAAAGTAACACCAATCACAATGATTATCGGTCTCTTCATCGTAGGTATTCTTGCTCGTTTCTTCAACATTATGTAATCAAGGACCCCGCTCTTGCGGGGTTTTATGATATAATGAATATCTAGGGAGAGAGCACTATGGCACAATCACAAAATACAAGCGTTGAACTACAAACCACAGGGGTTTCCTACATGGGCTTTGGTGGCAAGGTTGGTAAATTTCTAATTGGTGACAAGGCACTTGAATTCTACCCAGATAGCAACGTTGAGCGTTATATCCAGATTCCTTGGTCAGAAATGACTAGCATTGGCGCAAACGTTTCTGGCAAAGCAATCAGCCGTCATTTTGAAATTTATACAGAGAAAAGTCGATTCTTGTTTGCATCTAAAGATTCTGGTAAGATTCTTAAAATTGCTCGTGAGCATATTGGCAATGAAAAAGTTGTGAAATTACCGACTCTTATGCAAACAATCGGCAGAAAAATTTCGAATCTATTTGCCAAAAAATAAAAATTCAAGTATAATAGTAGAAACGGATAAGTAGCATCTGGCTCCTTCCAGAAAGTCTGCGGTCGCTGTGAGCAGATAGGAAAAAGTTGTGAAATTCTACCGTTATGAAATTATCAAAATACAATCAAGTGCACAGAATGTGAAGCTGGATGGAACCGCGGTAAATATCGCTCCAGCATCTCTCATTCTGTGTTTTTTATTCTAAAGGAGACATCTATGCTAGATATCAAACGTATTCGTACAGATTTTGACGGAGTGGCTGCCAAATTAGCTACTCGTGGTGTGGCTGCCGAAACCTTGGCAGACATCAAGGAATTGGATGCAAAACGCCGTGAAATCTTGGTTACTGTAGAAGAATTAAAAGCTGAACGTAACACAGTTTCAGCAGAGATTGCCCAAGCAAAACGCAACAAGGAAAATGCTGACGACAAGATTGCTGCCATGCAAAAACTGTCTGCCGATGTAAAAAACTTGGATGCTGAACTCTTGGAAATTGATGAAAAACTAAATGCCATTCTTGCAGTTCTTCCAAATACGCCGCACGACTCTGTCCCTGTTGGTGCAGACGAAGAAGAAAACGTGGAAGTTCGCCGCTGGGGCACACCACGTGAATTCACTTTCGAGCCAAAAGCTCACTGGGATTTGGGTGAAGACCTAGATATTCTGGACTGGGAACGTGGCGCAAAAGTAACTGGTGCCCGCTTCCTCTTCTACAAGAACTTGGGTGCTCGCTTAGAACGTGCCCTCTACAACTTCATGTTAGACGAGCATATCGCAGAAGGTTATCAGGAAATCATCACACCTTACATGGTCAACCACGACTCTATGTTTGGTACTGGTCAGTATCCAAAGTTCAAGGAAGATACTTTTGAGTTGGCAGACACTAACTTCGTCCTCATCCCAACTGCGGAAGTGCCATTGACCAACTACTACCGCAACGAGATTTTGGAAGAAAAAGACCTGCCAATCTACTTCACAGCCATGAGCCCATCTTTCCGTTCTGAAGCTGGTTCTGCTGGTCGTGACACCCGTGGTCTTATACGCCTCCACCAATTCCACAAGGTTGAAATGGTCAAATTTGCCACACCAGAGCAATCTTATGATGAATTGGAAAAAATGACCGCAAACGCAGAGAATATTCTCCAAAAGCTAGGCTTGCCTTACCGCGTTTTGGCCCTCTGTACAGGTGATATGGGATTCTCAGCTGCTAAGACCTATGACTTGGAAGTCTGGATTCCTGCCCAAAATGCCTACCGTGAAATCTCAAGCTGTTCAAATACCGAGGATTTCCAAGCTCGTCGTGCCCAAATCCGCTACCGCGATGCTGCTGATGGCAAGGTTAAATTGCTCCACACCCTTAACGGCTCTGGTCTAGCAGTTGGCCGTACAGTGGCTGCCATCCTTGAAAACTACCAAAACGAAGATGGTTCTGTCACCATTCCAGAAGTTCTCCGTCCATACATGGGTGGGGTTGATGTGATTAAGCCATAACCTATCCCAAGAAAAAAACAAACATCATGACGATGCTTGTCTGCCATTAACCCACTGATTATTCGGTGGGTTTTGTCATATTCAGATAAGGTTCTAGTAGAGAAAAGCCGTTAGTCAAGCGTTTTCGCAGCTCCTCTTCAGAGGCAGTCGTTCTAAATGGTACATCATACTTGACCAGTACTTTTCGAACGCGTCCTGCTTCGACGGCTTCTAGTAAAATCTGCCTATTCTCCTCAGTTCCATCCAAGCGATAAAATACCTTTCCCTCTTGCACCCAGTAATAAAGTGGTGCCTGAATCGGGCAGTTCAGCACACGGTTTTGCTGAAAAAGAGAGGTCTCTACCTTCTTTCGCTCAATGAAGCTAACTTCTACTGAAATCCCCGCTTCAGCTCCCTTACCATACAGACGAATGGCGAAAGCTGGGGCCGACGGACTAGCAGAGGGTAGGCGGTAATAGGTCCAAAAATGCGGTCTGCAAATCTGGGCTTGGTTCATCCATTGACTAACTCTTTCTGGCACAAAGGGACTGACTTGCTCAGCTAAGGCTAAACTTAATGTCTGAAACTCCTTGCGTGCTGCCTGTGCTAAGTTTCTTAAGGTTGTCATGTCGCTTACCGAAGCTCCTGCCTTTTCAGGCTTGCAATAATGAACTCCTTGATAATCCAAGTATCTATGACACTGTTCAAGCATCTGAACCTCCTATCCACTTCTCCATATAGACCATATCCATGCCTTCCTGCTCAGGCTCGGTTTTGATAGCCTTATAGCCTAGACTTTCGTAGAAAGCGACCAATCTAGGCTCCTGTAAAACCGTACAGAGTACCCACCGCTTGACTGTCGGATAGAGTTGTTCTAACTCTAACATGGCCTTATGACCATAGCCTTTTCCTCTGTGGTCTGGGTCAATGCCAATCAGACCTAGCCAGCCCTGGTCTGCATCTTCAGCGACCGTTGTTCGTACCAGTCCGACTGTCTGAACCTCTTCGACAATCTTGTAGTAGTTGCAATTTGGTCGTGCAAACCGTGATTGGAAGTAGTCCATAGTTTCAATGGCAGGGTTGTATTGGTCCTGATAGGTTTCATACAAGGCTGCAAATGCTCGGTGTTGAATGGGCAATAATTCTTCTGCGTTTGATAGATCTGCTTTTACTAACATGGAAAACCTCCTGAAAACTATTTTATCCATTGTATCAAATCTAGCGAAAAAATACTAGGTCTTCCTAGTATTTTCTAAAGCGTTGATAGCGGTTTTCGAGCAATTTATCAAGTGGCAAGGCTTGTAACTGAGCCAACTGGCTAACGAGGTTTTCCTTGATGTCAGACAAGACTTGCTTGGTCGCTCTGCCATTTTCCAAAACAACCCGATCGACCACTTGGAGCTTCTCCAACTCATAAGAAGTGATCTTCATGAGTTCTGCCGCTTCCATGGCCCGACTGCCGTCTTTCCAGAGGATAGAGGCGAAACCTTCAGGGCTGAGGACGGCGTACATGGAGTTTTCCAGCATCCAGACCTGATCTGCGACTGCTAGGGCAAGGGCTCCACCAGAACCTCCCTCGCCGATAATAATGGCGATAATAGGCACCTTGAGGTCGCTCATCTCCATGAGGTTGCGGGCAATGGCCTCGCCCTGTCCACGCTCCTCAGCACCGACGCCTGGATAGGCTCCAGCGGTATTGATAAAGGTGACAACGGGACGACCAAACTTCTCCGCCTGCTTCATGAGGCGAAGGGCCTTGCGGTAGCCTTCAGGATGGGGCTGCCCAAAGTTGCGTTTGAGGTTATCCTGGAGGTTCTTGCCTTTTTGGATACCGATGACTGTCACAGGCTGACCTGCTAGAAAGCCGATGCCACCCACTACAGCTTCGTCATCACGGAAATTGCGATCGCCGTGCAATTCGATAAAGTCATCAAAGAGCTGTGTGGCATAGTCCAAGGTGGTCAGGCGAGCCTGGTCACGTGCCAAACGGATCATACGTGCTACATCACTGGTCATCTAACACCTCCATGCATTCTCAGCAAGCGACTGATGGTCGCAGGCAAGTCCTGACGTTTGACAATAGCGTCAACAAAGCCGTGTTCTTGTAAAAATTCAGCCTTCTGGAAATCGTCAGGCAGATTTTCCCGAACGGTTGACTCAATAACCCGTCGTCCAGCAAAACCAACCAAGGTCTGCGGTTCAGCTAGGATAATATCGCCTTCCATGGCAAAACTAGCTGTCACACCTCCTGTTGTGGGGTCTGTCAAGACCGTCAGGTAAAAGAGCCCAGCATTTGAGTGGCATTTCACAGCTGCCGAAATCTTGGCCATTTGCATCAGGCTCATGATGCCTTCCTGCATCCGAGCACCGCCAGATGCGGTAAAAAGGACGACTGGCAATTTCTCTTCAGTAGCCAGTTCAAAGAGGCGGGTAATTTTCTCACCGACCACCGTTCCCATTGAAGCCATAATAAAGTGAGAATCCATGATTCCAAGGGCAACTTGTTGTCCGCTGATTGTCGCCTTGCCTGTCAAAACAGCCTCATCCAAGCCTGTCTTTTGACGGGTGGCTGCCAATTTTTCCAAATAATTAGGGAAATCCAAGGGATTTTTGGTTTCAATCCCTGTAAACAATTCCTCAAACGAGCCTTCATCCACTGTCAAAACCAAGCGTTCCTGAGCTGTAATCCGGAAATTATAGGAACAGTGTTGACAGGTTTTCTCTGGTCCCAAATCCTTCTTGTAGAGGATTTCCTTACAAGCTGGACATTTGGAAAAGAGTTCATCTGGCACCTCTGGCTTTGCTTGAGGTGCTGACTCTATCCGCGAACGATTTGGATTGATGCGGATATATTTGTCCTTTTTGCGAAACAAAGCCATACTTCTCTCCTAGTTTACTTTTTCAGTTCTTCTTGATAGCGGGGTAAAAATTCTTCCATGAGGTAGGCGGTGTCGTAATCACCAGCCACTACACGCTTGTCGGAAATCAAGTCTAGCTGGAAGTCAGTATTGGTCACCACTCCGTCAATTTCCAATTCGTAGAGGGCTCGCTGCATCTTCATCAGGGCTTCAAAGCGATTTTCCCCATGCACGATAACCTTGGCAATCATAGAATCATAGTAAGGCGGAATGGTGTAGCCTGGATAAACTGCCGAGTCCACACGCAAGCCAACGCCACCACTTGGTAGGTAGAGATTGGAAATCTTACCTGGACTTGGGGCAAAATTGAAGGCTGGATTTTCAGCATTGATGCGGCATTCAATGGCATGGCCTGTAATCTGCACATCTTCTTGGCAGACGCTGAGTTCCTGACCAGCCGCAATCTTGATTTGCTCCTTGACAATATCCACACCGGTCACAAATTCGGTAACTGGATGTTCCACCTGCACCCGTGTGTTCATTTCCATGAAGTAAAATTCGCCCTTGGCTTCGTCCAAAAGGAACTCAATAGTCCCCGCATTTTCATAACCAACTGACTGGGCAGCCCGCACCGCTGCTTGACCGATACGTTCCCGCATGGTTTGACCAATGGCGATAGACGGAGCTTCTTCCAAGACCTTCTGGTTGTTGCGTTGAAGGGAACAATCCCGTTCTCCCAGATGGATGACATGACCGTGTTGGTCTGCCAAAATCTGTACTTCGATGTGGCGGGCTGGATAGACGACACGCTCCATATACATGGCACCGTTGCCAAAAGCTGCCTTGGCTTCACTGGAAGCTGATTCAAAGGCAGGCACTAGGTCTTCAGCTTTTTCCACCTTACGAATCCCCTTACCGCCACCACCTGCCGATGCCTTGAGCATGACAGGATAGCCAATCTTTTCAGCGATTTCAAGGGCTTCTTGGCTGGTCAAGACTTCGCCGTCTGATCCTGGAATAACAGGCACTTGAGCCTTAATCATCTCCGACCGAGCATTGATTTTATCGCCCATGGTATCCATAACCGTCCCAGAAGGACCGATAAATTTGATACCAACCTCTTCACAGAGGGTGGCGAATTTGGAGTTTTCACTCAAAAATCCAAAGCCAGGGTGAATAGCCTGGGCACCTGTCACAACAGCCGCCGAGATGACCGCCTGCATATTGAGATAGGAGTCTGTCGAACGAGCAGGTCCGATACAGACAGCCTCATCTGCCAACATAGTGTGGAGGGCTTCCTTGTCAGCCTCTGAATAGACAGCCACCGTCGCAATCCCCAACTCCCTGGCCGCACGAATAATCCGCACTGCAATCTCACCACGATTGGCAATCAAAATCTTCTCAAACATGATGAATCCTATCTCCTTTTTAATATAGAATAATTATTTATCACAAGCTCAGCCCTTAACTAGTTTGCAAAATAAAGGACCGATTCATACTCAATGAAAATCAAAATCAGGCTAGGCGACGCAGATGCAGATAGAACTGAAGTTCATCAAATCAAGTCAACAACGGCTGAGTTTGATTTTCGAAGAGTATTAGTTTCCAATAGCAAAAGTCAACACCCCCGACGCAGCCAGTTTTCCGCCCACTTCTGCCTTTGCCTCAACGACCGCAATGGTTCCACGGCGTTTGACAAATTTAACTGTCATGATTAACTGGTCACCAGGTACAACTTGCTTCTTAAATTTAACCTTATCCATGCCGGCATAAAAGACCAGCTTGCCCTTGTTTTCTTCCTTGGACAATTCCAAGACACCTGCGGTTTGTGCCAAAGCCTCCATGATGAGAACACCTGGCATGACAGGATAGTCTGGGAAATGCCCGTTGAAAAAAGGCTCGTTAATGGTCACATTTTTGAGGGCGACAATCTCATCTTCCGATACTTCAAGGACACGATCGACCAAGAGCATTGGATAGCGATGAGGAAGAGCCTCTTTAATTTTCAAAATATCAATCATTTGATGCGTACCAATCCTTGTCCAAATTCTACAACGTCCTGGTTAGCCACCAAAATCTCTGTGACCACACCGTCACGGTCAGCAGGCACTTCGTTCATGACCTTCATGGCTTCGATAATCATGAGAGTCTGCCCTTTTTTGACCGTATCGCCAACTGCTACAAAGGCTGGCTTGTCAGGGGCTGGCGACAAATAAGCCACGCCGACCAAGGGACTTTCCACTACCGTACCTTCTGCCATAGAGCTTGCACCTGCTTCTACTGGAGCTGGCTCACTGGTTTCGACTGCTGGCACAGGAGCTGGGCTTGCAGGAGCTACTGGAACAAGCGGAGCTTCTACTGTTGGACTCGGAGCAACTGCCTGTTTGTTTTTACTAAAGTGCAAGGTTTCCCCAGCATTGCTATATGAAAATTCTCGCAAACTTGACTGGTCAAACTGACTCATCAAGTCCTTTATTTCTGTAATATTCACTTAAGCCTCCCAACGTTTGAAAGCAATCACCGAGTTGTGACCTCCAAAGCCAAATGTATTTGAAATGGCATGGCGGATTTCCATATCACGCCCTTGACCATAGATGACATCCGCCTCAATGTAATCAGACAACTCTATCGTACCAGCTGTCTTTGGCGCATGAGAGTGACGCATAGCTTCAATAACCGCCGCCGCTTCAACTGCACCCGCAGCCCCCAACAAGTGACCTGTGAAGGACTTGGTGGAAGAAACTGGCGTGTTCTTGCCGAAGACGGATACGATAGCTTGGCTTTCCCCTTTTTCATTAGCCTGTGTCGAAGTACCATGAGCATTGATATAGTCAATATCAGCTGGCTCTAAACCTGCTTCTGAAATGGCCAACTTCATGGCCTTAATAGCACCCAGACCTTCTGGATGTGGAGAAGTCATGTGGTGGGCATCGCAGGTATTTCCATAGCCAACGATTTCAGCCAAAATCGTCGCTCCACGCGCCTCTGCGTGTTCCAAACTTTCCAATACTAAAACCGCGGAACCCTCTCCCATGACAAAACCATTGCGGTCCTTGTCAAAGGGAATAGACGCACGTTCCGGATCCTCAGTAGTCGACATAGCTGTCAAAGCTTGGAAACCACCGATTGCAAACGGAGTAATGGCTGCTTCTGCTCCACCTGCCAACATGACATCTTGGAAACCAAACTTGATTTCACGAAAAGCCTCTCCTAAGGCATCATTTGACGAAGCACAGGCTGTGATGATACACTTGCAGACGCCATTTGCACCGACCTGCATAGCAATATTTCCAGCCGCCATGTTTGGCAAGGCTTTTGGAAGAGCCATGGGACGAATGCGTTTTGGACCTTTTTCGTTCATCCGAGCAACTTGCTCTTCAATTTCCAAAATACCACCGATACCTGTTGATAAGATAACGCCAAAACGGTCACTATCCACTGTCTCTGTATCCAGCTGTGCATTAGCAATCGCTTCTTTAGCTGCATAGAGTGCGTAGAGCGAGTAATTATCGTAGCGATTTGTATCTTTTTTAACGAAATATTTGTCAAAAGGAAAATCTTTTAACTCCGCTGCATTCAGTACGCTGTACTCGCTGGTATCAAACTTGGTAATCTTTCCGATCCCAATTTTCCCTGCTTTCAAACTATTCCAGAACTCCTCTGGCGTATTTCCGATTGGAGATGTCAGACCGTAGCCTGTTACTACTACACGATTTAATTTTGTCATTTTCAAACCTCTCTTAAAATAACACACAAAACAACATTGAATTTATAGTGCGTTATTACAGTCTTTCAGTTTACTTTTAGTACTCGCTCTAACTGTCTGGGAGACAGTTAGGGTCGGAGATAAAGCGAACCAAGTTCACATCAAAAGCTGCAGACAGCTTCAATAGTCCAGTGGACTATTGAAGATTGGAAATCGTACTTACGATAGTAAATAACGCTCCGTTAGTACAGCAAAGCGAGTTCAAACAATCCAATAGATTGTTTGAAGCTGGAAATCTGGAAACGTAGTTTCCTCGCTCGTCGAAGTAATAAAAGATAAACTGGAAGACTGGATTACTGCATGGTCAAGCCGCCGTCAACCGCAATCACCTGTCCTGTTAGATATTCTTGCTTGGCAAGGAATACAGCAACATCAGCTACTTCTTCTGTCACACCAAAACGTTTCATAGGAATTTGTGCAGTCATAGCTTCTTTAATCTTGTCAGATAAAACATCTGTCATATCAGACTGGATAAAGCCCGGCGCAATCGCATTGACACGAACATTTCGCCCAGCAACCTCACGGGCAATGGCTTTGGTAAATCCAATCACACCTGCCTTTGAAGCAGCATAGTTGGCCTGTCCAGCATTTCCAATCAAGCCAGATACACTTGACAGATTGATAATAGCACCCTCACGAGCCTTTGTCATTGGTTTCAAAACAGCCTGCGTCATATTAAAAGTTCCAGTAAGATTTACCTTCAGAACCGTATTAAAATCCTCTTCTGTCATACGAAGAGCCATACCGTCTTTGGTAATCCCTGCATTGTTGACCAAAATATCGACGCTACCGAGGGTTTCGATGGCTTCTGCTACCATTCGTTTGGCATCTTCCGCGCTTGAAATATCTCCTGAAATAGCTAGGACTTTCACACCGTAATCTGCAAAGCTATCCAGAATATCTTGCCCTAATTGACCACGACCGTTCAGCACCACATTGGCACCAAGACTGGCAAACTTATGGGCAATAGCCAAGCCGATTCCTCGACTTGAACCTGTTACAAAAACATTTTTATTTGTTAATTCCATGATTCCTCCTCATGATTTGTTTAATACTATTTGTAGCCCCGCTATATCTTCAATTGCTACAACATGCGCTGTCTTATCGATTTTCTTGACAAAACCGGACAAGACCTTGCCTGGACCGATTTCAATAAAGTTAGTCACGCCAGCTTCCTGCATGGTTGTGATTGACTCATAGAAACGAACTGGTTCCATCACTTGACGGGTCAAGAGGGACTTGATGTCCTCTTTTTTCATGACCTTGGCTTCCGTATTGCCGACCAACTCTACTTGGAAGTCCGCAAATTCCACCTGCTCCAAGGCCTGAGCCAATTGCTCCGAAGCTGGTTGCAGGAGAGCCGTGTGAAAGGGGCCAGATACATTGAGCGGAATCATCCGTTTGACACCTGCTTCCTTCAGCAATTCAACCGCCTCATCCACTGCAGCCACCTCGCCTCCGATGACGATTTGGGCCGGTGTGTTGTAGTTGGCTGGGGAAACAATCCCAGAGGTAACAGTCGAACAGATTTCTTCAATCAGGTTGACATCTGTGTTGAGAACAGCAACCATCTTACCAGTTCCTGCTGGCGCAGCTGTTTCCATATATTCACCACGCTTAGCAATCAGGGCAATCGCATCTTCAAAGGCCAATGCTCCCGATGCCACCAGAGCTGAATATTCTCCCAAGGATAGACCAGCTACCATATCAGGTTGTATTCCCTTTTCTACCAACAAACGATAGATAGCTAGGGAAGTTGTCAAAATAGCAGGCTGGGTATAGCGAGTCTGATGTAATTTATCCTCTTGATTGTCAATTAGGTCGCGAATGTCATACCCCAGAATCTGACTAGCCTGGTCAAACGTTTCTCTAACTATCAGGGAATATTCGTAAAGGTCGCGAGCCATCCCCACTGTCTGAGCCCCTTGACCTGCAAAAAGAAAAGCTGTCTTTGTCATCCTATTCTCCAACCGAAGCCCAACGGCTTGCCTCTTCTCTAATCACTTTGGCTGCTCCATAATAGATGTCTTTCAAAATATCTTCACAAGATTCTTCTTTAGAAACCAGACCAGCAATTTGACCTGCCATCACGGAGCCATTTGTTACATCACCATCAACAACTGCATTGCGGAGTGCTCCCGCACCAAGTTCTTCAATAGCATCTGCCGAAATTTTACCTGCCAAGAAATCTTTCTCTGCAGCTGCATAAGCAGATGACAACTTATTCTTGATGGCTCTCACAGGATGTCCTACAATAGAAGCAGATACAGTTGTATCAATATCCTTAGCTTTTAAAACTTTTTCCTTATAAGCCTGATGGGCATTGGACTCTGTAGCTACTACAAAACGAGTTCCAACTTGCACCGCTTCTGCTCCCAACATAAAGGCTGCCGCTGCACCTGCACCATCTGCAATACCTCCAGCAGCAATAACAGGAATAGATACGGCTTCAACAACCTGACGAACCAAGGTCATGGTGGTCAATTTACCAATATGGCCTCCGGCTTCCATACCTTCAGCAATAACAGCATCTACCCCTAATTTTTCCATGCGTTTAGCAAGGGCTACACTCGGTACAACAGGAATAACTGTAATCCCTGCAGCATGGAGACGCTCCATATACTTCCCTGGATTTCCTGCTCCTGTGGTAACAACTTTCACACCTTCTTCGATGACCAAGTCAACAATGTCATCCGCAAAAGGAGACAAAAGCATGATATTGACACCGAAAGGTTTGTCCGTGATAGATTTAACCTTGTCAATATTTGCCTTGACCACCTCTTTGGGAGCATTTCCTCCGCCGATGATTCCTAGACCACCGGCATTAGATACGGCACCAGCCAAATCTCCATCAGCTACCCAAGCCATACCACCTTGAAAAATTGGATACTTAATATCGAGCAATTCTGTTATTTTCGTCTTCATAATTCCCTCATCTTTTTTTCTTGCTTACCTAATCATTTGAATATCAAATCATTAGGTAAACAAGTGAAGGGTTGCCCCCTCACTCAAAAATAGTTTGATATTTCAATGTTTTGATTATCAAAGTATTTAATTTAAGAAAAATGCTAAATAGCACTTTCCTTAACAGTCATTATTTTGTTTTTTCTTCAACGTAGGCAACCAAATCGCCTACAGTAGTCAAACCTTCTTCAGTGTCGATTTGGATGTCGAATGCATCTTCGATTTCAGAGATAACTTGGAAAAGATCCAATGAATCTGCGTCCAAATCTTCAAAGGTTGTTGTAAGGGTTACTTCTTCAGCATCCTTACCTAATTCTTCAACGATGATTTCCTGTACTTTTTCAAATACTGCCATGATATGTGTCTCCTTTTGGAAAATAAAATATTTTAATCTTGCCTAGGGCAAGGAATTAACTAAAGTTGTAAGAGTAGAGTTCCCCATGTGAGGCCTCCACCGAAACCAGCCATGAGAATAGTCTGGCTTCCATCCAATCGCAACGTTCCGCTCTCTACACATTCTGATAAGAGAATAGGAAGACTTGCTGCGCTGGTATTGCCATATTTATCCATATTTGCTGGAAATTTTTCACGCGCCACTCCCAATTTACGAGCCATCTTATCCAGGATACGTATATTGGCTTGATGGAGCAAGAAATAATCAACACTATCCACAGTCATATCAGCTTGTTCTAACAGCTCTGCCATGGTTGCCGTAACATCCCTCGTCGCAAATTCAAATATAGCTCTGCCCTCCATTTGGATAAAGGGTTGTTGACGGCTTTGTGTCGAGAATGGCGTCTCTTTCTGGTCTATCCCTGCTGTCAGACTAGCACCTCGACCGCCATCCGTTCGCAAGATTTCTGCTAAAAAGGTCGGTTGTTCACACGCTTCCAGCAAAACTCCTCCAGCACCATCTCCAAATAAAACAGCCGTTGATCGATCCGACCAGTCGACAGACCTAGATAGGGTCTCTGCACCAATGACAAGTCCTCTCTTATAGACTCCTGAAGCAAGTAATTTTTCCGCTGTTGATAGCGCAAAAACAAATCCTGAACAAGCTGCAACGAGATCATAGGCGAAAGCTTTTTTCGCGCCAATTGCTGCTTGGACCATAGCTGCCGTAGATGGCATTGAAGCATCTGGAGTAATCGTTGCTACGATGATGAAGTCAATTTCACTAGCATCTAGCTGAGACTTTTCCAGTAATTTTCTAGCCACTTGACTAGCCAAATCACTCGTCGTCTCTCCAGTAACAATGTGTCGTTGACCGATACCTGTACGGCTACGAATCCACTCATCACTGGTCTCCATTCGTTGAGCCAAATCATCATTGGTCACAATCTTCTTCGGAAGATAGTGGGCCACCTGACTGATTTTAGCATGGTTTCTCATTTCAAATCCTCCAAGAAGTGATAGAGTTTCATGAGTCCTTTTTTCATTACCTGATACTCTGCATCATCCATACCATCTGTAATCTGCTTAACCATTTCATTGTGAAATCGTTGATGCAAACGATAGACCAGTCGACCTTTTTTGGTCAGGTAGAGATGAACAACTCGCCGATCTTTGGTCGAACGAATACGTTCCACGTATCCTTTTCTTTCCAAATTGTTCAAGCTAGTTGTAACAGTACCTAAGGTTACCATCAAAGTCCGAGCAACATCACTCGGAGTAGCTCCATCAATACTTCCTATCACATCAATCGTGTGCATTTCCTTAATCGAAATATCATTGAATCGGCTACCACGCAGACTTGTTTCTTCAATCACCAACACATTGTTAAAAATGGCCGTTAGATATTCATTTACTTTTGGATTTTCCAAAACAGGCCTCCTTTACTTTGATAGTCAAAGTATAAACCATAAAACTTTGATTGTCAAACATTTTTTACTAATTTAAAAATTAATCTCCCGTAAACACTGGTCTACGTCGTTCTGCATGCGCTCGAACTCCCTCTTTAAAATCCTCTTTATAGGCCAATGTTTCTTGCAAATCCAGCTCTAATCGGCGATAAGACTCCCAGTCTTTAAATTGACTTTCCCATGTCAGTTGCTTGATTGCTGCATAAGAATTTACTGAGCCTCGCAAGAGTTTTTTTATGACCTGGGCAACCGTCTTTTCTAGTTTTTCTGGCTCTGCCAATTTATAAATAATCCCATATTCTAAAGCCTTATCCGCTGATAAGCCCTCTCCAGTCATCGCCAAGTGACTAGCACGATTAACCCCAATAGCACGACTCAGTAGAAAGAGCCCCCCCGCATCCGGCGCAAGTCCAACGCCTACAAAGGCTTGGATGAATTTTGTCTTGCTGGAGGCAATAACAAAATCAGCTGCCACTGCCATATTAGCCGCGGCTCCGGCCACTGCCCCATCTGTCACCATAATGACCACTTTAGACAATTTCTTCATCGCAAACGAAATATCATTCACCAGCTCTGCTATTTTTACCAAAGAAGCAATATCATCATCATCAACTGCACGTTTCATCTCAACTAAATCTCCACCCACGGAGAAAATGGAACCCTGTGCTTGAATTTGTAAAATTTTGACGGAGGCATCCCCTTCTGCAAGGCGGATTGCTTCTAAGATTTCTTCACACATAGGAATATTAAAACCATTTGCCACTTCCGGTCTGTTTAAAGTTAGAATCGCTACGGAATCAATTACTTCATAACGAATTGTTTGATAGGCCATTCTCTTGCTCCTTTCAAAATAGTTTGATAATTAAAAGATTTGAATATCAAACTTCAATTTCTTGTTTTCCATTGTAACATAGTTTTTAAAATTGTCACTTTTTTCTAGCAAGGAAAGTGTGACGTCCGAAAAAGATGGAGGCCATCATCGCAATATAAAATTTAGATATGCTAGAAAATAACGTGTCTAAGAACCTATATTCACACGCAAAGCGCCTTGGCTTTTTCACTCATCAAGGTAGTTTTGCGGGAAATACTGACTGTATTTTGAAAAAACAACCTCAATATGCAAGTCTGAACTGTAAATTATAGGCTCTAAGTTTAATTTACAACTTTCATTTTTTCACGTTAATACTTTTGGAAGATTTAACTGGATTCTGAGCTAGAAATACCATTTTTCACGAGAACTGATGCTTGGACTACAATATAATATTGCTTAAAATCGCAATAAGTCAAAGGCATCTTCAAGATTGTCTACCAATTTGTCTGCTTTCGACTGATCAATTCCATAATGCTGGTCTCGAATAGCCCAAACTGTCAAACCTGCTTTTTTAGCCGCTTCAATCCCCTTCGCACTATCTTCAAATACTAAAATGTCCGATTTAGCTACTCCTGTTGCACTAGCTGCTTTCATATAAACTGTGGGATCTGGTTTTGGGGCCTCACAATCCATCGCTGAGAAAACATGACTAAAGTGAAAGCGTATACCAGCATCTAGTAGAGCACGTTCGATTTCTGAACGGTCGGTATTTGAAGCCAAAACTACAGGAATACCTTGGATAGTTAGTCTCTCCAATACCGCTTTAACTTCAGGAAAAATCCTCTCTGCATAAGGGGTTGGTCGCTTTTCTTTATACACACGATATTCTTCTTCCAAGGCAGGGACATCCCAGTTATCATAATCATCCCCTAAAATCCGTTGCCAAATTTGACTAGCTCTTCCGCCGACAAATATAGATGGATCCAAATGATCAACCGATAAACCTTTTGTCGCTAAAAAATCCGCTCGACGTTGAAAATAGAATGTTTCTGTATCAAAAAGTACACCATCCATGTCGAAAATAATTGCTTTTACCATACTCGCCTCCTATTACTTTAATTGTAACACAGTTGAAAGAAAAAAATGTTTTTCTGAAATTTTCATACTTGTCTCTTGTTCGTTTTTCGATAAAATTCTTGGCAAGATTTGTCTGAACATACTGACAATTTCATATCATTCTGCTATAATAGAAAAAAATATCCAAGGAGATGAGAATGAAAGTTATTAAATTTGGAGGAAGCTCACTTGCTTCAGCTGGACAGTTAGAAAAAGTTTTCAATATTGTTCAATCTGATTCAGAACGTCGCTTTGTTGTGGTGTCTGCACCTGGAAAACGCAATGCCGAGGATACTAAAGTTACTGATGCGTTGATTAAATATTATAAAGAATATGTTAACGGAAAAGATGTGACTGCCAGTCAAGAATGGATCATCAACCGTTATCAAGCAATGGTTGACGAACTTGGTTTCACAGCTAACAGCATGAAGAAAATTGCAGACAGCATCATCTCTTTGGCCAGCCTACCAATTGATGATAACGAATTCCTTTACGACGCATTCTTAGCAGCTGGTGAAGATAATAATGCCAAATTGATTGCCGAATATTTTACCCACAGAGGATTGCCTGCACGCTATGTCCATCCTAAAAAAGCTGGTATTATTGTCAGCTCCGAACCAGGAAATGCTCGCATTTTGCCTTCAAGTTATGACAAAATCGAAGAGCTTCGTGATACAGATGAAGTACTCATTATCCCAGGATTTTTCGGTGTAACTGTTGATAACCAGATTTGTACCTTCTCACGAGGTGGATCGGACATTACAGGTTCCATCATTGCTGCCGGGGTCAAGGCTGACCTCTATGAAAACTTTACAGATGTCGATGGTATTTTTGCAGCCCATCCTGGCATCATTAAAAATCCACATTCAATCAAAGAATTGACCTATCGTGAAATGCGAGAATTAGCTTATGCAGGTTTCTCCGTCCTCCACGATGAAGCCCTCCTTCCTGCCTATCGCGGACGAATTCCATTGGTTATCAAAAACACCAATAACCCAACTCACCCTGGTACCCGAATTGTACACAAACATACCGAGCAAACAGTTCCTGTTGTCGGTATTGCTGCAGACGATGGTTTTGTCAGCATTAACTTGTCCAAATACTTGATGAACCGTGAAGTTGGTTTTGGTCGCAAGGTGTTGCAAATTCTCGAAGATCTCAATATTCGCTGGGAGCACATGCCGACCGGTATTGACGATTTATCCATCGTAGTCCGTGAGCGTGAATTGACTCCCATCAAGGAAGAAGAGATCCTTCGTCAACTCAATACGAAAATGGAAGTTGACAAGGCCGAAATCGAACATGGTTTATCTATTATCATGATTGTTGGTGAAAATATGAAGAGCCATGTCGGTGTAACAGCTACCGCTACCACTGCCCTCTCTAAACAAAATGTCAACTTGGCAATGATTTCACAGGGAGCCAGTGAAGTTTCTGTTATGTTCGTTGTCAAAACCGAAGAAAAGAAACGCGCTCTGCACGCACTCTATGAAGCTTTTTTTAACGAGCAATAATCACAACGAGGTCGGTCAGTTCCCTCTTCATACTCTTCGAAAATCAAAACCAGACGTTGTTGACTTGATTTGATGAGTGTCAAGCTCCATTGGAGCTAGTCTGATTTTAATTTTCATTGAGTACCAATTAAAATTTGAATAAACAAAAATAGCTTAGAATCAACGTTTCTGACGATGCAATTCTAAGCTATTTTTTATACTCAATGAAAATCAAAAGTAGCCTAGGAAACGAAGTCGAAAATAGAACTGGAGTTCATCAAGGCAAGTTGACAACGGATAATTTTGATTTTCGAAGAGTATTAGGCTTTTTGACCAGACTCATTATAGTCTTTTAGTTTACTTTTAGTACTCGCTCCAACTATCTGGGAGATAGTTGGAGACTGGGGACAAAGTGAACGATGTTCACATCAAAAGCCACAGGCATAACTCAAGGCTTTCTTATTTCTAGGTGACCAGCTGATGTACTTCGCTTTTTTGTTTTCAGGCTCAGGTACGAATAGTCCGCTGGACTATTCGTATCCCCCAGATTGCTTGCAAAGCAAGTCACTTTTACAAAATCAGGCAAGGCGAGTTCAAACAATCCAGTGGAGTGTTTGAAGTTGGAAATATGGAAACGATATTTCCTCGATTGTCGAAGTAATAAAAGTCAACTAAATGACGATATTTGTATTATAGACAATCTCTAGGCAATACCTCTCTAATATTTTAGCCTTCTATCCTAGTGAAAGAGGCGGATTATCGTCACGTTTACTCAAAAATTCGAGGTAGGCGATCTGTCAAAAGACAAACTACCTCGTAATTTATGGTTCCGATATGATCAGCCCACTCCTGAACAGAGATCGTTTTATCTCCATCTTGACCGATTAGGGTGACTTTTTGACCAAGCGGATAAGCATGAGGTAAACGAATGGTGATCTGGTCCATCGAAATACGCCCTACAATTTCACAGGCCTGCCCATCAACTAGGACTGATAAGCCTTGTAAGCTTCGTACGAGACCATCTGCATATCCTATCGGAACGGTCGCAATCCATTCTGAATCGACGCTGTGATAAGTAGCTCCGTAGCCAATTGTTGTGCCAGCTTCAACCTGCTTTACATGAACAATTTCAGATACGAGAGATAAGGCTGGTTGAACATCAAACGGGAGTTCTAGTACTCGTCCACTTGGATTAAGTCCATAAAGAATGTTTCCCAAACGAACCAGGTTAAATACTGTATCAGCATGCCAAATGCTTGTTGCTGAATTGCTGGCATGAATCCAGCGCGGAGTAATTGGTAGAACATCCAAAAATTCTTTAAAAACAGACAGTTGACTATCGAAGTGCGCCTGATCAACCTCATCCGCAGTAGCAAAATGAGTATAGACTCCTTCGATATCATACTCTAATTCTTCAAGGATAGCAATCGCTTGTAGCAAATCGGCTATTTTTCTAAAACCAATCCGCCCCATACCTGTATCCAGCTTAAGATGGACAGTTAGACCAGATAAATCAGCCTCTAAGTCTTTTGCATCTTGCAACCAGTCCAGACTAGCAACTGTCACACTGATATTGAGTTGATGAGCTACTGGTAAAAAACGTACAGGAACCACTCCTAAAATCAAGATAGGATGCTCAATACCTGCTTTACGTAACTCTAATGCTTCATCCAAATTCGAAACACAAAAACCAGCTGCTTGACTGGATAACTTTTTCGCTACCGCAATAGCTCCATGACCATAAGCATTCGCCTTAACAACAGCAAATGCTTCGGTCTTAGGGGGCAAGTTGGTCATTACATGCTCGAAATTTTCCGCAATCGCATCTAAGTTAACCCGAATTTGCGTGGGTCGATGTTCACTTTCAATCATCTTTCTCCTCCAAAATCACACTAGCTTGTACAAAATTTCCTGAATGGCTAATGCTGAGCCAAATATTCCCATCAAAGGGACTCTTCGTCACATAGGGAACTCCTTTGCTGGTATTCAGAATTTCAATATCATGAAATCCTATCTTACCAATACCTGTCCCCAAGGCCTTGGTCAGCGCTTCTTTGGCTGACCAACGTCCAGCTAAATATTCTAGCTGACGGCGACCGGACAGACTTTGATACCGTTCAAATTCCTTCTCTGTGAGAATCTTTTTGGGAAACCCTTGGTGTTTGATTCTGGCACTTTCAATCGCCTCCATATCCTGAAGGTCAATGCCATGTCCTACTATCATTAATCGGTCTCCTTTTGCATAGTCATTTCATTTATTAAAATAAACGAACTGACTCTAGTGACTTGTCTAAAAATTGCAAAAGGACTGGACAGCCGTCCAGTCCACGCGTCATTCCTATTTACGGCCGTGACAATTTTTAAATTTCTTACCAGACTGGCATGGGCATGGATCGTTACGATCAACACCTTCAAAAGATACATTCTCCTGAATTGCATGCGATTGGTTCGGCATAATATTCTTAACAGCTGTCGTATGTGCTTCTTGACTTGTACGCTCACGCTCAATATTGTCATGAATTTGCGCCTTCATCATCAAACGGGTTACTTCAAACTCGATAGCCCCAATCATATCGTTGAACATAGTAAATGCTTCTGATTGATATTCAACGATTGGATTGTTTTGAGCGTATCCACGAAGACTAACTGCATTGCGCAATTGATCCAAGGCATCAATATGGTCTGTCCATTTGTTATCCACAACACGAAGGATAAGAACTTTCTGGAATTCGCGTACACGTTCTTCATCGCGTAATTTTTTCACTTGCGAATCATAGACTCTCAAAGCACGTTCATAGAGCTCTTCGACAATCTCTTTCTGATTCATTGCTTCAAAAGTAGCTTTACTCAAGGTATCATCTTCAACGAGATTTGCATGCGCAAATTTGATAATTCCATCAATAGCTTCATCTTTCGAACCAAGGAAGTGACCCGCAACTTGGCGTTCAATCGTCCGTTTCATCATCGCTTTGATTTCAGGAGCCAAATCACGGTCAGCAGTAATAACATCCTGGCGTTGGCGATAGATGATTTCACGTTGCTCACGCATCACATCGTCATATTGAAGGACTTGTTTACGTGAGTCGTAGTTGTTTCCTTCCACACGCTTCTGAGCAGATTCAACTTGACGTGTCAACATTTTAGACTTGATAACAGACTCTTCTTCTGTTAGATTCATACGCTCCATAAATACTTTGATGCGTTCTGAACCAAAGCGTTTCATCAAGTCATCTTCGAGAGATAGATAGAATTGTGATTCACCTGGGTCACCTTGACGACCTGAACGTCCACGAAGCTGGTTATCAATACGACGACTTTCATGGCGCTCAGTACCAATAACACATAGCCCACCAAGTTCACGTACACCTGGACCTAACTTAATATCGGTACCGCGTCCCGCCATGTTGGTCGCAATAGTGACCGCACCACGCTGACCAGCATTCATAATAATCTGCGCTTCACGATAGTGGTTTTTAGCATTCAATACTTCGTGAGGGACACCTGCAGCTACCAATTTTTGAGAAATCAAATCAGAAGTTTCAACCGCAACTGTACCGACCAAGACAGGTTGCCCTTTCTCATAGCGTCTCTTCACATCAGCAATAACGGCATTGAATTTGTATTCTAGACTTGGATAGAGTAAATCTTCGTGGTCAACACGCGCGATTGGGCGGTTGGTTGGAATTGGTACAACACGGATGTTGTAGATTTCACGGAATTCTTCCTCTTCTGTTTTACCAGTACCCGTCATCCCTGATAATTTTTTATACATACGGAAAAGGTTTTGGTAGGTAATAGAGGCACTTGTCTTAGACTCGTTTTGAACCGGTACACCTTCCTTAGCTTCGATGGCTTGGTGAAGTCCATCAGAATAGCGACGACCTTCCATCGTACGACCTGTAAATGGATCGATAATCATGACCTCTTGGTCTTCATTGACCAGATAGTCAATATCATAGGTCATGATGTAGTTGGCACGAAGTGCATTATCCAAGAAATGGGTAATGGCTACATTTTCAATATCGTAGAGGTTATCTAACTTGAAGAATTTCTCTGCTTTGTCAATACCTGAATCAGACAGACCAATCGTTTTAGATGGAATATCAATGATGTAATCTTCTGTTGTCAAAGATTTAACAAGATTATCTGCCAAGAAATACAACTGGTTTGTTTCAGAACCTTGTGCACCAGATACAATCAACGGCGTACGAGCTTCGTCAATCAAGATTGAGTCAACTTCATCGACCAAGGCGTAATTGAGAGGACGTTGAACCATGTCCTCTGCGCGCACAACCATATTGTCTCGGAGGTAGTCAAAACCAATCTCTGAGTTGGTCGAATAAGTAATATCGCAGTTATAGGCCTCACGTTTTTCCAAGGGTGATTTAGCAGCTAAGTTGATACCAACTGATAGACCAAGCCATGAGTACAATTCACCCATTTCAGTCGCATCACGAGTAGAAAGATACTCGTTAACCGTCACTACGTGAACACCTTGACCAGACAAGGCATTCAAATAAACAGGCATCGTTGCAGTCAGAGTCTTACCTTCACCTGTACGCATTTCTGGAACGTCACCGTTGTGAAGAACGATTCCTCCCATAACCTGAACCTTGTAGGGATAGAGGCCCAATACGCGACGAGCTCCTTCACGAACTACCGCATAAGCTTCGTACAAAAGATCGTCGAGGGATTCACCGTTATTGTATCGCTCCTTAAATTCTGCTGTCTTAGCTTGCAACTGTTCATCAGTCAGCGCTTCCATTTCATCGGCATACGAGAAGACCTTGTCTGCCATTTTCTCAAGTTTTCTTAGCTCTCCCTTATCATTTTCAATGAGAGAACGAAGTACATTTGTTACCATATCATTCATCCTATTTCAGTTTTAGTCAATAATATATTGTAGCAGAAAACTAGGCAATTTTCAAGGTTTGGCACTAGGATACAGCCTAAATAAATGAAAATGCTAGCTTAATATTACTATTTTTACCACAAAACACCTCCTAGTCACAATAACTCCTAGGAGGTGAAAAATTTATGAAATTTTAAATGAGGAATCTGCGATATATCGGAGATTTAGAAATTCATTAAAAGCTCAGTTGTCATATTATTCAGTTAATAAAAGCTCACATGAATAATTTTCTACACAAAGATAAATATTATCTTCAACCTGTGTTAATATATTATTTTCCTCGAGAAAAATATCTCATGAAGAAACTAGTAGATAAAGCTACCCAAATTGTTACTAAGCTGTTAAGTACATTTTCCGAAGTAAAGACCTCTTTTTTCTCTGGCTCTCGATTCTCAATTGTTGCATTCGAATCAACCACTTTTTCTTCCTCAACAGGATTATTAATACGTTCAGGAGAAGTCGGCACTTTCACCTCGCCAGCTACTGCACTTCTCTCTTGAGGAGAAGTTGCAACGCCTACAGGCTCAACTGTTGAAATTGCTTCTCCAAGCACAGACCGGGGTTGAATCACCGTGGCTGAACCAGCATCTTGAACATGAATATCTGATGTCGGAACAGAACCTGCCTCATGAGTATTTGCTTCAACTCCATTTGACACAGTTACAGCTACTTCTTTGTCTAAACGTTCATTTTTAGGAACCTCTAAAGTAGGCGATACAAAACTCACTTGTGGAGCAGAAACCCGTGATTCAGCTACTTCTTGACTAGCTGTCACCGTCTCTGTAGGTGTTGTTTCCGGTGAAGGTTGAGACGCTGAATTACTTTCAACTACACTTGATTCTGTTACTTCTGTTGCCACATCTGTAGAAATAGTTTCCGATGAAGGTTGGGATGCTGAACTACTCTCAGCTACACTTGGTTCTGTTACTTCTGTTGCCGCATCTGTAGGAGCAATTTCTGATGAAGTTGGGATTTCAGAACTTACTTGTGGAACAGAAACCGAAGTTCCAGCCATTTCTTGACTAGTTGTTACTGCCTCTGTAGAATTTGTTTCCGGTGAAGTTGGGGATGCTGAATCACTCTCAACTACACTTGGTTCTGTTACTTCTGTTGCTACATCTGTAGGTGTTGTTTCTGATGAAGTTTGGATTTCAGAACTTACTTGTGGAGCAGAAACTGATGATTCAGCCATTTCTTGACTAGCTACCACCACCTCTGTAGAATTTGTTTCCAGTGAAGTTGGGGATGCTGAATCACTCTCAACTACACTTGATTCTGTTACCTCATCTGCAGGAGCTGTTTCTGATGAAGTTGGGATTTCAGAACTTACTTGTGGAACAGAAACCGAAGTTCCAGCCATTTCTTGACTAGTTGTTACCACCTCGGCAGATTTCTCCAAACGTGGAGTATCTTCTTGAGCATCAGAATTTTTGTTCTCATTTGCTAATGAAGCATCCGATGATACCTCAGATACAATTGTTTTTTCTACTTCTTCTGATTCAGCAGAAACTTTTTCTGATGGAGTTGTCCTATCCACAGCCTCCTCCACTCGAGATTCTACAGAAGCTAGACTTCCCGTGTTCTTAGTTATTTCAGGAGACAAAACTGTATTAGCCGACACTTCATTCGATTCTTTCTCAAAGGAACTAGATGAAGTCTCTGTTTTATCCTCTAACTCAGTTTTAGCTTGTAGTGCCTTAGGAGCTGCTGGTGTTTGTTGAGAAGGAGCAGCTGAGATTGTTTCCTGTGTTGAAGGAGTTCCTTCAAGCTCCTCAGATTGCTGTGCAGAATTAACACTTGGAGCTGAAGCATCCTTGGAATTTTGGCTGACTTCATCAGAATTAGCTTGGTTTTCTTGCAATTCATTTCGGTTTCTATCATCATCCGAATTTGTGTTATTTTTCTGACGATTCTTTAGATAACTTTGATAAGTTTCTCCTTCCGAAAATTCTTTTCCAGCCTTCGCATTCATTTGCCCCAAGAACACTCGAGCTAAATCCATTGAATTTTCGAGTGCTTTAAATTCTTCTTCTGTAATCTTGGAGAGAGCACTCAATTTATCAATATCAGAATTGACAAATTGTAAAACACGATCATACCCCTCTTGTTTATCATCTTTATCGTCTTTATCCGTTGCTTTCGTTTCTTCTACTTTACGTTTCAAAGCTTTATAGATGTCTAGCAAATGATTTTTCTTATTTTCTGTTATATAAGTTGGCTCAACATATGCAATATGATCCAAACCAACCAAGGACTTTTCTTTGTTGAACAACAGTAAGTCTGCTGTTTTTTGTTTCATAGCCCAACTCTCATAATTACTATCAATAATCATGTAGTTACGCTCCGCTTTAGGCTCTTGTCCTGCCTCAACAACATCATAACTATCCTCACCAATAGTAGAAAAGTGTTTTTCACTATATTTAGCTGAGCGCTGATGCTTATTCTCTGTAATAAAACCTGTACCGTCAATGGTGTGCCACTTTTTATCATAATAAACACGCGCTGTAGCATGCGGGACACCTTCTGCATTTTTCCCAACAACAACATAAGCAGGAAGCCCTAACATATTAAATGCACGGGCCGCAGTAGTGCTGAAACCTACACACATCGCTTTCTGACGTTCAGTAACCGCGAACAAATCTGATCCTAAGTAGTAATTGATGTCTGCATAATTTTGAACAGCCTTATTAGCAGCTTCCCAATCATATGTTGTATGATTGGCAACATACTGAACAAATGCCTTAACTTTATCGCGTTCACTTGATTGCTTCATAGCTTCTGAGGACTCTATCAACTTATGAATCAAGTCATCATTTGCTATAAAACGCTCTTTGGTAACGTTTATATTTTTAACTGAATTATGAGTATATTTACTATAATCCTCATAGTACTTATTATCAACCGTAAGACCATGCGAGTAAATAGTCATTCCATTAATATTTTTCAAACTATTCTCAGCAGTTCCTAGACCCGCAGCATTTAATAACTGCCGTTTATTGGAGTCAAGCTCAATCTTAAATAGTGCATGAATCCGTTTTGGCTCCATACTATTATGTAAGTCGCCATTGCCCGAAAACCTCAACTCTCTCATCTGATTACGATATTCTTCCTCATTATGAGCAATAACATCACCCTTGTTCATAACAAGGATATGTGGAAAGTCATGAATATTTTGAGTAACTTTATCGTTTATTACTAAAAAATCGTTGTTTTCTCCAAATTTTTTCAATTCATCCCAAGTTGATAATGTTCCCAGTCGATTTTCAAATCCTAATTTTAAAACATGAAATTGGGATTGGTTTTGGAAGTGCACTTTCAATTTTTCGGAAAATGTTTCCCAGTTCAGAACCTCTATTTTATTGGTGTTTTTTTGTGATTGTAAATGTAAGTTTTCATCTGCAAAAACAACCGGTTGTGATGCTCCGATAGATGCAAGCGCAAGAACCGAAGTAGAAAGGGTAAGTGTCAAAATAAGCCAGCGCTTACCATGCTGTTGAATTGGAATCATAAGTCCTCCATATAAATACTTCTGAGAATAATTTCCCAGCCTAAAATTTGCATCCCAATTGTAACACTTTTAACTATCTTTTTTCTGCTATCTATCTGTGCTTTTCCTGTTTTTATAGACTTTAGTGTCTCCGCATCATTACTTTAGATATAGCGTTTTCATACAATTGAGAAACAACAACTTTCCTCTGGTTAAAAAATATCACTACACTATCGCCAATAAAAAGATTTTCAACCTTGCTTATGAATAATCATCAAAAATTGTGGAACTCGTTTCTCTTTTTCATACCCGATGAACTCCAACAATGGCAAACTCTAATCTTTTATAGTCATCGTTAGTTTTTTGAGGCGCTGTTTCGGCTCAAAAACTTAAATTGAAGAGTTGTTGACGAACTCTTTTTCTACCATTTGTCAAGTTCATCAAGGTATTTGACGAAAAATATTTTGTGTCTCGTAATCCAAATAAGGAAATTGTTTTATTTTGGACTAAAGTTTAGTGTAAAAAGTGCATACAAAACCAACACCTTATGTTGAAATTTTTTGATAAGGTGTTACAATGATATGGCAAGGATTGGTATGACTGGCTGAAGCGATATTGTGGATACACTTGAACAGAATCTTTCTAGCGTAGGGATTGCCACGCTTGGTAATGTGTTCCTTAGCGAGGAAGTTACCAGATTCATAGTGTCTCAGGTCAATACCGATAAAGGCATTGATTTGATTGGCAGACTGAAAACGACGAATATCTCCCAGTTCACCAATAATACTTGTTGCAGTAGTCTCAGCTATTCCAGGAATAGAGAGCAGAATGTCATATTCAGGTAATGGCTGAGCTAGTTCCACCATTTGGTCTAAGACTGCTTGTCTCTGTTCAGAAAGCCGAAGCAATTCTTTTGCATAGTAATGCACCTCTTCCAGTATTGGAGAGGTTTTCTTGACGGCACAATAAGATTGATTAGCTAGTACTGTCAGCTTCTCAGCTAAGTACGCCACACGCTTGTCAGAAATCCGTTTTGAAGTGGACTGACGAATGCTTTCTGAGAGTTTATCCTTGCTTAACTCAAGTACGCAGTCCTTACAAGGAAAAGCTATAACTAAGTTCCAGTATTGTTCGCCAGATGGTGTCGATAAGATATTTTCCAATTCAGGAAAAGTGACTTGTAAGACCTTGTGCAGACGGTTTTTAGCTCGAACAATGTCCTCGGTCAGATTCTGATAGAAACGGCTGAGATCCCGCAAGTTTTGGTAGACTTCTTCTTGGACATAAGTGGGTTTACGATTCAGCACAAATTGAGATTGAGCCAGTTTTTCAGCGTCAATTTGATCTGTTTTCCGCACACGCAAGCTATCCAGTTGCTTCTTGGCTTCTAAGGGATTGAGTCGTGTATAAGCGTAGCCATGTTCATCCAGAAAAGCTTGAAGACGACGAGAATAGACGCCTGTTGCTTCAAAGATGATTTCTGGCTTATGGACGGTTCTCAAATCGCCAAGTAGCCGAGCAAAGCCGATGGCGTCATTGGACATGGTGTAGTTATGTACCTTCTCGCCGTTGACTAGAATGGCCGCTTCTGAACTTACCTTACTCACATCAATCCCGAAAACTGCACGCATGATATTACCTCTTTGTCTTGAATGATTCCTTGTTTTAGAGATGTCATTTTCAATACTCGACGTCTAGCGTCCCACATACTTTGATAACATTCTTCCTAAAACAGGTGTCTTGCCAGTTTTTATTGCGACGTCTAGCGTCAAAAGCACCCTCGACTTAACAAGACACCACTACTTTATCATAAAGAAAAAGTAATGAGTACTTTCTCCCGTCGGAGATTTCCTCACTACTAATCTTAGTATGTTTTAAGCCGGTCTGATTCTTTCCTACTCCCAAAGACTGCCTTGATTAACAAACGGCTATCTCTTATGAATACAGTTTTTTAGGTAAAAAGAGGTGAGAGTTACATAAAAACTCTCACCTCACTGTCAAGTTATTGTGATAATAAAACAACTTCACCCAATATTCTTCTTCAATATAATATCTATCGCCAAAGTACAAATGAATCTGTTCACATAAACAATTATGAATTTCTTGACACCTGTTTTGCCAAAGCAAAATTCCCAAGAGTTGCAGAACCATTTTCAGCAACAGCTGGCGTTACGATATATTCTTTGACATCTGGTGTTGGGAGATAATCGTTCATCAAACCAACAAACTTCTCACGTACACGATTAAGCATGTGCTCTTGAGCCATAACTCCTCCACCAAATACAATTACTTGCGGACGATAAAGCAAGGTTGCCTGTACTGCTGCTTGAGCAATGTAGTAAGCCTGCACATCCCAAACGTCTGAGTTGAGCTCGATTAATTCACCACGAATACCTGTACGACCTTCAAGAGAAGGACCTGCAGCTAAGCCTTCCAAACACCCATTGTGGAATGGACACATTCCTTTAAATTCATGTTTTACATCATAAGGGTGTAGGGCAACATAAGTATGACCCGCTTCGGTATGACCCAAGCCACCGATAAACTCACCATTCTGAATAGCACCTGCACCAATACCTGTACCGATTGTATAGTAAACTAAGCTCTTTACCCCTTTACGAACCAATGTTTCACCAAAAGCTGATGAATTCACATCTGTCGTGAAGTAGAATGGAATGTTAAATTCCTTAGCAATCAGACCAAGTAAATCAATATTTGACCAGTGTGGTTTTGGTGTCGAAGTGATATAACCATAAGTCTGTGAGTTTTGATCAATATCAATTGGACCGAAAGAACCTATCGCAATACCTGCCAAACGATCTTCATAGCGCTTGAAGAATTCAACCGTTCTCTCAATCGTTTCATAAGGAGTTGTCGTTGGAAATTGCGTTTTTTCAACAACTTGAAAGTTCTCATCGCCTACTGCACAAACAAACTTTGTACCACCAGCTTCTAAACTACCATATAATTTTGTCATTTGATTGTCTCCAAAATTTTTATCACTTTTATTATAACATATAAGCAAACAGAAGAAAAAGGCTGAAAGCCTTTTTCCTGTTAATTATGTAGTAGAGGCAGACTCTACAAATCGATTTTATATAAGATTACTTAGCTACTTTCAAGAATTCTACACCGTGAGCGATTGTTCCCTCTGCAAGTGGAGATACTTCTGCAAAGTCAGCTGTGTTGGTCACGATGATCATGGTTGTATCATCAAGACCTGCTTCTGCAATCTTAGTTGCATCAAATTTAGCAATCGGAGTACCAGCTTTTACTTTATCACCTGCTGCCACCAATTTTTCAAATCCATTACCGTTCATTGATACAGTATCAATACCGATGTGAATTAAAAGTTCAGCACCAGACGCTGTTTTCAATCCGTAAGCATGGCCTGTTTCAAAAGCAATTGTTACTTCTGCATCTGCTGGAGCGTAAACAACACCCTCAGACGGTTTAACAGCCAAACCTTTACCCATAGCTCCTGATGAGAAGACTGGGTCATTAACATTTTCAAGGGCAACAACGTCACCTGAAAGTGGAGATACAAGAGTTTCTTGTGCAGTAAAGATTTCTGCAGTTTCTTCAACTTCTTCTGAAGTTTCAACTACAGACGCTGTCACTGCTGCCGCAGCTGCTGTTGCTGCTTCATCAGCGAAAACTGCTGATGCTTTTGTCTTGCCATAAACGTAAGTAAAGGCAAAGGCAGCAGCAAAAGCAATCACCTCAGCAACTACATACATTGGGATAGAAGATGCTTTGATTGAGAGGAATCCAATGAAACCTGCTGCCCCAAGAGATACAGCGATAACATGAGTCAAACCTGCAAAGAGGGCACCGATAGCCGAACCTGCAAGAGCACAGAAGAATGGGAATCTGTACTTCAAGTTAACTCCGAAGAGGGCCGGTTCTGTAATTCCAAGGAAGGCAGAAACTGCTGCTGAACCGGACAAACCTTTTGTTTTTGCATTTTTTGTCAAGAAATAGATAGCAAAAGTTGCAGCACCTTGTGCAACGTTAGCCATTGAAGCAACTACAAAGATGTAGTCTCCATATCCTGTACCATTATTGTTGTAAGCAGACAAAAGTTGTGTCTCGATGGCTGGGAATGATTGGTGAAGACCAGTCATTACGATCAATGAGTAAGTACCACCAAAGATACTCATACCCAACGCACCAGTTGTATCGTACAACCAAACAATTGCGTTAGTAATCGCATCAGATACGGTCAACATCACAGGACCGATGACTGTAAATGTCAAGAAACCTGTAATCATTACTGACAATAATGGTGTGAATGTAAAGTCAACTGCTGATGGCAACTTCTTGTGGAAGAATTTTTCAAGCGTCGCAAGAAGCCATACTGCTGCAAGAACCGGAATAACCTGATATGCATAGTTTGTTTGAGCTACTTGGAAACCAAAAATATCCCAAAAAGCTTCTTTACCACCCAAATCTGGAGTGGTCATGATCATACCAATAGCCGCACCGAGGAATTGGTTTGCACCAAAGCGTTTCGCAGCGGAGATACCTACAAGGACTGGCAAGAACATGAATGGAGCTGCTGACATCAATTGAATCATCGCAGAAATGCCTTGGATAGCAGGATACATTTCCTCAATTGATTTTGGACCAAATAAATCTGGGGAAGTCAAGAAGTTACGAAGCGCCATCAATAGACCACCAGCAACGAGAGCCGGAATGATTGGCACAAAGATATCTGACAAGAGCTTGATCAAGTCCATCAATGGATTGAACTTCTTATCTTGCGCTGCAATCTGTTTCAAATCATCTGTTGAAACTTCTTTTAAGCCTGTAGCCTTGATGAGCTCTGCATATACAAAGTTTACATCACCAGGTCCGATGATAACTTGATACTGACCATTCGTACTGAATGTCCCTTTGACATCTGCATTGTCATCGAGGGCTTTTTGGTTCACTTTGGATTCATCCTTCAGAACCAAACGAAGACGAGTAGCACAGTGTGCTGCCGCAACTAGATTATCTTTCCCAACCGCTTCGATCACTTCGGCAGAAACTTTTTTATAATCCATTTACAAAAATCTCCTTATTAAATATTTTTTCATTTTTTTGAAAGTGTTTTCAAACTTTCGATGATTTTATTATATCACTTTTATAAAATATGTCAAACGTTTATCACATTTTGTTTCAATTTTATCCAAAAACATTGTTAAAACTTGATTTTTTGCAAGAAAACGTTTACTATATTAATGAAAAACTAGAAAAATTGGAGAAAATTATGGCATTTACAACAGAGGAGCGTTACAGAGCTTATGCTGACTGGACACCCGAATATATTGAAAAAATAAAGAAGAATACAGAGAATTCTCCTTGGAGGACAAATTTCCATATTGAAACACCACACGGACTGTTAAATGATCCAAATGGATTTTCTTATTTTAATGGAAAGTGGACGCTTTTTTACCAATACTTCCCATTCGGTGCTGCGCACGGATTAAAATCTTGGGTTCATACAGAGTCAACGGATTTGGTCCATTTTGAAGAAACTGGTACGGTTATGTACCCAGATACACCACTTGATAGCCACGGTGCCTACTCTGGATCTGCCATGGAATTTGGCGACAAGCTCTTCCTCTTCTATACTGGAAATGTCCGCGATGAAAATTGGGTTCGCCATCCATACCAAATCGGTGCCTTGATGGATAAAGATGGTAAGATTGAAAAGATTGATAAAGTCTTGATTGAGCAACCAGAAGATACCACCGACCATTTCCGTGATCCACAAATTTTCAACTATAAAGGGCAATATTACGCTATCGTCGGTGGACAAAATCTGGATAAAAAGGGAATTGTCAAACTTTATAAAGCTGAAAATAACGACTACCTCAACTGGTCCTATATTGGTGACCTAGATTTTGCCAATGATATGACCGCTTATATGATGGAATGCCCAAATATTGCGTTCGTCGGTGAGCAACCCATCCTTCTCTACTGTCCACAAGGCTTGGACAAAGAGGTATTGGACTATGGCAATATCTATCCAAATATGTACAAGATTGGTCAGAGTTTCGTTCCTGAAACAGCAAGCATTGTCGAACCGAGCGAATTGATCAATCTGGACTATGGTTTTGAGTGCTATGCAACCCAGGCCTTTAATGCACCAGACGGTCGAACTCTATCTGTTAGCTGGTTGGCACTTCCAGATGTGGAATACCCAACCGATGCTTATGACTACCAAGGCTGTCTGTCATTGGTTAAAGAATTAACCATCAAGGACGGTAAGCTCTACCAATATCCAGTCGATGCGATTACCAGTCTTCGTAAAGAAGCTCAGCCATTTTCAGCCCAAAAAGAAACCAATAATGTTTACGAATTGGAACTTGATTTTTCAGCGGGCACGAAGCACGAAATCGTATTGTTCGCAAATGAAGCAGAAAAAGGCTTGGTCTTGTCTGTAGACACTGAACAAGGCCAGATTACATTGGACCGTGGCAACTGTGGTCAGCCATTCGCACTCGATTTCGGTACAAGTCGCTCTTGCGAGATTTCTCCAGGAGCTCTCACAGCCAATATCTTCATCGACAAATCTGTCTTTGAAATCTTTATCAATAAAGGAGAGAAAGTATTTTCTGGTCGTGTCTTCCCTGATGCGGATCAGTCTGGTATCGTCATTACGACTGGTAATCCGACCGGAACCTACTACCATTTAGATTATGGTCGCAAAACTAACTGATGTCGCACAGCTCGCTGGGGTCAGCCCAACAACTGTCTCGCGCGTTATCAATAAAAAAGGATACCTATCTGAAAAAACCATTCGCAATGTCGAAGAGGCTATGCGTGAACTGGGCTACAAACCTAATAATTTAGCTCGTAGTTTGCAAGGTAAATCTGCAAAATTAGTTGGTCTCATCTTCCCAACAATAAACAATATTTTTTATTCTGAATTGATTAGCCATTTAGAAAAAGAGCTTTTTGATCGAGGCTATAAAACCATTATTTGCAATAGCCAGCACGAGTCCGATAAGGAACGTGAGTATCTAGAAATGTTAGCAGCTAACCAAGTAGATGGGATTATCTCGGGCAGTCACAATCTCGGTATCCAAGACTACGACCGTGTCGTAGCTCCAATTATCGCTTTTGACCGCAACCTCTCTCCTTCCATTCCCATTGTCTCTTCCGATAATTTTGCTGGCGGGGTATTAGCTGCCCAAACCTTACAAAAAGCGGGATGTCACAATCCATTAATGATTACGGGGAACGATGATTCCAATTCACCTACCGGCCTTCGCCAAGTAGGTTTCACATCTATTTTGAACAAAGCCGAAGTTTTTCATATCTCCAGTGATTTCTCACCTGTGCGCAAGGAGATGGAAATCCGAGCCATTCTTGAAAAGCAAAAACCAGATGGTATCTTTGTATCTGGCGATGCAACGGCTATGCTGGTATGGAACGTCATTCGTTCCATGAAACTGTCTATTCCAGAGGATATTAAATTGATTGGTTATGATGGAACCAGTTTCATCGAAAACTACTACCCTCAACTGACAACTATCAAGCAACCATTAACCGAAATAGCTCGCCTGCTGGTTGAACTATTAGTTGATAAAATCGAAGGAAAAAAACTGACAAAAACAGACTATATCCTGCCGATTAGCCTACTAGCAGGAGCTAGTATATAAAAAAAGCTGTACCTAATAAAAATTAGGTGCAGCTTTTTTGTGATACATTCTCTTATTTCTCAAGTAAAAAAGAAGCTCATCAG
Organism: Streptococcus sp. 2020WUSS084; assembly: GCF_044427445.1. Classification (NCBI taxonomy): domain Bacteria; kingdom Bacillati; phylum Bacillota; class Bacilli; order Lactobacillales; family Streptococcaceae; genus Streptococcus; species Streptococcus sp. 2020WUSS084. Next base: position 35,086 of record NZ_JAOTGC010000002.1, on the reverse strand, counting down.
GCTTCTTCTTTAATAAACTGGCTCAAAACTCCATTGACAAACTTAGCTGAAGATTCATCAGAAAATTCTTTAGCCAATTCAATAGCCTCGTTAACAGCAACGCGGTCTGGCGTTTCTTCGAAATGTAAGATTTCAAATAGGCCTAGTCGCATGATATTCTTGTCAATCAAGGTTAAACGGTCTAAGGTCCATCCTGCTTTTAATCGGCTAGATAACTCCTTATCCAAGTCATCACGATAGTCTGCTACACCATTGACAAGGTTAAGGAGAAAGAGCGGAATTTCAACTCCTTCTTGCTCTTCTTCTCTATCATAAAGATAAGAAAACTGAGCTGCCTGAACAGGTTCTTGACCAAATTCAAGTGATACGATTGCCTGCAAAGCACACTTACGCAGGGCATGTCTATTATTCTTCATCAAGGAAATCCTCTCCGAATAAATCTTTCAATGCTGGTTTTGGTGTTTTATCAGGAACAATGCCGCTGACATGGATATTAACCGCAGCCACTTGAACTTCTGCATAGTTGTAAACTGCTGTCTTGACTGCACGCTGGATGTCCATTGATACGGCAGGAACATTTACACCATATTCTAGATAGACGTAAATATCCGCAGTTACTTGACCTTCCTCGTCAGTTTCAAGATAAACACCTTTATTTAACGATGTTTTTGACCAACTGTCTGCTACACGCTTATTTTGAAGGGAATGCACTCCATCAACTTTCGCTGCAGCAATGCCTGTAATTACTTCAAGGACGCGAGGTGCGATAACAATCTCGCCTTGATATTCTGTTGTCATAGGCTCTCCTTTCTTAAGAGGAAACGATTAAGCACGTGATACGTAAGTTCCTTCAGCTGTGTTGATAACCAGTTTTTGACCTGCTTCGATAAAGTCTGGTACGTTGACTACAAGACCTGTTTCCATCGTAGCTGGTTTACCTGAACCTGTAACAGTCGCACCTTTGATAGACGGTTGTGTTTCTGCAACGACCAATTCAACAGTTGTTGGTACAGTAACACCGATCACTTCTGTTCCGTAGAACTGGATCTTCACATCGGAATTCTCCAAGATATAGAGCAATTCTTCTTTGATAGTCGCTACTGGAATTTCATACTGATCGTAAGTCTCAGTATTCATGAAATAAGCTGTGTCATCCATTTGGTAAAGGTACTGTGCTGGAACTGTTTCGATAATAGCTTGTTCAAATTTTTCATCTGGACGGTAAGTTGTATCGAAGGTTGAACCTGTACGTACATCACGCAATTTCATACGCATGATGGTGTTTCCTTTACCTGGTTTGTGGTGGCTTGCATCCAAAACTTTAATCAATTTACCTTCAGCTTCGAAGGTCATACCTGCTCTAAGTTTACTTGCTTCAATCATTGTATTGAATACCTCTTCAAATTTTATTTATTCGTTTTATTCTACCACAAACTGTCAAATTTCTCAAATGACAATCAATTCCTTGGGTGCTAATGTCAAGACTTCACAACCCTTTTCCGTAATCAATAGGTCATCTTCGATACGGACACCATATTTGTCATCCAAATAGATACCAGGCTCATCCGTCAAGACCATACCTGCCTTGATAGTCTCGTCAGATTTTCCAAAATACGGATATTCATGAATATCCAAACCGATACCGTGACCGATGCCGTGTGTAAAGTTGGCTCCGTAACCCGCCGCATTGATAATCTCACGAGGAATAGCGTCAAACTCACGGTAGGTGACACCTTCCTTGGCCTGCTCAATCAAAGCCTTATTGGCACGCAAGACCACATCGTAAATCTCACGCTCTTGATCTGTCACATGACCGATATGGATGGTCCGTGTCATATCGCTGACATAATGCTGGTAATAACAACCAAAATCCAGCGTCAAGGTCTCACAAGCTTGGATAACCTTTTCAGACGCTCTTCCATGAGGCATAGCAGAGCGGTAGCCAGATGCCACGATGAATTCAAATGATGCCCCTTCTGCACCGAGTTGACGCATGCGGTGGTCAAGGAAATGATTGACGTCCATCTCAGTCGTCTGACCTGGTTTGATAAAGTCAAGAACATCAATAAAAGCCTGATCCGAAATTTGACATGCACGGCGAATGGTCGCAATTTCTTTCTCATCTTTAATCATTCGCAAGTCTTCGATAAAGTTTGACATAGCAACCAATTGATAGCCCTCAAAAATGCTGGTCAGACTTTGATAGAAACCATAGGTCACCTGGCTATCAAAACCAATGGTTTCAAGCCCATCTTCCTTAATCACCTTTGCAATCTCTTCAAGGGCAAAACGGCTCTCGATAATATCAAAACCTTTTACTGATGCCTTAGCTATCAAGGTATAACGCGAATCAGTCACAAACAAGCGATGTTTGCCACTGATGAAAACCGTCGCCTCCGTTCCCCAAAAACCAGTTAAATAATAAATATTATTTTGACCAGTCACCAAGATTCCGTCAACCTCTGATTGAGCTAATTTTGCTTCAAATTTTTCAAGTCTTTTTTGCATCCTATTCCTCCAATGATTTTTAAACTATTATAGCAGAAATACAGACAAATACCAATTCTTCCTAGCAGATAGAGAAAAAAAAGCCGCAGAGGCGACTTTTTATTTCAACTTCATTTTCAAATATTGACCTGTAAAGCTGGCTGAGTTCTCTGCTACTTCTTCTGGTGTTCCTGTCGCAACAACGGTACCACCGCCGACACCGCCTTCTGGCCCCATGTCGATAATGTGGTCGGCTGTCTTGATGACATCCAGATTGTGCTCGATGACCAGCACGGTATTGCCATCATCAACAAAGCGAGCCAAGACCTTGAGCAACTGGGCAATGTCCTCCGTATGCAGACCTGTCGTCGGCTCATCCAAGATATACAAGGATTTACCAGTTGACCGCTTGTGGAGTTCAGAGGCCAACTTCATCCGTTGAGCTTCCCCACCTGATAGAGTGGTTGCTGGCTGACCTAGAGTAACGTAGCCCAAGCCCACATCTTGAATGGTGCGAAGTTTCCGCTCAATTTTTGGAATATGTTTGAAGAACTCGACCGCATCATTGACTGTCATATCAAGGACTTGGGCGATATTTTTCTCCTTGTAATGTACTTCCAAGGTTTCAGAATTGTAACGGTGTCCATGACAGACTTCACAAGGTACAAAGACATCTGGCAAGAAGTGCATTTCAATCTTGATGATACCATCACCAGAACAAGCCTCACAACGGCCACCTTTGACGTTAAAGGAGAAACGTCCTTTCTTGTAGCCACGGATTTTGGCTTCATTGGTCTGGGCAAAGAGGTCCCGAATATCGTCAAAGACACCTGTGTAGGTAGCTGGATTAGAACGTGGTGTCCGTCCAATCGGACTTTGGTCAATGTCAATCAAGCGATCCAAGTGTTCAATTCCTGAAATAGACTTGAACTTGCCCGGCTTGTCCGAATTGCGATTGAGTTTCTGTGCAATAGCTTTTTTCAGAATGGAATTGACCAGAGTTGACTTACCAGAGCCAGACACCCCTGTCACCGCCACAAATTTTCCGAGCGGGAAACGAACAGTCACATCTTGCAGGTTATTTTCCTTGGCACCTGTCACCTCTAGGAATCGACCATTGCCAACACGACGTTCCAAAGGAACTGGAATTTCACGTTTGCCAGACAGGTACTGGCCTGTAATGGATTTTTTATTTTTAGCTACTTGGGCAGGCGTTCCAGAAGCCACGATTTCTCCGCCAAAGACACCCGCACCTGGACCGATGTCAATCAACCAGTCCGCTTCGCGCATGGTGTCCTCGTCATGCTCCACCACAATCAAGGTATTTCCCAAATCACGCATTTTCTTAAGACTAGCAATCAGGCGGTCATTGTCCCGCTGGTGCAGACCAATCGACGGCTCATCCAGAATATAGAGGACACCAGACAGGTTAGAGCCAATCTGAGTCGCCAAACGAATCCGCTGGCTCTCACCACCAGAAAGCGTCCCCGCTGCTCGTGAAAGTGTCAGATAGTTGAGACCAACGTTATTAAGGAAGGACAGGCGGTCCTTGATTTCCTTGACAATCGGTGTTGCAATGGTGGCTTCATTTTCAGACAAGGTCAGATGTTCAATGACTTCCAGATGATCCGCCACGGACAAGTCTGATAATTGTCCGATATGAAGTCCCTGCTCACCACCGACTTTGACAGACAGGGCTTGGTCATTGAGGCGATAGCCGTGGCAGGTTCCACAGGTCAATTCATTCATATAGGTCTTCATAACCGTACGTGTGTAATCACTGTTGGTTTCACGGTAGCGGCGATTGATATTGGTAATCAAGCCTTCAAAGGGAATGTCAATATCACGCACTCCACCGAACTCATTTTCATAATGGAAATGGAATTCTTTTCCGTCCGAGCCGTTGAAAATCAGGTTCTTCTCCTCTTCCGTCAATTCCTCGAAAGGTTTGTCCATATCCACACCAAAATGGTTCATGGCCTGTTCCAACATCTGAGGATAGTAGTTGGATGAGATTGGATTCCACGGAGCCAAGGCACCCTCACGCAAGGTCTTGCTGGCATCTGGGACAATCAAATCCGTATCCACTTCCAACTTCATGCCCAAACCGTCACAGTCGCTACAAGACCCAAAAGGAGCATTGAAAGAGAAGAGGCGAGGCTCCAACTCTGGTACCGTAAAACCACAAACTGGGCAGGCGTAGTACTCAGAGAAGAGTAGTTCCTTCTCATCCATGGTATCGATGATGACATAACCGTCCGCAATCCGCAGGGCCGCTTCTATGGAATCGAAGAGCCGAGAGCGAATACCTTCTTTTATAACAATTCGATCGACCACAACCTCAATGTTATGAGCCTTGCTCTTAGACAACTCGGGCACTTCAGACACATCATAGACATCGCCATTGACACGGACCCGAACATAGCCGTCCTTCTGGATTTTCTCAAAAACGGTCTTGTGTTGCCCCTTTTTCTTACGAACAATCGGAGCTAGAATCTGCAAACGCTGGCGTTCTGGCAATTCCAAGACCTCATCGACGATCTGCTCCACCGAAGAAGCCGCAATCGCACCATGCCCGTTGATACAGTAAGGCACCCCAACTCGAGCATAGAGCAGGCGGAGATAGTCATTGATTTCCGTCGCTGTACCGACTGTCGAACGCGGATTCCGCGACGTGGTTTTTTGGTCAATGGAAATAGCAGGGCTGAGACCCTCTATAGAATCCACATCCGGTTTGTCCATGTTGCCCAAGAACTGACGAGCATAGGCAGACAAGGACTCCACATAGCGACGTTGGCCTTCGGCATACAAGGTATCAAAAGCCAAACTCGACTTACCAGACCCCGACAAACCAGTCACCACCACCAACTTCTCACGCGGAATGGTCACATCAATATTTTTCAAATTATGGGCACGAGCCCCATGAATCACAATATTTTCTTGCATAATTTAAGATACAAAGGGCGTCAAATGCACAGTCAAAATAGGAAACTGACGATGTGTCTGAAAGACACAGGAAGTTTATCTTTTTGACACCGCATTTAGCCCGTGTTCATTTCCTTTCTAAGATACAAAGCCCGTAAAACGCAAGGTGAAAATAGGCGGTAAGTCCGAAATCTGTGATTTCGAAGACGCACCCCCGTCAAGACAACTAGTGCTTTCACAGGTTGAAAACCGAAGAAAGCACAGATGTCTACGACGCAGAAGCCGGTCTCCATGCTGAAACATGAGGCAACTAGTACTTTTTCACACAGCGTTTAGGGCGTGTTCAATTCCTTTCTAAAGATACAGAGGGCGTTGTAACAGTCTGAGAGACTGTTACAATCGGGAAATAGGGAAAACGCAGTTTTCCTCATTACACCAACATCATTAGCCCGTGTTCATTTCCTTTCTAAATTATAAGTGCGTTCACAAGATAACTGGTGACGGTCGATTAACTCCGCGACACCAGACGAAACTGCCTATGGGCAATTTCTATATCTTGTATTAGCTCGATTTTCAAAAAATATCATTTTGAAAATCTCACGTCAAGAAACCGTATAAAACTCGACGCTTTTAGCACGCATTCAATTCCTTTCTTAAGAGGCTATAAGCTATGGTATACGGAACAAGGAAAAGTCCGTACAACTTATTCGCTTAAATGTCTACATATTATACCACATTTCTATATAAAACCTTTCCGAAACTGCACATTTTTTGGTATAATAGAGGTTGCGTTAACGCAACAAAGATAAAAGGAGGGCAAAGATATGAAACAAATTTTTCTATCAACCATGACTGATTTAGAAGAAATCCAAACCTTTGAACCAGGGGCTTGGATTAATTTGGTCAACCCCTCCCAGAGCGAGTCTATGGAAGTGGCTGAGCACTATAAAATTGACATCGCTGACCTGCGAGCACCGCTCGATGCGGAAGAATCCTCTCGTATCACCGTCGAAGATGATTATACGCTCATCCTGGTCGACGTCCCAATTCTTGAAGAACGAAACAACAAGACATATTATATTACTATTCCTTTGGGAATTATTCTAACAGATGATGCGATTATCACAACTTGTTTGGAACCATTGCCACTGTTTGAGCAGTTTATCCATCGTCGTCTACGGAATTTCTTCACTTTCATGAAGTCTCGTTTCGTTTTCCAAATTCTCTACCGCAATGCTCAACTCTACTTGTCAGCCCTACGGACCATTGACAGAAAGAGCGAAGAGATTGAGAAGCAACTCCATGAGGCCACTCGAAATGAAGAATTAATTGTACTCATGGAATTGGAAAAAACCATCGTCTACTTCAAGGCTTCCCTCAAAACCAATGAGCGTTTGGTCAAAAAACTGGCTAGTTCCTCACGTCTACTCCGTAAGTATGAAGAGGATGAGGATTTGCTTGAAGATACCTTGGTCGAAACCCAACAGGCCATTGAGATGGCAGACATCTATGGTTCCATCCTGAATTCGATGACCCATGCCTTTGCTTCTATCATTTCTAACAACCAGAATACCATCATGAAAACCTTGGCATTAGTGACAATCGTTCTCTCTATCCCAACCATGGTCTTCTCTGCATACGGTATGAACTTTAAGGACAACATCATTCCTTTTAACGATATTCCCTATGCTTTTTGGTGGATTATCCTCTTCGCATTTGCAATCAGCCTATCACTTACCTTCTACTTCATCCGTAAGAGATGGTTTTAACCTAAGGAGATTAACATGTCATTTACAGAAATCAACGGATTAACAAAAAAGAACCAAGAATTTATCCATATTGCGACCAACCAACTGATTAAAGATGGAAAGTCTGATAGCGAAATCAAAGAACTCTTGGAAGAAATTTTACCAACTATCATTGAAAAGCAAAAAACTGGTGTGACTGCCCGCAATCTCTATGGAGCACCAAGTGAGTGGGCTGCTAGTAAGACAATTTCTGAACAGGAAAAGAAAGACCAAGTGGAATATAATGAAAATCCATGGTTGATGTGGCTAGATTCTAGTCTTTTCATGCTTGCAATTATTGCTGGTATCAATGGTTTGATGAATCTTTTTGGTCAAGGTGCACAGTACGGGCTATTAACCTTATTTGTCATCGGTTTCGGTGTTGGTGCAGGGATGTACTTGATGTACCATTTCGTTTACAGAGAACAAATTAAGACTGGGCAACGTCCTAAATTGCTGAAAGCTATCGCTTTTCTCGGACTTGCTACGCTGGCTTGGTCAGTCGTTTTCATTCTGGCAGCACTGATTCCGGCCGCATTTAACCCAGTTCTACCTCCGCTTGTTACTATTCTTATCGGAGCTGCTGCTTTCGGTGCACGCTACCTCTTGAAAAAGAAATATAACATTCGCAATGCCATGTCCCCAGTTCAATAATAAAACAAAGCGATTGGAATATTCCAGTCGCTTTTGTTTATCTATACAGTTCAGCTATCAAATCGCCCGAGAACTTTATCCGCTGTCACTTGTCTATGTAATAAACAGTCTATCCCCAGACTGTGCCTCGCTTTCTTAATTTCGAGCTCATGAAAAAATGGTCCACTGGACCATTTTTTTAATCTTCGTTTACGAATGGTAGAAGAGCCATAACGCGAGCACGTTTGATAGCTGTTGTTACTTTACGTTGGTTTTTAGCTGAAGTTCCAGTTACACGGCGTGGAAGAATTTTTCCACGTTCAGAAATGAAACGGCTAAGAAGCTCAGTATCTTTGTAATCAACATATTCAATTTTGTTAGCTGCGATATAGTCAACTTTTTTACGGCGTTTGAAACCGCCACGACGTTGTTGAGCCATGTGTGTTCTCCTTTATATTATTATTTTCAGACCTAGAATGGTAGGTCATCGTCTGATATATCCATTGGATTGCTTGCTCCAAATGGACTTTCTTCTCGAGCGAAGTTTGGTGTAGATTGTGCAGGTGCTTGATAAGGTGAGTTATAGTCATTTCCTCCAGCAAACGAGTTGCCAGCCGAATAGCCTCCACCTTGACCTTCACGGGCAGTACGGCTTTCCAAGAGTTGGAAACTTTCTGCAACTACCTCAGTAACGTAGACACGCTGCCCTTGCTGATTGTCATAGCTACGAGTCTGGATACGACCAGTAACACCAATCAGAGCACCTTTCTTAGCCCAATTCGCCAAATTCTCAGCTTGTTGACGCCAAATGACTACGTTGATAAAGTCCGCTTCACGCTCACCGTTTTGATTTTTAAAATTGCGGTTAACCGCCAAAGTAAAAGTCGCAACAGCTTGGTTAGACGGAGTATAACGAAGTTCTGCATCACGGGTCATACGACCAACCAATACTACATTATTAATCATAAACTACCTTCTTACGCGTCAAGTTTAACAATCATGTGACGAAGAATGTCGCCGTTGATTTTTGACAAACGGTCAAACTCTTTAAGAGCTTCATCGTTGTTAGCTTCAACGTTAACGATGTGGTACAAACCTTCGCGGAAATCTTTGATTTCGTATGCAAGGCGACGTTTTTCCCATGCTTTTGATTCAACGATTGTTGCACCGTTGTCAGTCAAGATAGAGTCAAAGCGTGCTACCAAAGCGTTTTTAGCTTCTTCTTCAATGTTTGGACGAATAATATAAAGAATTTCGTATTTAGCCATTGATATGTTCCTCCTTTTGGTCTAATGACTCATGGTCTAGCCACGAGTAAGTGAGGGATACTCACAGAAAATAATTATACCATAATATAGAAAATGTGCAAGCGAAAAGGGCTTACCGAAAACGATTTCACAAAAATAAAGACTGCCCAAACAAAGGGCAGCCTATAAATTAAGCCACAATCGCTTTTGCTACTTCTTCTGTTGTCATGCGTGAGAAATAGTGCGTGGTGTCGATTTCTTGCAATTTGGCAAGCACATCTGCATACTCGTAACGAGTACCGACCAGCAAGTCTTCAATATCCGATACATCACCGATACCGAAGAAGTCTCCGTAAATCTTGATAGATTCGATGACGGATTTCTCAGCCTTGATGTAGGTTGTGATTTTTCCAGCTGGGTAACGAACGTTGCGCTCCACAGTGTATTCTGGTGTTTGTCCGTAGGTCCAATCCCAAGTCGCAAACTGGCTGTCACGGATTTCTTGGATACGAGCCAAATCATCTTCTGACAAAACATACTCATCCATGTCTGGATATTCTTGCTTCATTTGGTTGAGAATGGCATCCTTGAACTCCAAGACTGTCATCTTCTCTGGCAATTCGTTGTTGATATTGGTCACACGGGCACGAACTGACTTGACGCCTTTGGACTCGATCTTGTCCTTGCTGACTTTAAGGGCACTTGCTAGGACAGACATATCCACATCAAAGAGCAAGCAACCATGGTGCATCATACGGCCTTTTGCGTAGGCTTGCGCATTACCACAAATTTTCTTGCCGTCGATTTCCAGGTCATTACGGCCAGTGAAATTCGCTTCAACACCCAGTGTTGCAAGGGTATCAATCACAGGTTTGGAGAAGGTTTTGAAGTCAAAGGCTCCCTCGTCTGCCTTGTTTGAAATAATGGTGTAGTTTAGGTTATTGAGGTCGTGATAAACTGCGCCACCACCTGACAGACGGCGAACAACATGGATGCCCTTTTCGTCTGTGAATTCCTTGTTGATTTCTTCAATAGCATTCTGGTGCTTACCGATAATGATGGCAGGCTCATTGATCCAAAGGATAAAAATTTCGTCGATATCTGTTAATTCCTTGAAGGCATAGGCTTCGAGAGCAATGTTATAAGCTGGGTCATTGCTGTTGTTTACGATGTATTTCATGCAAAACTCCTTTATTGTTAACTAATTTTTATTATAGTGGAAACGATAACAAAAGACAAGTCCGAAGACCTGTCTTTCAAACTTTAGTTCATGTCTACTCCGTTTGTAGCGATAGCTGTTTTATAACAAAGGAATGAGGTTCTTGGCGTAGTTTAGATACATACGCCTGCCCTGTTCTTTTTTCACTCAAAGGAGAATCGACCCTCCCTTGTACTCGTTTTTGAGTATCAAAGAAGGCTTCACCGTGAAACAATAAGTAAATTGTTTCGCTACCCTATCTCCCTGTTTCACACTGTTAATTCAATTTGGATATCCTCAAAACCTAGAATACAAGATTCATAGTAACCATCTCCAGTAACTCGTGGGCCACTGAGAAGCTGATAACCCGCTGCGACCAATTGCTCAGTCAATTCATTCACCGCTTCTTCACTTCCCAAACTAAAGGCTAGATGAATCAGCCCCAAGTGATTGAGCTGGCTAGGCTTGTCCACCACATCATCTCTAGTCATAATTTCAAGACGAGCTCCATCTTCAAAAGTCAGGAAATAGGATTTAAAACTTGTTTTTGTATTGTGATAGAGTTGATTGGACTTTGCACCGAAATAAGTTTCAAAGAAATTCCGCATTCCTTCTAGGTCTTGAGCATAGATAGCAAGATGTTCAATTTTCATTCGATTTTATCCTCCCTTAAAGAAAAACGGCACACTGCCGTTTTTCTTATTCTACGTCTTTACCATTGCTGGCGATGACTGTTTTATTCATCTGATTATTTACGTTTTGGTGGGTTGTGGATCGCAACACCAAGAACATCAAGGAAGGCTTCGTACATAACTTCTGAGAAGGTTGGGTGACCGTGGATTGATGCTGCCACGTCATCAACTGTCAACTCAGATTCCATGATAGTTGCTGCTTCGTTGATCATTTCAGCTGCAACTGGACCGATGATATGAACACCAAGGATTTCATGGTATTTCTTATCAGCGATAACTTTTACGAAACCGTGTGCTTCGTTAGAAGCGATTGCACGACCGTTACCAGTGAAGCTGTTGCGACCGATAAGGATGTTTTCTTTACCGTATTTCTCGATTGCTTGGTCTTCAGTCAAACCAACCATAGCGATTTCTGGGTGTGTGTACACCGCTGCTGGTGTGAAGTCCAATTTAGCTTTGTGGTGGTTACCGTGGATCGCATTTTCAGCTGCCACTTCACCCATACGGTAAGCAGCGTGTGCCAACATCTTAGTACCGTTGACATCACCTGGTGCGTAGATGCCTGGGATAGAAGTTTCTTGGTATGCATTAACCTTGATACGACCGCGATCCAACTCAAGGTTAAGATTTTCAAGACCAGCCAATTGTGGTACACGTCCGATTGAAAGAAGGGCTTTTTCAGAAACGATTTCTGAACCGTCGTTCAATTTGATTGTCAATTGGTTGTTAGCTTCAACGATTTCAGATACACCAACGGATGTCAAGAATTTCATACCTTTCTTAGAAAGGACTTTTTGCAATTCAACAGACACTTCGCGGTCCATACCTGGAATGATACGGTCAGCCATTTCAACAACTGTTACTTCTGTACCGTAGGATGCGTAAACCAAACCAAGTTCCACACCAACTACGCCACCACCCATAACAGTGAGTGACTTAGGAATTTCACGCAAATCAAGAATATCATCAGAAGTCAATACCAACTTAGAATCAATACCTGGGATGTTGATGCGTGATACTTTAGAACCTGTTGCAAGAATGATGCTACGACCTTTGATAACCTTGTCGCCAATGACAACAGTCTTGTCAGGGTTTACTTGACCAAGACCATTGAAGATCGTTACCTTGTTAGCTTTCAAAAGACCTTGAACGCCACCAGTCAATGTCTTCACAACCTTGTTCTTGAAGTCAACTGTCTTGTCCATATCAACGGTGTAGTTTGTTGAAGCAAGGTTGATACCACGCTCAGCCGCAATCTTCAAGCCGTCAAGGATTTCAGCGTTTTTAAGGTAGGTCTTAGTTGGGATACAACCCTTGTTCAAGCAAGTACCACCAAATTCTGATTTCTCAACGATAGCGATTTTACCGCCCAATTGAGCACCACGAATAGCTGCGTAGTAACCAGCAGGACCACCACCGACAACAACCATGTCGTACTCATCAGCTGCCAATTCAGCCTTAGGAGCTTGTGGAGCTGCTGCAGGAGCTGCAGGTACTTCCAAACCAGCTGCTTTCAAGTCGGCAGTTGCTTGAGCAACTTCAGCTGGAGCAGGTGCAGCACCCACTTCAACAGTTTCACCTTCTGCACCAAGGTAAGCAATGACTTCTGTTACAGGAACAGTTGCACCGTTACCATGAACGATTTTCAAAAGAACACCTGATTCTTCCGCTTCCAATTCCATACTTGTCTTGTCTGACATCATCTCCAAGATAACATCACCCTCGTTGACAAAATCACCCTCTTGTTTTTTCCACTCGATGATTTCGCCTTCTTGCATATCTACACCAAGTTTCGGCATAATAATTTCAATTGCCATGTTTAAGATACCAAGAGCGAAGAGAAAGCGACTGAAAAATTAGGAAATCGTAGAAAATCCTGATTTTCTAAACGATTTATCTATTTTTCCGAGCTTTCCGCTCGGGTTCAATTGCTAAAACTCTCTCGCTCTTATTCCCTTTCTTTATTTTTTCTCTTTACCAAATTGAGCACAGGCTAAAAACCTATTGAAAAAGATAAATCGCCTCGTGCCTCAAGGCACATCGTTGATTTCCTATTTGCATACGGTTTTCTTAACGCCTTTTGCATCTTATCTCAGATCAACAATTCTAATGGGTTTTCCAGCAAGTTCTTCAAGTCAACCATGAACTTAGCACCATTCATACCATCAATGATACGGTGGTCGATGGTCAAGCAGAGTGCCATGATTGGACGGATCTTGATTTCACCATCAATAACAACTGGTGTTTGAACTGTTGATGCTACACCAAGTATTGCTGAGTTTGGTTGGTTGATGATTGGGTTAAAGGTTTTAGTACCAAACATACCCAAGTTGGTGATAGAGAAGGTCGAACCTGACATTTCAGCCCCCTTCAACTTGCCAGATTGAGCCTTCTTGATGACATCTTTCGAAGCCACCACAAAGTCAGACAAGCTCATCTTATCTGCGCCGTGAACAACTGGAACCACCAAGCCATCATCTAGACCCACTGCGATACCAAGGTTGACGAACTTGTGTAATTCGATTTCTTGTGCATCGTTAATCAAAGATGCGTTCATGTAACGGTGTTCTTCTTTCATCAAAGTACGAACAACCGCAAGACCGATCAAGTCTGTAAAGGTTACTTTCAAACCAGTCTTGTTCATGATTGGCTCAAGGACTTGCTTACGAAGTGCCATGAGGTTGGTCATGTCAATATCGTAGTTAAGTGTAAATGTCGGAGCAGTCAAGTAAGAGTTGACCATACCTTTTGAAATAGCCTTACGCATTGGGCTCATCTTGATGATTTCAACACCTTCTGGCAATTCTTTAGCTGGTTTTTCTTCTGCTTTTGGTGCTGGAGCAGCAGTTTCTACAGCTGCAGGAGCAAGTACTGCAAGAACGTCGTTCTTGACAATCTTACCGTTGACACCTGAACCTGTAAGGGTTGACAAGTCAACACCTTGGTCTGCTGCAATACGGGCTGCAAGCGGAGTTGCTTTTGGAGCTGCTCCCTTGAAGTCTTCGACGTCAACCTTGTGGACACGACCGTTAGCACCTGTTCCTGGAACAAGACCCAAGTCGATTCCAAGCTCACGCGCCAATTTACGTGCTGCTGGAGTCGCACGAACCTTGCCACCACCTTGTGGTTTGGCAGCAGTTGCAGGAGCAACGATTACTGGCGTACGACCTGCAGGTACTTCTTCAATAGCCGCTGCTGGTTCAACAGCCGGAGCAGATGAAGCGCCGACTTCAACCGTCTCACCTTCTGCACCGATGTAGGCAATAACTTCTGTTACAGGAACGGTAGCACCGTTTCCGTGAACAATTTTCAATAGGACGCCTGACTCTTCTGCTTCCAGCTCCATGCTGGTCTTGTCAGACATCATTTCCAAGATGACGTCGCCTTCGTTGACAAAATCGCCCTCTTGTTTTTTCCACTCGATGATTTCACCTTCTTGCATGTCCACACCGAGCTTAGGCATAATGATTTCAATAGCCATTATTAAGATACCAAGTCCGAACAGAAAACGAATGAAAAATAGGAAATCGTCGAAAATCCTGATTTTCGTAACGATTTACCTTTTTTCCGAGTTTTCCGGACGGGTTCAATTCCTTTCTTTCAGTTTCTTACCTTGTCAAGAACCAAACCAGACTTCGATAATCGAAGCGGCTCAATTCTTTTCCAAGCATTCTTAGTCATGCTAGAACATTTTATTTCTAGCATATTAGGGTTATCGTCTTTCCGATTGCTTTTCTGATAAGGCGATTTAGTGCAGGCATAACTGACGTTAGGCAAGCCAAATCAACACAGCCAGAAAAGATAAGCGGATGACGATAAGATTAACCCTTGTTTACTTGCTTATAGATTGCCGCTTTGATTTTCTCTACGTTTGGCAATACTGCGTTTTCAAGAATGTTTGCGTAAGGAACTGGTACATCGTCTGAAGCGATACGGATGATTGGTGCATCCAAGTAGTCAAAGGCTTCGCTTTCTGTGATGATCGATGCGATTTCACCGATGAAACCACCTGTTTTGTAAGCATCGTTAACCAAGATAACCTTACCAGTTTTCTTCACAGATTCGATGATCAATTCTTTATCCAATGGGATAAGGGTACGTGGGTCAACCACTTCTACGCTGATACCTTCAGCAGCCACTTCTTCAGCAGCTTTCAAGGCACGTTCCAACATACGACCGTATGAAATAATGGTTACATCAGTACCTTCACGTTTGATTTCGCCTTTACCAAGTGGAATGTAGAAATCAGGATCCAAGTTCACTTCTTCTTTTTTACCGTAAAGAGCTTTTGGTTCCAAGAAGATAACTGGGTTGTTGTCAAGGATAGATGATTTCAAAAGACCTTTTGCATCGTTAGCAGTACCTGGTGCAACCACCTTGATACCTGGAATGTGAGTCAACCAAGCTTCAAGAGATTGTGAGTGCTGCGCCGCTGAACCGATACCTGAACCAGATGCCACACGGAAGGTTACAGGTGTCTTCAAGCCACCACCAAACATGTAGTTGGTTTTGGCAGCCTGGTTAACAATTGCATCAAGGGCAATTGTGATGAAGTCCATGAAAGTCAAGTCAACGATTGGACGAAGACCTGTTTGAGCCGCACCAACTGCAGAACCAGCGATTGCTGCCTCAGAGATAGGCGTGTCGCGAACGCGTTTGGGACCAAACTCGTCCAACATACCAACAGATGTACCGAAGTCACCGCCGTAGATACCGACGTCTTCACCCATCAAGAATACTTTTTCATCCTTAAGCATTTCTTCGCTTTGAGCCAAGTTAATCGCTTCACGCAAGGCCATTACTTTTGTTTCAGCCATTTTTTACTCCTAATTTATATCAATTTATCTTTACTGTAACAAGTAAAATATAGAAAACTAATCAATTACTTCATTGTAATCAAGCGTCATAGCTACTCGAACTACCCTAGTTTGACTTGCTCTTTAGAACTTAGTCAAACTTCTTACGTTAGTCTACAAACACATCCTCGTAAGCTACTGAGATGTCTGGATCTGGGCTTTCTTGTGCGAATTTCACAGATGCTTCTACTTGTTCTGCGACTTGTGCTTCGATGGCATCCAATTCTTCGTCTGTCGCAATCTTGTTTTCTGTCAAGTATTTGCGGTATTTCTTAAGTGGGTCTTTTGCTTTCCACTCATTGACTTCTTCTTTAGTACGGTAAACACCTGCATCGGCAGTTGAGTGACCAAACCAGCGGTACGATTCAACTTCGACCATGGCAGGACCATTTCCTGCACGAACGTACTCGATGACTTCTTGCATTTTTTCATAAACGGCAATAACGTCGTTACCATCCTCAACATAATGACCTGGAATACCGTATGCAGCAGCACGTTGGTAGAGGTGAGGAATCTTAGTAGAATAAGAAATGTCAGTTGAAATACCGTAACGGTTGTTTGTAATGAAGAAGATAACTGGCAAGTTCCAAACAGCTGCCAAGTTCATTGATTCGTGGAAGGAACCTTCGTTAGTAGCTGAATCACCTGAGAAGGCAATAACAATGTTATCTGTACCGAGGTATTGTTGCGTAAGGGCCGCACCCACCGCAAGGGCATAACCACCACCTACGATACCGTTTGAACCAAAGTTTCCTTTTTCCACGTTAGCCAAGTGCATAGAACCACCACGGCCTTTAGATGTACCTGTTGCCTTACCAGCAAGCTCAGCCATCATGCCGTTGATGTCAATACCTTTTGCAATAACGTGACCGTGACCACGGTGGTGTGAGAAGATGATGTCCTTATCTGTCAATCCAGCAATAGGTCCAACAGCCGCAGCTTCTTCACCGACTGAGAAGTGAGTCATACCTTGTACGAAACCGCGACGCACTAATTTGTTTAATTTCATATCAACATCACGGATTTGTTGCATTTTCAAGAACATGTCCAAATGTTGTTCTTTTGAGATAGATACCATAATTTCCTCCAAAGGTTTTCTCTTACCCTCCTATGATAGACCAATATTTCACAAATGGCAAGTAATTGAACCGTTTTCTTTTTACAGAAATTTTCGTGAAAACCTTGATTTAGTGCGTTTTTTCACAAATCCTCAAAAGATTCACTTTACTTGTTTGAAACTTTTTTCACAAACTTTGAAATAAGCTTGCACGCCGTCTTTCTTTCTGTTAATATAGGTACGGAGGTTCTTATGGAATTCGATTTATTTCTTATGATTTGTAACTACATAGGCACTATCGCATTTGCTGTTTCGGGGGCCGTAAAAGGATTTAAGAAAAAGTTAGATATTTTTGGAATTAGCTTGCTCGGCATCATTACCGCCGTTGGTGGGGGAATTATTCGAGATACAATGGCCAATCGCATTCCTGCCGCCTTGACTGATCCTACAGCCATCTATTTATCTCTCGGAGTAGCGATTAGCATGTACTTGATTGTTATCAATCTAAAGCAGGACAATCCACTTGATAAGAAGATGATTCATTTCCTTTCCCAGACAAACCTTATCTTTGATGCAATCGGTCTAGCCATCTTCGCCCTCATTGGAGCCAGTACTGGCATCTCTCTCCAGCTAAACGCTCTAACCAGTGGTATTCTGGCAGCTTTGACAGGTGTCGGAGGCGGAATCGCCCGTGATTTACTCGTCAATGAAACACCTATTGTTCTTAAAGAAGATGTCTATGCTGTCCTTGCATTTTTCTCAGGAGTCCTCTATCATCTTTGCGTTGTAAATTGGAAATTACCACAAATTCCAACCTTCATCACTATTTTTACCATTTCTTTAATCATTCGATTATTGGTAATTAAATACAAAATCAATCTTCCCAATATGGAAAGCAAACGAAAGGTCTGAGTTCGTCAACTCAGACCTTTTTGTATTATTATTGATTACCAGCCACCGTGGCCACCAGCACCTGGTCCTGTTGCTGTGATTTGAGTAATCTGCTCACCATTAACTGTCACAGTACCTCCTGTCAATTCAGCAGTTCCGTCGAAGTCAAAAGCAGATTGACCTGTTACATCAATTGTACCACCAGAGATATAAATGTCTCCATTAGCATCAAAGGCATCCGTATCTCCACTACCTACAGCTACTTTCAAGTCACCGCCAGTTACCTTGATGAAGATTTCTGATGACGTTGTACTTGCCGCATTAATAGCATCATCTGAACCGTAAACATCTAATGTACCACCGTTAATAGTGATATTCGTTCCTTCAAGAGCTTCTGCTGATTCTGATACTGTAATGGTACCTCCGTCAATTGTCAAAGCCGTCTCCGCTTTAATACCATCATCACCTGCTTTTACAGTAATTTCACCACCTGTGATAGTTGTATAACCTTTGGTAGTATCTGTATCATTTGTAGACTTGATACCATCACCACCTGCTGTTACATTGATTGTACCACCATTGATTGTCAATGAATCCTTACCACGGATACCATCATCCACTGCAGTGACGGTAATGTTTCCTGAATTCACGACAAGGTCATCTGTCGATACGATGCCGTCTTGGAAGTTGCCTTCAACGGTCAGGCTACCATTTCCTGTAATGGTCAAATCAGCTTCAACATGGATAGCCCCTTCAATATTGGTGTCTGTATGATTGCTGGTATCTTTCACTGTATTCGTCGTACCATCTTTGATTTCCAATTCAACATTGTCAGCATTAATAACATTGATTGCTGCTGTATCTGAACTTGAAATCTCAGCACCTGCTAGAATGATGCGAACATTGGCATCTGTTTCAACCGTTACACCAGCTGTTGTTGAACCAGTCAAAATATAGGTTCCACCCTCAGTAATTTTCAAGCCATCATTTGAAAGCTTCACTTCTGTCGTTGGAAGGGCTGACCAGTCAATAGTTGACGAACTTGAATCTGATGAAGTGCTATTATTTGAAGTTGTCGCTACACTTGTCTGACTAGTTGCTGCTGAGCTTGAAGTAGTCGTTGAACTTGAAGTAGATGAACATGCTGCTAAGACACCAAGGCTCATAAGAGTAACACCAGAGTAAAGTAATTTTTTAAGATTTGTTTTCATAATGTAGATTCCTTTTCTTTCTTTAGGAAGTCGTATCCCTTCCTGACATGTTCCTAGTTTACCTTTCCTTCCTAAAAGAAAGATTAAAGATTGCCAAAAGAAAACTTAAAGTTCTTAGGAACTACAAAAGGCCGGGAAACCCAGCCTAGGAATAATCATTGATAAAATCTATAGCTTAACCCAATGCAAGCTTTTCAACTCAAGAAAGGGAGAAGTTTCAGGATTGGTATCTGATTCAGAAATCCGTTTTAAACCTGGAATCATTGCATTGTATTGATAAATGCGAAAAATACCAGCTCCTTCAAATAAGTATGTTCCATCCTGTAAAGGACGAAGTAGGGCGTTCGGTCCAATTTCAAATCCAAGATTGCGGAAATTATCCACCAAACGTAGACTCTCATCGGCAAGCTGAGTATAGAGGTCAATTAAGACATATTCTCCCGACTTGTCCAAAGCTAGAAGCAGCTCCTCTGTACCATCATGGTTGACATCATACAAACTATAAAATATTCCACTGTATTCTTGCCCCTGGCTAGTTAATAAGCTCAGATAGCTACTGACCTCATCCTGATTGATTGCCTCAGCAGGCTGACCCAGATTCGCTTGATAACGATCAATAACTGATTGGTATACTTCACTTAGCTCAGGAGTGGTCACTGAGGATGCTTGCGTCGCGGAGCTAGATGCTATTGTTGACGCTTGCTGCAAACTAGAACCATCTAAAACTTGGCTTGAAGCACTAGAACTAGAACTCTCACCGCCTTTTACCTGATTAGACTGACAAGCAGCTAATAGTACAACCGTGGACACTAACATCAGTTTACTAATAAATGTTTTCATAACTTCCTCCTGTGCTCTATCTTTGGTCTTAGTATAACATCTTTCCGAGGGCTTGTAAACGCCACCATATATGAACAAAGCATCCGAGCCAGAAAAAGCCGAATGTTTCCATCCGACTTTTGTTGTTAATCTTTCTGATCAAGAGCACGCAACATTTGGTCAATTTTATTGCCGTACTCAATTGATTGGTCTTTTTCAAAGACCAAATCCGGAATTTTATAAAGAGTTAACTTACGACCAAGTTCTCTCTTAATGGTTCCCGTCGCTTTTTCAAGACCCGTTTGTGCTTTTTGATTATCGGATGCCAAATTACTCATGATTGTGTAGTAAACCTTGGCCATTGACAAATCGCCGACCATCTGAACATCTGTAATGGTCACTCCCTGCACACGTGGATCACGAACTTTCTTTTGCAAAATCTCATTGACTTCGCGCTTGATTTCCATCCCGACACGGTCTGTACGAAAATGATTCGCCATATTATTTCCTTTCTTAGATGATAGAAAAGCTGAGTTTCCCCAGCTTGAATAATCCAAGTAGATAAAAAACTATTGCTTTAAAACCTACTAAAATCTATTAAATTGTCACTTCCTCGACAAAATCACTTGTCTATGACTTTGACAGTGAGAAAATATTATTTTTTGATTTCTTCCATGATGTAAGCTTCAATGGTATCATCAACTTTCAAGTCGTTGTAGTTCTCAATCATCAAACCACCCTCTTGGGCATTACCAACTTCTTTCACGTCATCTTTATAGCGTTTCAAACTAGCTAGTTTACCATCAAATACTACAACACCATCACGGATAACTCGAACACTTGAATCACAGGTAACCTTACCACGTACGACCATGAAACCACCGATTGTTCCAACTTTGGATACCTTGAAGGTTTCACGAATGATTGCCTCACCAATGATTTTTTCTTCATATTCTGGATCAAGCATACCTTTCATGGCATCTTCCATTTCTTCGATAACCTTGTAAATGATGCTGTGAAGACGTACTTCAACATCATCTGCTTCAGCTTGGCTACGCGCTTCAGCTGTTGGACGAACGTTGAAACCAATCACAAGAGCATTTGAAGCTTCCGCAAGAGTAATATCTGATTCATTGATAGCACCAACTGCAGAGTGGACGATATTGACACGTACTCCCTCTACTTCAATCTTTTGAAGCGATGATGCAAGAGCTTCAACAGAACCTTGTACGTCGGCCTTGATAATCACATTAACTGACTTAACCTCACCTGCTTTAAGGGTATCAAAGAGGTTTTCAAGACTAACTCGTTGCGTTGCTTGACGCTGTTTAAGAAGAGCACGTTTAGCACGTTCTTCACCTGCTGCACGAGCTGATTTTTCATCTTCATAAACCGCGAAATGGTCGCCAGCCATTGGCGTTTCGTTCAAACCAGTAATAGATACCGGTGTAGATGGACCAGCAGTTTTAACACGACGACCAAGGTCATTTGTCATGGCACGAACACGTCCGAAGGTATTTCCGACAACGATTGGGTCTTGAACATTAAGTGTCCCTTGTTGAACGAGGAGGGTTGCAACCGCACCTTTCCCTTTATCCAAATGAGCTTCGATAACTGTACCAATCGCACGAACAGTTGGGTCTGCCTTCAGTTCTTGGATTTCAGCAACCAAAAGAACAGTTTCCAACAATTCATCAATGTTTTGGTTAAACTTAGCTGAGATTTCTACAAATTCAGATTCTCCACCCCAAGCGGTTGAGATAACACCGTGCTCAGCCAATTCACCGATGACACGCTCTGGGTTTGCACCTGGCTTGTCAATCTTGTTGATAGCTACAATGATTGGTACATTAGCCGCTTTTGAGTGGTTGATAGCCTCAATTGTTTGTGGCATGACACCATCATCTGCAGCAACAACTAGGATGGTCAAGTCGGTAACAGATGCACCACGTGCACGCATAGAAGTAAAGGCCGCGTGTCCTGGAGTATCCAAGAAGGTAATTTTCTTACCAGCTTCCTCAATTTGGTAAGCACCGATATGCTGTGTGATACCTCCAGCTTCCCCAGTAGCAACACGAGAATTACGTAGGGTATCCAACAAGGTTGTTTTACCATGGTCAACGTGTCCCATGATAGTCACAACAGGTGGGCGTTCTGTCATCTCTTCTTCATTGAGGTAGCCCTCTTCTACGAAGAAACGCTCAATATCTGCGTTATCGACCTCTACCTTTTCTTTCGCTTCAATACCATAATCAACCATGAGGAGTTCGATAGTATCTCCATCCAAAGATTGGTTTTGAGTCGCCATAACTCCCATAAGGAAGAGTTTTTTCACAATTTCAGCAGGTTCACGTTTGATTCGTTTTGCAATTTCTGCGACGGTCATGCCAGCAGTGTATTCAAATTCAGTTGGCAATTCGTGGAACTTGCGTTCTGTGACAGGTTTAGCAGGTTGGTTAGCCTTGCCTTTTTTATTTTTCTTGTTGTTATTCCAGTTACTTGTTCTTTGATTTCTCACTTGATTTTGACTATTTCGATTTCTTTGTTGTTTCCGTGGACCATCTTCTTCGTCACTATTAAAGTCACGTTTTTTATCTGGTCGAGCTTGTTTCTTACGACGGGTATCTACAGTAGTTTCTGCAACTTGCTCTGGTACCGATGCAACAGGTGCAGGCTTCACAAATGGTTTGCTTTCCACAACCGGTTCTTCAAACTTAATTTCTTTTGGCTTCTTAGGTTGCTTTTTAGCTTCCTGAGCCTGACGAAAACGTTCTTCACTGGTACGAGCATACTCCGCATTTTGTTCTGCTTTCAAAGCAGCAGCACGCGCTTTGAAGTCAATTTTCGGTGCTGCTGGTTTTGCAACTTCTTTTTGCTCAAAGCGGGCTGGTTGACCTGAACGGTTGTCTTGGCGACGATTGTCGCGACGGTCACCAAAACGATTGTCCTTGCGTTTATCTGAACCTTGCTCACGTCTATTATCGCGTCGGTCATTACGGTCATTATTTGG
Organism: Streptococcus sp. 2020WUSS084; assembly: GCF_044427445.1. Taxonomy (NCBI): domain Bacteria; kingdom Bacillati; phylum Bacillota; class Bacilli; order Lactobacillales; family Streptococcaceae; genus Streptococcus; species Streptococcus sp. 2020WUSS084. The sequence goes on along the minus strand of NZ_JAOTGC010000002.1, from coordinate 12,273 downwards.
ACGGTTTTGACCTTGTTGACGGTTATCACGACGGTCTTGATTTTGTTTGCCTTGACCACCTTTACCTTGTGCTCGTTTAGCTGCTTGCTCCTTGGCACGTGCTTCCCGTTCTGCCTTAAAGTTACGGCTCTGTGGACGGTGTGGTGTTGCTGGAGTAGCCGCTTTCGTTTCTTCCTTAGGTGTTGGTGCAGGTGCGTCTTCATTTACGACCTCAGCCTTGGTTGCTGCTGGCTTTTCTACCGGCTGAACTTTCGCTGTTGGTTTAGGCGCTTCTACTTTTTGGTTAAAGCTATCAGCCAAGCGTTTAGCACCTGCTTCATCTACACTTGAAGCATGGCTTTTGACTTCAAAACCCAATTCTTGAGCCTTAGCAACAACTTCCTTACTGCTGACGCCTAATTCACGGGCTATTTCATTCAATCTCTTCTTAGACAATGCCTTGTCCTCCTGTTCTATTCCATAATAGACCTCATCTTCTTTGTAAATCCAGCGTCTGTCACTGCAAGGACTTTTCTGGCCTTGCCGACAGCTGCACTCAATTCCAGTGTTGAAAACACTGTTACAACTTCTACTTGATAGGTATGACTTTTATCTGTTACTTTTTTACTTAAATTTCCAGCAGCATCGTCAGCTAGGAATACCAACTTTGCCTGCTTTTTTTGGATGGCTTCAACAACCAAGTCTTCGCCTGAAACTAAGCGACCTGCTCGTTGGGCCAAGCCCAATAAATTTAAGATTTTCTGTTTTTTATTCCAGTCCAAGTTCTCTCCTCTTGACCTTGTGTTCAACATAGGCAATCAATTCATCATAGAACTCTTCAGCCACTTCCATGCTAAAGGAACGATCGAAGACCCGACGTTTTTTAGCTTGAGTAGCTTCAGCATTATCTAGTTTGATATAGGCGCCTCGACCGTTTGCCTTGCCTGTTGGATCGATAAATACTTGACCTTCTTTATTTTTTACAATACGGAGCAAATCCCGTTTGTCGATGATTTCACCGGACACCACAGACTTGCGCAAGGGAATTTTTCTAGCTTTTGCCATGGTTGCTCCTTTTGCCTTATTCTTGTTCTTCTGCGACTTTTTCTACAACTTCGTCTGTTGCATATTGAGTTGCTTCAAAAGCTTCATACTCTGATGCAGACTTGATGTCGATGCGGAAGCCTGTCAAATGGGCTGCCAAACGAACATTTTGACCACGGCGACCGATTGCTAATGACAATTTATCATCTGGTACAACGACTGTAGCATGTTTGCCATCTTCTGTATCAAACAATACTTGATCAACTTCTGCAGGTGCAAGAGCATTGTAGATAAATTCCGCTTCATCTGCTACCCACTCGATGACATCAATATTTTCCTCAGTAGGAATCATACGGTCATTCTTAGCATCATAACGAGCTGGGTGGAACTTGCTGGTGATTTTCTTAATATTTGAACCACCACGACCAACGATCGTACCGATGGCATCTACGTTTGGATTATGGCTACGAACAGCCACTTTCGTACGGTCTCCAGCTTCACGGGCAACACTCATGATTTCAACTGTTCCATCGTATACTTCTGGAATTTCCTGTTCCATGAGACGTTTGATCATTTCTGGATGGCTACGGCTGACAAATACGTTAACACCACGACCATTGTCTTCTACCTTGTAGACATAGACTTCAATGCGATCATGAGATTGGAAAACCTCACCAGGAATTTGGTCTTGTTTTGACAATTGTGCTTCAATCGTACCAAGGTTGACATAGATAAAGCGATTATCAAAACGCTCTACCGTACCTGACATAATCTCATTTTCATGTTGCTTGTAGGTATTGAAGGTAATGGCACGCTTTTGTTTGCGCATCTTTTCCATGATGGTCTGTTTAGCTGATTGAGCAGCTACACGTCCAAATTCCGCTGGGTCTTCTTGGAATTTAATTTTGTCACCCATTTCATAAGCTGATGAAATAGCCAAGGCATCTTTTAGACTAATTTCTAGTCGGCTATCAAATACTTCATCTACTACTTCACGAACAGTAAATACATGGAAATCGCCTTTTTTCTCGTCAAATTCAATCACTGCTGATTCTGATTGACCATAACGGCGTTTATAAGCTGAACGAAGCGACTCTGTAACTGCATCAATGATATCCGCTTTGTTAATACCCATGTCTTCCTCTAAAATACGGAAGGCTTCTAGCATTTCTTTACTCATGTTGTTTTCCTTTTGCGCTCAAAAGGTCCTTTCTTAAAGTCTAATATCTTTATAAAATACTCATGAAAGAGCATTATAACTTAACAGCCAAACGGGCCTTAGCCACCGTCTGGTAAGGAATAGTCACTTCCTTCTTACGAGTTTTATCCATATACTCCATAATCAGGTCTGTTCCATCAAAGGAGAGCAACGTTCCTTCAAAAACCTTGATTTTATCAATTGCCTGATAGAGCTTGACATGGATGTACTTTCCAACCGCCTTCTCAACAGCATCTGCCGTTTTTAAAGGACGTTCCAAACCTGGACTTGTTACCTCCAGCATGTATTGGTCTGGAAATGGGTCTGGTTTGATAGTGTCCAAAATCGGACTGATCTTTTCGGATAAATCTGCCGTATCTTGAAGGGAAATTCCACCCTCCTTATCGACAAAAATCGATAGGACATAGTCACCGCCCATTTTACCATATTCCACATCTACCAACTCGTAAGGAGTTTGAATAGCGGGGGTAATTGCTGCTGTGACCAATTCAATAATTGATGACATAAACACCTCCTACTTTTACAGTCGCTAGAAATACATTACTCAAATAGTTCGCACTATCCAGGACTCTCTATTTCCTTTGACAGTAAACTCCCTTGCACTATCATTCATTCTATATACAGAAATCCGTGTACAGGGAAAGGGTTGACTGACGCCAACCCCTTTTCTCATTATTCACTTCCACTATTCTATCATATCTATCCCTATTTGTAAAGGAAAAAGATCTCTGTTAGACCTCTCCTCATTTTCCACTAAGGGAATTATTGAAACTGTGCTTCCACACGATAGATGACTTGACCCTTGTTTGAGAATTTCTCCTCATACTCTGTCATAACGTTGCCTTCCAAACCATCAGCATGCAAATCTAACCAAACTTGCTTCAAGACCATGCCATATTGAGAAAAACTAGCCAGGCTATACTCAAACAGACCACGATTATCTGTTTTGAAGTGGATTTCTCCCTTCTCAGGTAGGATTTCCTTGTAGGTATCCAAGAATGACTTGTAGGTCAAACGGCGTTTCTCATGACGTTTCTTAGGCCATGGATCTGAAAAATTCAGATAAAGCTGATCTATTTCTGCCGGTGCAAAATAGTTGGTCAAACTCGAACCATCCACCTGCAATAATTTTATATTTGGTAAGCCAGCTTCAAGCACACGGTCCAAGGCATAGCTTAACACGGTCATCTGAATATCAATACCAATATAGTTGATATCTGGATTTTGCGCAGCCATACCAGTGACAAAGCGACCTTTACCAGAACCAACTTCTATGTGGATAGGATTATTGTTTCCAAAAATCTCTGCCCATTTCCCCTTACACTCCTCTGGATTGGAGATAACATACTGGGGATTGTTTGCTAGAAGCTCACTCGCTCCCTTACGATTTCTAACTCTCATACTTCCTTATAGAAACTCTGACGGAATTGCCGTAGAGCATAAATTTCTTTATTTGCAGCCAAAACATTGTAGCTTTCTACATGCTTAGCTATTTGGTTTAGATAGCCAAGCTGGCCATACCAATAAACCTTATTTAATACTGTGCTGTTATATTTGTAGCCATAAGCCCGAAGCCACTCTTCCCAGGACTGACGAGGAATATAATGCGTCAAAATATAGGCAACATCCAACATCCTATCCGTTACACAAGCGGTCTCCCAATCTGTCAAATACACCAAACCAGACGTCGTTTCTACCCAGTTACTATGATGCAAATCTCCGTGAACAAATGTTGCCACCTCTTGACGGAATCTTGGTAGATTATTCAATAAATCTTGACAGATAGATTGCAGATAAGAATTCTGTCCCAATCTAGTTGGCGCCTCTTTTTGCCAACGATAAACCAAATCCTGAGGTTCCATATAGGTATAATTCATCTGCAAAGCCTGATTGAGCAAAATGCGAGAATAGTGCATTCTCACCAGTATTTGACGAATCTGTTTACTAGTCATATCTTGACGCTCCAAGGTACGACCATTCAACCACTCCTGCTCTACACGATGTCCCATTCCTACTTCACGATTTGCTGACAAAACGGGTGGTGTAATTTGCTCACGCGCAAGAGCAGACACTATCGGAGGCATCTCATACTTCACAAAGACTGGCGTTCCGTCTGACCGTAGGCCTTTAAACGCTTTGCCACTATTTCCTGCAATAGACTGTAATTGTAGCCCACTGGTATCAAACTGCATGCCTTTCCTCCTTTAAAAATTCCTTACTATTTTACTAATTTTCGTCTATTTAGTCAATCAATTTTTTTAATTTTAGAGGCAAATATATTTCATGCAAGAAAATCCCCACGAGAAGTAAGACGACTACCATCGTATTCTCTTTAGAAAATAGCAGAGCAAAGCCCAATTCCACCAGTAATAGACTATATAAAATCACTCTAAGCAAATTCTGAAGACCGATTTTCTTGGAATCTTTCTCCAGAGGGTACAGTTGTGTTACATATTGATAATCATAATGTTTGTAAAGCCCCAACAACTGGAAGACAAGTAAATAATGAAAGACTAAAACTAGGCCGATGGATAACCACGATTCTTCAATGGCAAATAGGGACAAAATCGCCAACAACAGTAGACGTATCGTCAAGCCCAAGTAGTCTCCTGAACGCAAGAAAGCCCGTAAGTAGAGATAAAACCAAGTCTGTCTCGACTTGACGAGACGCAAGATTCCATTGAGATAGCTTCTCGGTTTAACAGTCGTACTGATTCCTTTAACCGTCGTAAATAAGGCAAAGAAACGTAAAATAGACTGTTTCCTTTTTTGTTCATCTTGAATAGCCTTAGACCAGTCCAATACTCCCTGTGACTGATAAGCCACTAATTGGCGCTTGACAAAAAGACATTTTAAAACCAACAAAGTAAGAAGACCAGCTACAATCATCCACACCGGTAAACCCAGTTTCAAATAGATTGGTAACAAAACAAGCTGAACCACCACCTGTATAGAGGACCAAAACAAGACCGTGCGTCTGGCTGCAACCTCGAGTCCTTGCAGAATGTCTTTTTCCTTGGTCAATAGGAAGATTTGATCTGCTTCTTCTAGATAAGTCGCAATTCTTCCGGACACTAGTACCAGTAGACTGATTGCAATAACCACAAAAACAATCGGCAACGGATTCTCAGGGAATGACAACAATAATTGGCGGTATTGCAAACTCAAAAAGCCTAATAAAACCATGAGAACCAAAACAAAATGGTCATTCAGAACATAGCGCAGATACTTGGAACAACGATTTAAAAAATCTATTCGGCGTTGTTGAAACAATTCTTTCATCCAGCCACTCCTTCTTGCGTCAAGGCCAGATAAATTTCATTCAGACTTGCACCATCCATACCAAATGCGCTTTGTAGCTCCTCCAAATTTCCAGTTGCACGAACCTGTCCCTGATGTAAAATCACAAAAGAGTCGCACATTTTCTCAGCTGAGTCAAGAACGTGAGTGGACATGAGGATGGAAGTGCCCTTAGATTTTTCTTCCTCCAAAAGAGCGATTAAATCAGAGATAGCCACAGGGTCTAATCCCAGAAAAGGCTCATCAACAATCAACAGACTCGGCTCCACCATAAAAGCACAAATAATCATGACCTTCTGCTTCATTCCCTTTGAAAAATTGACAGGAAACCAGTCCAATTTCTCATCCAAGCGAAACAGTTTTAACAAGTGCTCAACACGTCCCCAAGCTTGCTCCCAGGATAAATCATAGGCCATTGCTACCACTTCCAAGTGCTCTTTGAGGGTTAGTTCTTCATACAAACTTGGTGTTTCAGGGATAAACCCAATCTTCTTCCGATAATTTTCAGCCCCTTGTAGCAAAGTTAGGCCGTCAATTGCAATCTGTCCTTGATAGGGGGTCAAAAGACCGATAATTTCCTTAATAGTCGTTGATTTCCCTGCACCATTTAAACCAATTAGACCAACTAATTGACCATCCTCAACGGTAAAAGATACATCTTTCAAAACTGGGATATTGACATATCCTCCAGTTACATTTTTTACTTCTAACATACATTTCTTCCTACAATTTGATATAATTATTATAACAAAAATCCCAGAAAGAGGTTGCCATTATGTCGGATTGTATTTTTTGTAAAATTATCTCTGGAGAAATACCAGCTTCAAAAGTCTACGAAGATGACCAAGTATTAGCCTTTTTAGACATCACTCAGGTCACAAAGGGACACACATTGGTTGTCCCTAAAAAACACTACCGAAACGTGCTTGATCTGGATAAAGAAGCTGCAGCCACACTCTTTTCTGTTGTGCCAACCATCGCTCGTCAGTTAAAAGAAAAACTTGGAGCTAGTGGTCTAAACATCGTTAATAATAACGAGGAGGCCGCTGGGCAAACCGTCTTTCATACACACATCCATCTCTTACCACGCTTTAACAATCAAGATGGATTGAGCATTCAATTTAAAGCCAACGCCCCTGACTTCCCAGCCCTGGCTCAACTGGCACAAGAGCTCTATCTAGGAGAATAATATGAAACTTCGTAATATCATTTTAGCCGCAAGCGCCGCTACCGCCAGCTTCCTTGCAGTCACGCATCGGGATAAAATCGCTAAAGAAGTACAGGAAACCAAACAACTTCTATCAGATATTCAACTGAGCAAGAACAATATTCAGGAACAACTTGCCATTATCCAAAGTTTTCAAGAACCCTTGCAGGAAATGACTTCTGACTTACAATATAAGACTCGAGTCTATCAGCAAAGTATTGCAGGAAACTTGGAAGAAATCCAACAGATTCTCAAAAAATACCAGAATGAGAATAGCACTCCCTGACATAGGGAATTTCCAAATATATAAAAATAGAGGTTGCAAACAACCTCTATTTTTATAGGCTTTTAGTACTCGCTCGTCAAAATAATAAAAGAAAAACTAATGACTACATTATTGTGCCCCGTTTTCATCACCGAGTACTGGCTCTGTTGAAAAATCGGTTACCTGCTCTTCTGTTGTCACAGTCGTAGTAGCCGATGGATTCCCTATTTCTGGATCCAAGCGTTCCGCCCACGGACTTGCTTCTAGCAACAAGAGATTTGTATATACATCATAAACGTTGATTGGACTTGGTAATCCCACTTGTCCTTCGTAAACCTTCACGTTTGTGACTAAGTCAGTCTTTTCTTCTAAGCCGATAGATTTTTTCAAAATATTTTGCATTTCCAATAGGTGTTCGCTGGTTGGTAATTGATAATAGATTGCATCAACCATTTGATCCACACCGCGCAACTGATAGGAATTCAACTTGGAGACAGAGTCCTTGTACCCCAAGAAATTTGGAATTGTTGCAGGACTAATCTCAATGTTGGTTCGCATATTATTAGAAATGGCAGTCAGAATCTTCTTATACTGGGTAAAACCGTCTAACTGAAGGAGTTTTTTTATAATAGCCGTTATAACTTCACGTTGACGTCTCTGACGACCAATATCCCCCTCAGGATCATCATAGCGCATCCGAGCATAAACCAGCGCCTGATCCCCATTTACCAACTGTTTCCCCGGCTGGACAATAGAGGTGTAGGCAGGCTCATGTTCCGAAATGGATATAGGGAAGCCAAGAGTATTGTTTACCTCAATACCTCCAACCGCATCAACAAGCTCAACCAGACCATCCATATTTATTTCGATATAGCGGTCAATGTTAATATCCATCATCTTTTCGATCGTGGCAATGGCCATCGGTGCCTGTCCGTAGCTATAAGAATGATTTAGTTTTTCAACCGTTCCTGAAGACTCCCCATTCGCTTCTGCAATCTCAACCATAATATCACGAGTCAAGCTCATCATATTGGTTTCCTTAGTCTTGGGATTAACAGTTACCAAAATCATCGAATCACTACGACCACCCTCCCAATCTCCTCCACGGGTCGCTTGGTCCATATCCACCCCCATCAGTAGGATAGTTAGGGGCTCTGTCGCATCAATCGGAGTGATTTTTTCTTCTCCATCTAACTGCTTAAATGTTTTCGAAATAGCATCCGTAGAAAAATTTAACAAGCTGGCTCCATATATTAAGCCAGCACCTACTGTTAAACCAATAATAGCCAAAGACATTAAGAATATTTTTTTTCCAATTGTCATACTTCACCAATTAACTTGCCCATATAATAAAGATCAAGCCATTCTCCTTCATCTGTTCTAGCCCCACGTATCTGGGTTCCTTCAATGTTAAATCCTAGTTTTTGATATAAATGTACTGCCGCCTGATTGCGAACCTGAACCGTTAATTCCAAACGCTTCAATACATCCATTTCCTCTGCCCAATGCAATACTTCCTCCAGTAAAATCATCCCTAGACCGTGACCCCAGTAGGCTTTTTTTACTGCAATAAAAACATTTCCGATATGGCTAATGCGAAACTGCTTAGAGGACTTAACAGAAATTGCGCCGACGACTTCCGAACCAACCTTAGCCAACAGGCACAATTCACGAGGATTTTCGATTCCTGCCTCGAAGATGGTCTCCATTTCAGCAACACTAAATCGAAAACCAGTCTCATCCATAACCAGATAATCCGTTTCTCTAGCAACTTGATTCATAAAATCAATAAAAGCTGCTGCATCAGCTGGTTCAGCTTCACTAAAATACACTTCTTTTTCAGACATTTTGGAACTCCTTCGCTAAATCGCTACTTTGAGCTCCATGAGATTCGACTGTCAATCGTCGACCATCTCCCTCTTTCTCTATACGAATGAGCAAATAGTCATCAAATAGACTGACATCCAGTAATTCTCCCCACTCGATAACCGTTAGACCTCCTCCATAGAGAAAATCATCCAAATCAATCGAGTCAGGGTCATCTCCAATTCGATAAACATCTAAGTGATAGAGCGGCATAGTCCCCTCATACTCTCGAACAATCGTATAAGTAGGACTCTTAATCATCTGTTCAATTTTTAACCCCTTGGCCAACCCCTTGGTCAGAGTTGTTTTCCCAGCACCCAAATTCCCTGATAATACTAGAACTTGATTTGGCTTACAGGCTTTTCCAATTCTCTCACCAATGGCAATCAATTCATTTTCATTCTGACTATACATGTCTTTAATTATACCATAGCCCCAGTAGTTTGTCATAGGTCTACTGGAAATTGTAGACAAGTCGACAGAAAAAATCGCAAGCCAGAGCCTGCGATTTTGTTTATTCTACGCTGAAAAGATATGGGTAGACTGGTTGATTTCCTTGATGGATTTCAACCTCAACGTCTTCAAATTGTTCTTCTAGCTGTTCAGCAAGAGTTTGAGCGAGTTCCTCATCACCATCTTCACCGATATAGATTGTTACGATTTCACTATCTTCATCCAGCATTTTCTCAAATGTAGCGACAAGTGTTTCCATCATATCTGGATTAGAAACCACAATCTTGCCATCAACCATACCAAGGTTGTCATTCTCATGGATTTCAAGACCGTCAATGGTTGTATCGCGGACCGCAGTTGTCACGCTACCACTTTTCACCTCTGCGAGAGATGCCGTCATCACTTCAAAGTTGCTTTCCAAATCACGACTTGGATCAAAAGCAAGCAAGCTAGTAAAACCTTGTGGTAGAGTCTTAGTTTCCACAACCTTAACCGCAACTTCTGCAACCTCAGCAGCCGTCTGAGCAGCCATCAAGATATTTTTGTTGTTTGGCAACAAGATGACATTGCGGGCATTGACCAATTCAATAGCATTGACAAAATCTTTTGTTGATGGGTTCATGGTCTGACCACCTGAAATCACATAGTCAACGCCTTGTGATTTGAAGATTTCTGTCAAACCTTCACCAGCAGCAACCGCAATAATAGCATACTCTTTTTGTTCAGTCGGTTTTTGGAAAGTTTCTTCTTTTTCGACCTGAGCTTCATGTTGCTCACGCATATTGTCCACTTTTACCTTGACCAAGCTACCATATTGAAGACCCGCTTGCATGACCAAACCTGGATCTTCTGTATGGACATGGACTTTGACGATTTCATCGTCGTTAACAACTAGGAGGGAATCCCCAAGGTCGTTGAGGTAGTTACGGAATTCTTCATAATCAAATTCCTTCACATAAGTAGGACCTTGGCGAAGAGCTACCATGATTTCTGTACAGTAACCAAAGGTAATATCTTCAGTCGCCACATGACCTGCAACTGACTTGTGGTGCTCAGCATTGATCATTTCAGACATAACAGCAGGTGTCGCCTCAAAATCTTCCGAAGCAATATACTCACCCGTCAAAGCTGACAAGAAGCCTTCATAAATGTAAACAAGACCTTGTCCACCTGAATCGACAACACCAACTTCCTTCAAGACTGGAAGCATCTCTGGCGTTTTCTTAAGAGCACGATTAGCACCGTCAAGAGTAGCACGCATGACCTCAACCGCATCATCAGTCTCTTCTGCCTTTTTCAAAGCGGCAGTGGCTGCCCCACGCGAAACAGTAAGAATAGTACCTTCAACTGGCTTCATAACGGCTTTATAAGCCACTTCTACACCATGTTGAAAGGCTTGCGCCAAATCCTTACCGTCCAATTCAACCTTGCCTTTAACAGATTGACCAAAACCGCGGAACAATTGCGACGTAATAACACCTGAGTTTCCACGAGCTCCCATCAACAAGCCCTTAGAAAGAATTTGCGCAACTTCTCCAACAGTAGAAGCAGACTTATCTGCTACTTCTTTAGCACCATTGGTAATAGTCATCCCCATGTTGGTACCAGTATCCCCATCTGGAACTGGGAAAACATTGAGTGAGTTCACATATTCGGCTTGTTTATTCAGACGAGTTGATGCTGCCTGCACCATTTCTTGAAATAAACTAGTTGTAATTTTAGACACAATTATTCTCCTACGACTTTGATATTTTGGATAAAGACATTGACGGCATCTACAGAGATACCTAGTTGATTTTCCAAGTTGAACTTAACGCGTTCTTGGATGTTGCGAGATACTTCACTGATTTTTACACCGTAGCTCATCACAGTATAAACATCGACTGCAATGCGACCATCTTCCAAGGTCTTAATCACAACACCTTTAGAATAATTTTCTTTTCTCAAAAGTGCTTGAAAATTATCCTTGATCGCAGACTTACTAGCCATCCCAACAACACCGAAAATCTCAGTCGTAGCACCGCCAACAACTGTGGCAATCACGTCATCAGTCAATTCGATTTGGCCGTCTTTAGTATTGATTTTAACAGTCATAATTCGTTACCTCAAATAGTTTTATCACTCCATTCTACCACATTTTCTGCTTTCTGTAAAAAACAAGCTTGTTACATCGGATTTTACAAAAAAAGAGCTCCCAAAGGCAATGTCATTAAGTTAACTAACCTATCACATTTTGTGGTAGGTTAGTTTTTTATGTTACACTAAAAATAAAAGGAACCAAATCATGCTTGACCAGATCAAATCTCACTTATTTGATAGTATTAACGCCATCGTTTCCGCTGCCGACCAGTTTGTGCTTCATCCTGAAAAGGACTTTAGTCGGAAAAGTCAGCTAACTATGAAAACCATGATTCAAGCTATACTGACCATGGGTGGTAATACCTTGGCCAAAGAGCTGCTTGATTTAAACTTGCCTGTCTCTCAATCTGCCTTTGTTCAACGTCGGTATCGGATTAAACACCAAGCTTTTCAGGCACTTTTTAAGGATATCACTTCTAAGATTCCAATCTCTAAAGACCTTCCTATCTTAGCTGTTGATGGTAGTGATGTGATTCTACCAAGAAATCGTTCTGATAAAACGACCTCTTTTCAAACTGGACCACATCACATTCCCTATAATCTCATTCATATCAATGCTCTCTACAATCTTGAACAAGAGATTTATCACGATTTACGGATTCAGGATAATCGGGAGTTTGATGAGCGTGCGGCTTTTATTGATATGATGGAGAGCTGTCCCTTTCGAGCAAGCACTAGTTATTATGGACAGAGGGTATGAATCCTACAATGTCATGGCACACTGTCAAGAAAGAAATTGGTCCTATATTATCCGTATTCGTGACGGGAATCATTCTATGAAGTCAGGATTTAATCTCCCTG